>CAYHOC010000047.1:0-5165 GCA_964358135.1 uncultured Gammaproteobacteria bacterium
CGAAAAATCGCGCCGGATTGGGTGCCGGAGGGAATTTTTAGAATCACCGGGCCGTGGATGGTTTCAATCTCCACTTCCGTGCCCAAAGCGGCGTCGCGAAAATTAATTTCAATGCCGGACAAAACATCGTTTTCATCGCGCTCCCAGCGTTTGTCGGGCCTTACCGAGATATTAATATACAAATCCCCTGTTCGTCCGTGCGACACCGCTTCGCCCTCGCCAGACATCTTTAATGTTTCCCCGTCGGCAATGCCGACCGGAACATCAACTTTAATTTTTTTAGCCACGCGGTGCACGCCCGCGCCGTTGCAGGCCGAACATTTTTTCGCCGGAATTTTTCCCCGACCGCCGCATTCGTCGCAAGTTGCCACCGATTCAAAATTTCCCAAAATTGTCCGCTGGACTTGGCGGATTTGCCCGCGACCCCCGCACTTGGCGCAATTCACCAATTCACTCCCGGGCTCCGCGCCCTTGCCGCCGCAACGGGAGCAGGTATCGTTTTTATATAATTCCAAAACTTTGGCCACGCCAAAAGCGGCTTCCTTAAAATCAATCGTCATATCCATTTCAATGTCCCGCCCGCGGACCTCGGCGCGCCTCCGCCCACCGGCGGAGCCAAACATCTCGCCAAAAATGTCGTTGAGATTTCCCATATCAAATCCTTCAAACCCGCCGAATCCCTGTCCGCCAGCAAATGGGCCATAACCACCGGCGCCGCCCATCCCTTCAAATGTCTGACCAAATTGGTCATACTGCGCGCGTTTGGTTTTGTCGGAGAGCACTTGGTACGCTTCGTTGATTTCTTTGAACTTGGCCTGGTCGCCGCCCTTGTCCGGATGATGCTCCTGCGCCAAACGCCGAAAACCGCGACGGATTTCGTCATCCGACGCGCCTTTTTCAATTCCTAAAATTTTGTAATAATCTTTGGACATTAGCTTTAATATTATCTCCCCTCCCTAATAAGGAGGGGTTGGGGGTGGTCACCTTAAAAAAATATTATATTCATTAATGTGACCCCACCCAACCTTCGCACTCCTCACTTGCTCGGAGAGCGAGTATAAAGGGGAGGAGGTTGGTATCTTGCGCTTAAAATTAGCGCGTGCTAAATTGAAATTAGTTCTCTGGATCCCCGCAAAAACCCCTCTCGCTCCCCCTTTACGAGGGGGAGAAGAATGCACGGAGGTACGCGATGCGCCTATGCGTTGTTCTTCATCCCGAAACTGAACTTATTCAAGATAGCGGATACATCCGACTGCGGCGTACCGATGTACCGGGCGCGATCATTGAATTGACGAGAATTGACACGGTGACGAGGCGCGCGGCTAATCCCAAATTGCTTGTTTTGCGGCTGCCGGAAGGATACATCTTCGGACCTGATTATCCGGGCCGGGACCGCGAGGTTTCAAACTTTATGCTCAGCGACTATCTGTGCTTTGGCCGCGCCGGACAAAAAGAAACGCTCTTTTTCATCCCCAAACCGTATGTTTTCTACATTGATTACGACGAATGACCCTGCCTTTGGGCGGGGTTTTTTTATTCACCCTCTCCTCAATCCTCCCCCGTCAAGGGGGAGGAAATTTTCTTATTTCTTCTCCTTGAAATCAGCGTCCTCAGGCTTCGGGCCGTCGTCTTTTTTCGGTTCTTCACCGGCTGGAGCGGCGCCTGCGGCACCCGGAGCGTTTTTGTACAGCTCCGCGCCGATTTTTTGGATGGTTTCCGAAAGTTCGTCCAATGCTTTCTTGAGCGCGCCGGCGTCTTCCTTGCCCTTGGCGTCTTTGACGGCCGCGAGATTGGTTTCAATTTGCGATTTCACTTCAGCCGAAACTTTGTCGCCGGCATCGCGCAACGCTTTTTCGGTGGTGTGGATTAGGGCATCAGCTTGATTGCGCATTTCAATTACTTCTTTGCGTTTTCTGTCTTCCTCGGCATGCGTTTCGGCTTCGCGCTTCATCTTTTCAATATCATCTTTAGAAAGCGCGCCGGAGTCCCTGATGGTGATGTTTTGCGATTTGCCGCTCGCCTTATCCTTGGCGGTGACGGTCAGAATTCCGTTGGCGTCAATGTCAAAAGTTACTTCCACCTGCGGGATGCCACGCGGGGATGGCGGGATGCCGTCAAGAATAAAACGGCCGAGCGTGCGGTTGTCGCCGGCCATCGGGCGCTCGCCCTGAAGAACGTGGATTTCCACCGAGGTCTGATTGTCCGCGGCCGTGGAAAAAATTTGCGATTTGGAAGTCGGCACCGTGGTGTTTCTCGTGATGAGCGGAGTGGAAACGCTGCCCAAGGTCTCAATGCCGAGCGTGAGCGGCGTCACATCCAAAAGCAAAACATCTTTTACATCACCCGAGAGAACTGCCGCCTGCACCGCCGCGCCTTTGGCAACGCACTCCATCGGGTCAACGCCGCGTTCAATTTTTTTGCCGACAAAATCCTCAATAAATTTCTGAACAATCGGCATCCTGGTCGGACCGCCAACCATAATAATCTTTTCAATTTTGTCAGGAGTAAGTTTGGCGTCGGCAATCGCCTGTTCCATCGGACGGCGGCAACGCGCGATAATCGGGTCAATCAATTTTTCAAGCTGCATCCGAGTAATTTTCATCAGTAAATGCTTCGGCCCGCCGGCGTCGGCAGTGATAAACGGAAGATTAACTTCGGTTTCAAAGGTGGTGGAAAGCTCAATCTTGGCTTTTTCCGCCGCCTCTTTCAGGCGCTGCATCGCCATTTTGTCGGATGAGACGTCAATCCCGCTTTCGCGCTTGAACTCGGAGACAATGTGGTCAATCATCGCGGTATCCATATCGGTGCCGCCAAGCTGGGTATCGCCGGAAGTGGAGCGCACCTCAAAAACGCCGTCGCCAAAATTCATAATCGTGACATCCAGAGTGCCACCGCCCAAATCAAAAACCAAAACCTGCTGGTCTTTGGTTTGCGTTTTATCCAGCCCGTAAGCCAGGGCCGCGGATGTCGGCTCGTTGACGATGCGGACAACTTCAAGCCCGGCAATCGCGCCGGCGTCTTTGGTCGCCTGGCGCTGGGCATCGTTGAAATATGCCGGCACGGTGATGACGGCCTTTGCCACCGGCTCGCCCAAAAACGACTCCGCGTCGCGTTTTATCTTTTGCAAAATAAACGCGGAGATTTGTTGCGGAGTGTACTCTTTATCATCTATGCGGACTTTGTAATCCGTGCCCATTTTGCGCTTGATCGCCCAAATGGTGCGCTCGGGATTTGTGACCGCCTGGCGGCGCGCCGGCTCGCCAACCAAAAGCTGACCTTCTTTAGTAAAAGCCACGTAAGACGGAAACGCCTTTCCTCCCAAAGTCGCTCCTTCGGCCGAAGGGATGATGACGGGCGTATCGCCCTGCATTACCGCTGCCGCTGAATTGGATGTACCCAAGTCTATGCCTATGATCTTCATACTTTTTTATTGGCCGATATTCCTCCGATAGCGGCTCGTAATTAATTATACTTTTTAAAAATTATTCTAATTGTCCTAATTAACCTAATTATTCTAAACAATAACCAATGAGTAAATTTCTAAATTTTTGGCATTAAATATTTTAGCATTCCTTAGAATAATTAGAGTAATTAGACTAATTAGGTCAATTTAATATTTATTCCGCAACAATCACTTTTGCCGGCCTTAACACCTCACCATGCAGCATGTATCCCGCTTGGATTTCTTTGATGATTTCGCCGGACTCGGCATTTTCTCCCCCTTCACTAAAGGGGGCGCGGGGGATTTTTTCCGTACCGTCCACGCCGAGCGTGGTCTTAGGGACGCTTAGCGTCCCGACCGCCTCGTGCAGATTGTAGTCAAACTTGGCGCCCAGGGCTTCAATCTTTTCCAAACCGTATTTTTTTAATAAATCTTCAAACTGTTTTTTGATTCCGAGGAAACCATTGGAGACGTTATCTGGCAGAGACGCAAAATTTTGCGTCTCTACGACACCATCCTGCGGAGACGCAAGGCATTGCGTCTCTACCGCTTGCGCAAAACTTTCATAAATCGCGAGCATCTCCAGAAGCAGACGCGCATTGGCGAATTTCAGATATTCAGATTTTTCGCGCGCCAAATCTTTTTCGCGGTTGGAAAAATCGGCCTTGGCCCGCTTCCAGCCGTCCAAATTATCGGCGGCTTCTTTCCGCGCAGCCTCGAGGGCTACGGTAGCGGCATCCAATTCTTCTTGTAAATTTTCTAATTCTTCGGACATAGTGTTCTATCTCCCCTCCTTAATAAGGAGGGGCTGGGGGGTGGTAACCCGAATAAATATTATATTCACAAATGTTACCCCTCCCCACCTCCCCTTAGTAAGGGGAGGAGATTGTTATAGTATTTCTTTCAAATAATTAATGAATCCCAAATTTTTTTTATAGTCCATGCGCGTGAGGCCCAAAATACCCAGCACATCATTATCGCCGACCCTAACCACCACGGTCGCGCAATCTTTAGCAAAAGGATTTTCCCGGCCGAGATAGGTTACCGGCTCCCCGGAAACCTCATCAAAAATTTTTGACATTACATCATCTAGATGATCCACGGCCGTAGAAATTTCGCAGATTTCTTTTTTCTCCTGTAATTCCGGTTTGCTAAAAAGATTGGCAATGCCGGTATAATGCACCTCGTCGTCGCCGAAACCCCAGATTACGGTTTCACCGGAAAAAAGCGCCAGCGTTTTGGCGATGTTTTTGAGAAGCAACTCGGGATCTTTTTGAAGACGGCCGATAATTTCGTCAAAGGCCCGCTTCTCCGATTCCTTGGGCTCTTTGGCATGGAGATTTTTTAAGTATAACTTATAGGCTTTTTCAGTCGGCACGCGGCCGGCTGAAATGTGCGGCTGGCGGAGGTAGCCCTCTTTTTCGAGCTCCGCCATTTCGTTTCTGATTGTTGCTGACGAGACCCCGAGCTCGTTTTTCCCGGCCAGATATGCCGAACCAACCGGCAGGCCGGTTTTAATGTATTCGGTGATAATCTGTTCAAGCAAAATATCTTTGCGGCTCGGTTTCATACCCGGTAAGACAACTTTGACAGCAGCTAAAGCTAAGCTGTCTTTATTCTTTATAAAAAATTCTCTAATTAACCAAATGTGCTTATACGCCCGAACCAGCTTTTGCGCCCCGACAAATGTCGGGTCGCGGTCAAAGTTGCTCTACCGGGCATA
>CAYHOC010000047.1:5265-7778 GCA_964358135.1 uncultured Gammaproteobacteria bacterium
GCTTTTGCGCCCCGACAAATGTCGGGTCGCGGTCAAAGTTGCTCTACCGGGCATACCCGGTAAGACAACTTTGACAGCAGCTAAAGCTAAGCTGTCTTTATTCTTTATAAAAAATTCTCTAATTAACCAAATGTGCTTATACGCCCGAACCAGCTTTTGCGCCCCGACAAATGTCGGGTCGCGGTCAAAGTTGCTCTACCGGGCATAAATCTGGCAGTCTCATGGTGAGAGTGCTAAAAATATGATATAATATCGGCCAAAAACTGTCAAGTGGGCAGAAACAGTGGGCAGAAAAAAGCGCCTCGCCACGGCGGCGCACCTGCCTGCGGTAGGCAGGCCGAACTCAAACTCGCAATTTTTTGCTTTATTGATCTATGTGTGAAGGGTCGGTAGTTTTCCGGCCATCTATTCAAAATCGGATAGATATTATAATATAGGAACATGGCCGATTTGAGAAAAACGGAAAATTTTTTGCTTAAAGCCATCCGGCTTGGGCTTTATCTTTTGCTTTTGGCGCCGTTTGTTATCAGCCAAAAATTTTTTTATCCGTTTGTCCACGGGAAAGTTTTTTATTTTTTGGCCGTCAGCGAAATCGTCATTTGGCTCTACTTTGTCCTTTGTCTGGTCAATCATAGCCATCGCCCGCGTCTTCGCGGGATAAACTTGGCGGCGTTTTTATTTTTGGCGGCGATTTTTGTCGCGAGCGTTTTCGGCGTAGATTTTGAGCGGAGTTTTTTTGGGTCGTGGCCCGGGATGCTCGGGCTTTTTGAGTTGCTCCATATCTTTTTGCTCTTTTTGATTTTAGGCAAACTTTTTCTTGACGAGCGGTTCAGGAAAAATTATCTTTCGGCGATTTTTTTTGTCGGCGTCGTTTTGAGCTTTATCAGCTTGATTCAAATAGTTTCTCCGGGATTCTTGAAAACCGGCTGGGAAGGATTTAGAGTCGGCAGCGCTTTTGATAATCCCGATTATTTCGCGAGCGTGATAATCTTCCCGCTGTTCATCGGGATTTTTCTTTTTTTGAAAGCCGAGTTTTGCCGACGGGTTTATTTTTTACCCGGTATCTTGCTGATTGCTTTCGGTTTGTTTTTTACCGGCGCGCGCGGCGCCATCGTTGCCACGGGCCTCGGTCTGGCCGCGATTTTCTTTTTTTACGCCGTTAGGGATCGCTCGCGGTTTTTTCCAAAATCGGTCGCGCGGCGGATTTTAATTTTCATTTTATTGATTGCGATTTTAGGCGCGGGCCTTTGGTTCTTTTCCGCCGACGCCGGCGGAAGATTCTCCCCAAGCGCCATAAAATACGGCCTTTTAGAATCAAGCCGGCTTCTAACTTGGCAGGCCGGGCTGCGGGGATTTTTTACACATCCGATTTTGGGATGGGGGTATCAAAATTTCAACGCCGCGTATAATAGTTTTTATACGGGCGAAATGCTGAAGCATTCATATTCCGAAACCTGGTTTGACAACGCGCACAATTTTTGGATTGATTGGCTGGTTTGGGGCGGTATTGTCGGATTCGGATTGTTCGTTTGGCTTTTATGTAAGTCAGCGCGGCGGCTTTGGGAAATAAAAAACCGCGAGCAGGATTTTGCGCTGATTTTCGGCGCGCTGCTGGCGGCATATTTGCTCCAGGGAATTTTTATTTTTGACACCTTAATTTCTTTATTTTTATTTTTTGTTGTTTTGGCGCTCGTTGCCTCTTTTGGGGATGAACCGCGCGCGGAAAGCCGCCCGAAAACCGGCCTTTGGAAGATGACGGCATTTTTATCTCTCGCGTTTATGTTGTTTATTTTTAACAGCGCGGTTTTTGCCCGGATAAAAGATTCCGGCAATGCGCTTTCGGGACGCGCGGCATTTTTGCGCGGGAATGCGGAAGACGGGAAAAAATATTTTGCCGCGTCATTCGCGGGACCGTTTCGGGAAGAAATTCTGGCGGAATATGCCGCAAGTTTTATTTCTTTTGCTAATGGAACAAATTCTTGGGAGACGGTATTTTCGCGCCAAGACGCGGAAGAGATTTTTGATTTATCGGCTCGGGCGGCAAAAAATAATCCCAAGGATCCGCGGTATGCGATTTTGTCCGGCGATTTGGGAATTATTTTGGGAGAAAAAGACAGGGGTATTCTTTTGAAGTCGAAAAATATTTTGGAGAATTCATTATCCGAACACAAAGAAAGGCAGAAGATTTATCAGCAGCTTGTCAAAATTAATTTGCTTTTAAGTTTGCCGGACGAGGCGGAGGCGGCCGCGCGGAAAGCGATTTCTTTTTACGGCGATGTTCCCGAGCCGCATTATTATCTTTCGCTGGCGCTGATGTCGCAGGGAAAAGACGGCGAAGGTTTTGCCGAACTTGAAAAAGCAAAGAAGTTGGGGTATTCTATGGAAGACGCTTCCGTTATCCTTTTGGCCGCCACCTATTGGGGAAATAAAGGAGATTTGGCGCGCGTCCGCGATGTTTTAAGAAGCGGAACCGAATATATTGTTGACGCCCGGCTTTACGCGATGCTCGGAGC
>CAYHOC010000048.1:0-7536 GCA_964358135.1 uncultured Gammaproteobacteria bacterium
CGCCGTCAAAACTTCAGAAACTTTTATATATAATTTTTTTCCTATTTCAACTAGATGCTCTTTAGGATAAAGAGTTTTAAAGTAATATTTCTCCCAGTCTTTAACGGTTTTTGGGGAACACAAACGTATCGCCTCTGAAACGGCGCCAACTTGCTTCTTTTTTTGTAATCCCCAACGATTTATTGCACCGTTCAAAAGCCATTCTTTAGCCATAATCAAAAAATTATTATTTTAACCTACCTTTACAATATCAAAACCGGCTAATTTACTCAAGCATCCTTAAAAACTCTTTCTCATCAATGATTTTAACTCCCAACTTTTTGGCGCGGTCGTATTTACTCCCCGGTTCGGCGCCGACGATGAGGAAATCGGTTTCTTTGGAGACCGAGGACGAAACGTCGCCGCCGGCGTCGCGGATTTTTTGCTGGGCGGTTTCGCGAGTGAGCGAATCCAGAGAACCGGTAATAACAAATGACTTGCCGGCGATTTTGGGATTAACCGCCTTTTTTTGTTCTGATTTTACATGAACGCCAACGTGAAACAAATCTTGAATTTCGTCACGATTCTTTTTGTCACCGAAAAATTCGGCCACGCTTTCCGCCACCACCTCGCCGATGTTGGAAATTTTTGACAGATCCTCCCGCTTCGCGTCCACTAAATGATTTAAAGTGCCAAAATATTTTGCCAAATCGTACGCCGTTTCTTCGCCCACGTGTTTTATACCAAGCGCGTAAATAAAACGCGAGAGCTCTATTTCTTTTCGCTTACTGACTTCTTCCACCACATTCGTTGCTGATTTTTCCGCAAATCTTTCCAAATCAATCAAATCTTCCTTGGTGAGGCGGAATAAATCCGCCGGCGCGGACACCAGTCCCTCATCCATTAGTTGTTCAATAATTTTAATTCCCAAACCGTCCATATTAAACGCTTTTTTGGAAACAAAATGAATCATTCGCTCCTTATCTTTTGCCGGACACTTTTTATTCGGACAGGTGATGGCCACCTCGCCCTCCGGACGGATGAGCTTGGTGCCGCAAGCAGGACAATGCGTCGGAGTATGAATTTCTTTTTCTTTACCGGTACGGAGCTTTAGTAAAACCTGAACGATTTTTGGGATAACATCCCCGGCCTTTTCCAAAATAACGGTATCGCCGATTTTTACGCCCAATCGTTTGATTTCATCCAGGTTATGAAGTGTCGCGTGCCGCACGGTGGTGCCGCCGACATTTGCCGGATCCATTACCGCGACCGGCGTGACGGCGCCAACACGGCCAACCTGCCAGCGCACGGCGCGGACAACGGTCGTCACCTGCTCCGGCGGAAATTTGTAGGCAACCATCCCGCGCGGCGTTTTGCCGACCACGCCCAATTTATCAAAAATATCGTTCTCATTTACCACCACCACCGCGCCGTCGGTCCAATAATTTAATTTCGGCCTGACTTTTTCCAAATGTTGATGAAATTCTCCCGCCTCGGCGAGATTTTTTGCGCGTCGGTTTTCGGGATTAACTTTAATTCCCAAAAGCCGTAAAATTTCATGCGCCGCTTCGTGCGTTTTTTGCCCAAAGTCGGTCATCAGGGCGTAACCGTAAAAATCTAATTTGCGGCTGGCGGTAATCTTGGAATCCAGCTGACGGATACTGCCGGCGGCAATGTTGCGGGGATTGGCAAAAAGCGGTTCGCCCATTTTTTTCTGTTCGCGGTTTAATTCATCAAAAACCTTTTTGGTCATAAAGCATTCGCCGCGTATCTCAACCTCACTGCTCAAATTTTTAATTTTCCGCTCAAAAATCTTTTTATCAAGCTCGTCGCCGTATTTTGATAAAAAATGATCAATCTCGCGCTCGCTCGGCTCGCGCAAACTCAAAGGAATCGCTTCAATGGTTTTTAGATTCTGCGTTACATCTTCGCCGATTTTGCCGTCGCCGCGGGTAGAACCGACATCAAACACGCCGTCTTTATATATAAGAGATACCGCGAGCCCATCCATCTTTACCTCGGCGTAATAATCAAAGTTAGCGCGCGGAACAAGTTTTTGAATCCGCTTCTCCCAATCGGCAAATTCCTCCAACGAAAAAACATCCTCAATGGAGAGCATCGGGGTTTTATGCGTCACTTTTTTAAATTGTTTCAGCGCCTCTCCGCCAACGCGCTGGGTCGGCGAATCCGGAGTAATCAAATCCGGAAATTGCTGTTCCAGTTTATAGAGTTCGTGTTTTAATGAATCCAGCGCCGCGTCAGAAATTTCAACCCTATCCAGCACATGATAAAGATATCGATGATGGTCAATTTCTTTCCGCAGTTTGGCGATGCGCTCCTTGGCTTCTTGCTTATTCATATTTCGATTCCTGGTTCCCGGTTATTGGTTCATAGACATTAAAAATTATAACACTATTACCATAATAAAAAAAGACGCCGCTGACTCAACGAACGCCTACGGGTTTTTTAATGATTGCCGCTGATATAATTCCTAAACTCTTTCTGATAAATTTCCAAAAGCGCGAAAAGCAAGCTCAAAATAAGCGGCCCAAAAAGAAACCCGAGCGGACCGAAAAGCGCCAGCCCGCCAAAGACGCTGAGCAAAATCAAAAGAGGATTCACTTTAATGTCGCGGCTGATAAGTTTCGGTCCCAAAATATTGTCAACCAGTCCAACGACCACGGCTGACCAAACAGTAAGTCCGATCGCCGCGCCAACCTGCCCGCTGAGGGCAAGATAAATTATGGTCGGAATCGCGATAATTGAAGTTCCGATCATCGGAATTAGAGCCACAATCGCCACCATTGAACCCCACATTGCCGGATTGGGAACGCCAAAGATCGTAAAACCGATGATCGCCAAAATTCCTTGAACCAACGAAACAACAATCTTTCCTCCAATGATGGACTTAACCGACAAGATCAGGTGGTCAAAGATCGCCTCATCGTAATGATCCGACATCGGGCTAAGCTGAACGATGTATTTTTTTATCTTTGAACCGTCTCGGAACAGATAGAATAGCGTCATGATAAAAATGACAATTTTAACGATGAAATCGACGACATTGGAAAAGAAACTCAAAATGTTTTTAACCAAAAATTCAAAAATCGACCTCATATACTCGTCAAAATCAATTGCCGCGATTTGCATGTCAAAACCAAAAACACCGCCAAACCAATTTTGCAGGGACTGAATAAACCCTGAAAGATTGTAGGCGCTAAAAAACTTGTAAGTGCTCACCAGCTCATTTGAGATGACGACGACAAAAAGACCCAGCGGGATGGCGAGCGCGAGAAGCGCGATCACCGCCACGACAAACGCCGCCAAACTGCCGCGGCCGTTAAAGAACTTTAAAAATTTTTTATACAGAGGTTGGAAAAAAATGACTAAAACGCCGGCCAAAATAATAATCGCCAAATAAGGTTGAAAAATAAAATAAGCCAAAACAAGGGTTCCGGCTAAAATAGCCAAAAAGGCGAATGATTGGATGTATTTCTGTTGATTGTTGTTTTGTGTCATACCCCGTTAGAAGTCCTTGGTAATAAAAAATTAAAAAAGGTTTTATTACAAATCAATAAGCTCATCCGACAAAATTAACTATCTTATTTTATTTCTCACGCTTTCCCGCAAACGACAGACTTCTAACGGGGCATATTCCTCCTCTGGGCCGCCTGACCTATATGATTATTATACCACCTTTTCCGGCGTCAAGGAAGACAAGATATTTTTAAGCTCTTTTTCGCTCTTGACCGCGACCAGCCGAGCGCGCAATTCTTTCGCGTTCGGAACTCCGCGGAAATAGAAGACGAGATGCTTTCTGAAAGTGACGATGCCGCGCTCGCCGCGCTCAACATAGCTGTTTGGAACGCTTGGCGTCCCGCCGTAATGTTTGAGATGAAACTCCAGATGGCGAAAAATGACGCGGGTGATTTCCGTCGCGTCTCTCCCCCCTACTACTTGCTTTCCGAGCGAGCGAGGAATGTAAGAGTTGGAGGGGGTAACGACAGGCAATTTACCTCCCCTCACCCCTCCTTGGTAAGGAGGGGAAACCGCGTTCTTAATCTCCTCAAATATCCAGGGATTTCCAAGCGCGCCGCGGGCAATGGCGATGCCATCGGCTTTTGTCATTTGAAGACACCGCGCCGCGTCATCAGCAGTCCAAACGCTCCCATTGGCAATGACCGGAATTTTTACCGCGGATTTTACGCGGCCGATCATTTCCCAATCCGCCTCGCCGAAATACTGCTCATCGCGGGTGCGGCCGTGAATGGTGATAAAATCCGCGCCGGCTTTTTCAATCATCGGCGCGAATTTTAAAATCTCGTCTTTCTTTTTCCAGCCAAGACGCATTTTGACCGAGACCGGAACTTTGACGCTGGATTTCACGGCGCGGACAATCTCAGCCGCCAATTTAGGATTCCGCATCAGTTCGCACCCGGCGCCGACGCCGACGATTTTCCGGACCGGACAGCCCATATTAATATCAATCCCATCGGGTTTAAATTTTTCTTCAAGAATCGCCGCGGCCTCGGCCATCACTTTTGGATTCGCGCCGAAGATTTGTAAGATAACCGGTCGTTCGGGTTTGGTGATTTTTGCCATCGCCAGCGTCTTTTCGTTGCCGCGGACAATCGCCTCGGACGAAACCATTTCGCGAAAAATCAAGTCCGCGCCGAATCCCTTGCAAACCAAAGAAAACGGCTCATCAGTATAATCAGCCATCGGCGCCAAAGCGATAATCGGTCGGTGAGCAAAAAAGTTGTTCATGAATATATTCTATCGCCAAATACCCGATTTTTCAATGCCAATATGCCGCTGATGTCATAATTTAACATTCTGACATTCTCGAGAATGTCAGAATGTTTTTTATAAAAATAAAAAAATCCCAGAGCGGTTGCTCCGGGTTACTCCCATTCAGGGATGAAAAATTTTTCCTGCATTTCTATAAATTTATCTAAAAACTCACAGGCTTTTTTACGCACCACTTTGTATTGATACAATTCCTGTTCTGAACATAATACCACCTCTATTCCATTCTCTTTCAAAAATTCCTGCTGATCTTCCGCCCAGGATACCCTAAACTTGTTTCCGTAATTACTATAACAGCTAAATTTATGAGTATTACAGACCGGACTTTTCATATATTCCTCGGCAAAATATACATAATCAAGACAAAGCATTATATACTCACGATATTCACCGCGAGCATCCGACAAGGCGCTTCTTATCAACTCCGTCGCACGTTCTCTCTTTGCAACACACCTACTCTCTTCTTCTCGATCAAGTGGCTGTGCTTCCCAAATACCTTTACAGCTAGAAAATACCAAGTCACTGGCCTTTTTTGCGGCTACAGCTAACCGTATTTGTCGTTCAACTTTGTCTTCATCATCTAATCCAGCTTCTCCCACGGTTGCTTGTGCATTCGCTGTTGGAGCCGTAATTCTCGGCAGTTTGAGCGGCGCCGACTCATTGCTCGATGATTTGACGACCGCCGAAGACACTTCGCCGGATTTCTGTTCCGCCCGCCTTGGGCCGAAAAGTCCGCGGCAAATCGCGATGAGTAAAATCAAGACGAACAGCGCGAGCATAACCAATAAAATCATCTTAACCCTTTTCATCTTATCCTCCCGCGTCAAGGAGCTGACCAAACCTTAACAAATTATCGCCCCGGTGTCAAGATAAAAAAGACCCTCCGTAAAACGGAGGGTGATGAACTACTTCTTCGGTTTGTAATATCCGTAAATCATAATGCCGATTTTTCTGTATTCCATTCCTTGGTGATGAGCGCTTCCTGCCGCTGTCAGACATTCATCATACTTGTCGCCGGTAAGTTTAAGACACGCGGAAGTTTTTTTATGCGCCTCGCTCCAGGCGGCGGCGGCAAGCTCAAAAGCGCGGGCCACAAGAAACAGCGGACCGGCGAGCTTTTTTTGCGCGTCTTTCGCGAGTTTCTCAAGCGCGGTATTTTCTTTCGCGCAATACTCGGCAACACCGACTTTCTTTAAGTCCCTTTTCTTTTTATCCTTCTCTTCGTTGGCTTTTTGGATGGCCTGATTGCAGTTGCCGTCGCCCAATTCTTCGCGCGTCAAAATGTTTTTTATGATTTCGCGCGGCTCCGCGGGCTTTTTCTCCGCCGCTAAACACAGCGAGACCGAAAGCAAAATGAAGGCGATGGGCAAACTCCGACGCATCATTGCCGATGCTCCTTTTTAGAAGAGCCGTCCTCGGATTGTTCGCCGACGATTCTTTCAAGCAACTCGCCGACTTCAAGAGAAAGAACCTTGGCGCCGAGGTTGAGCGCCTGCGAGTATGACTCGCACTTTTTGGCCGGCTCGCCCTCAAGCGTCGCGCAATTCGCCAACACGCCGGCAAGTTTTCCGTGAAGCTTGCCTACATGCTTCAGGAGGATTACGGCTTCAAGATACTCGCCGTTAACTCGCGTTTTCATCTGGTCGGCAACCGCCGCATATTCATCAAATCTTTCGGCGCAGAAATTATGAGCGGCGACTTTAAGAAGCGCGGCATGCTTCGCATCCTTATCTTCCGCAACCAAGCGCAAGGCCGCCGCGCACATTGCCAAAGTTCTGTTGCCGAGATCCACCAGCTGAATCACCACTTGCCGTTCTTTCAGAAGATCCGGACGCCCAGCATACGGATTGGAAGCCGGGACGGTTTTTGCCGGTGACTGAACTGCGGGTTTCGGATTGGCGCAAGCGGCAAACATCGCCAAAAACATCAGAACTGCCGTCTTCCTCATTTTCGGCCTCCTCTCGGCTCGCTTCTTTGGGGTTTATTTGCGCTCTTGATAAAACAGCATGTGATCGCGGACTGAATTCATCAGGCGCGAACAGTAGTCGTAAAGCATGCCGTTATACAATTTCACGCCTTTTCTGACCAGATCAATCTCGCGCCAGAGCGCCCAGTGCGCCCGCGCGCAATTATCGTTTTCCTCCCCGGTTTTGGCCGCATCGCAGACGCGATCCACGGCAAAATGATAAAAGGTTAGGACAAACATCTTTCGCGCGGATTCATTGTGGATCTGTTCCACGCTTTTTTCTCTGATCGCCGCGCTGGCAGCGGTGGCAATCAGCAGTAGGCCGACGATTGCGAAAACGCGCATCTCCCTGCTCCTTTCTTGTCCTCCGTATCCGCCAGCTGGCGGAGAAGGAGGACTTGCCATCCGAAACATTACGCGGGCACAGATAAAGAATTAATTGTTCTCCAAATTTTATCTGCATAAAATCCGGAAAAAATAGAAGCACAAAATGGTCTCACCCCCGGGATTACCGGGGGCCCACTTTTCCCGATCGTCATCGGGGTAAATATTTACTCGTCCCGCCGATTTGGCGAGGATCTACTGAATGGTCAGTAAGTGGATTTCAAAGGACTACTTTAATTTTAACCAATATCCTAAAAGATAGCAAGCGGACGCATCAAATCGTAGAGAGTTGACAAAAAAACCAAGTTTTGATAAGCTATACCCAGATAAGGAGGATGCTCATGAACCAAGTCGCTCCAAGGGGAAAAATCTATGTCTGCGCCTGTTGCGGCAAAAAG
>CAYHOC010000049.1:0-1148 GCA_964358135.1 uncultured Gammaproteobacteria bacterium
GGGTGGGATTCGAACCCACGGACCTTTTGAGGGGTCAACACATTAGCAGTGTGCTGCTTTCGGCCACTCAGCCACCCTTCCAAAACAGAGATAAACTATTATTTCAATGAATTCTTTAATCTTTCTACTAAATGGCGTTTTTTGGTATAATCATTCTTTAATTCTTTTTCCCTCGCAAAGGCGTCGTATTTATCTAAAAAAGCCTCATAATATACCAATCTCCACGGTTTAAATAATTTTGTGCTTGCAACTCGTCCATCATTATGATACCGCACCCTCTCTTGTAGATCCTCCGTGCAACCAATATATTTACGATTAAATTTGATGCTTTTTAATAAATAAACATAGTACATAATCAGATTTAAACTCAATATACAATATTTTACCTAAAAAGTCAATCTCGGCTACCCCCTCGCGAGCGTAACGCCCCAGACCTCTTTGGCGCCGGCAGATTTAAGGAGCTTGGCGCATTCATTCATCGTCGCGCCGCTGGTGAAAACATCATCAACCAAAATGACCATCTTTCCTTTAAGCTCGCAACTGCCGCGCAGTTGAAAAGCATAATTTAAATTCTCCAGCCGTTCTTCGTCGTTAAGCTCGGATTGCGGCACGGTGCTTTTCGTCCGCGCAAGGACATCAATTTTTTTGTATCCCAAAGACCGGCAAAGGACATCCGCTAAAAATTCCGCCTGATTAAAACCGCGGGCCAGCAATCTTCTTTTGTGCAGAGGAATCGGTTGAATAACGGCTCCGCCGAAATTTTCAAAGATCGTCTTGTGCTTTTCCATATAACGCAAAAAGAGGTTGCCGAGCACCTCCCCCATTTCTTTTACCGAGCCGTATTTCCACGCATAGATTGCCTTTCTGACCGCCGGAATGCCGTATTGAACGGCTGAAATGAGGCCGTCTATCTCCATCTTGCCCGCGCATTTTTCGCACACCCTCCCAAAAACCGATGACTTTTTACAATTTGGGCAAAAAAAATCTTCCAACAATTTTATTTTTGAAAGACAATCCCCGCAAAGCAGTTTGCCTTCTTTTTCACAACCGGCGCAATATCTGGGAAAGATAGCGTCTAAAAAATTATTTTTGAGCCGTCGCAGCCAATCTTTAATTAAAAAATTCATCTTTTTCGCCTCCTCCGACTT
>CAYHOC010000049.1:1248-5225 GCA_964358135.1 uncultured Gammaproteobacteria bacterium
CCGCAAAAATTTCAGCTCGATGTCCTGATAGAATATTCTTGGGACGCCGGCGCCTTTCGTTTCTTCGCGCTGGGTGGAAACAACGGCCTCCGCGTTCTCGCCGTCCGTAATCTTAACGGACTTGATATTGATCGTCCGCGTGCTGATTCCATAAAATTGGCCATCCGTCGGATTTTCCGCCTTCAACTTTGAAATATAAGTTCCGCTGGTCCATCTTTGCGTGCTTGGCGTCATCAATGGATAAAGATCGGTGACATTCAAGTACCCGCTTTGATTAGAATAACTTCCGAATCTCTCGGCAAAAACGCGCGCCAACGCTTCAATCGTCTGACGAGCCAGGTCCGCGGGCTTCGCTTTCGGCTGTTCGGCGGTAATCCGCGGAGTCAAATTTTGCACCTCGGGCAGCTTGGGAATTTGCTTCTCTCCGCTTACAAAAACCGGATTTTTTTTGAAAAATAAAAACCACAATAAAATCAACACTGCTATAATTAACAGAATCGCGATGATAATTAAAATTTTATTGCGACGACTCATGTTGGTAGGATTTCACTAATGGGCCTGCCTGCCGGTAGGCATGCTCGCGCCCCACCAATAACACTAATTTTTATTCGTGTAATTGGTGGGCGAAGCCATTCGTGTTATCCAAAATGTTTTAATCAAAATTATTTACAAAGATACAATAAACTTTTTACTTTTACGCCGGCTTGTTGCTATCTCCAAATTCTTTCTTCGCCTGTTCAATCTCCAATAATTGTTTCGGATCCGAGGTAATCAGCTGGTCCTCGGTATATGACGCGACTACTTTAATGGCGGCGTGTTTGGCGCCGGCAAAGAAAATCCCCTCGCCCACTCCGGATTCTAAAAGCAGATATTTTTCGCCCTGCGTCAGCATAAAGGTTTTTTGCACCAAGTCAATGGCCGCCGGCGATTGTTTCAAAAGAAGCTGAAGAGAAGAATTGGTCAAAATTGCCATACCGTAAGGCGAGGCCAAAAAATCATTAACATCCTGCGTAATCGTGGTAACGCCCAAATAATACTTGCGACAGCGTTTCACCAGCGCGTGAATAAATTTGGCGCTGTCTTCATGGCGCATCAGCCACCAGGCCTCGTCAATCACGAGGATGCGGCGCTTCCTTTCGGAACGGATCGTGTTCCAAATGTGATTGACGATGGTGTAAATCGCCATCGGGCGAAGCTCGTCTTCCAAATCCCGCACACTGAACACCACCAGCTTATTTTTTATCTCCACATTAGTCGGCGAATTCAGGAGGCCGGCAAATGTTCCCTCCGTATATTTCTTCAGGCGGATCAACATATCGCCGCCGCCGGTAATTCCTTCCAAAACTTCCGCCAAATCCTGCATCGTCGGCGGCGCAACCTTGGTTAAATCCACTCCCGGGACAATATCTTTTTTGGCATAGGTCTCAAGAAGCGCGCGGTCAAGAAGAGAGTCCTCGGCCGAGGTCAGCTGTCCCAGCATAATTCTCAACAAACCCTTCACCACGATCACGGCATTTCTGATAACATCTTCCGATGACTGCTCCTCGCCCACCGGCCGCGGTAAATCAAACGGATTGATTTTACTTTCCGAAGCCAAGGAAACATTAACATAGGTTCCTCCGACCGCGTCGGAAAGATGCTTATATTCGTATTCCGGGTCAATAATAATCACCTCGGCCCCCAACATTAAACTTCGCAGGACTTCCAATTTTATGGCATAACTTTTACCGGCGCCGGAGGTGGCAAAAACAACCGCGTTGGCATTTTGCATTGAAAAACGGTCAAAAATAATCAAACTGTTATTGTGCCGGTTGATGCCGTAGAGAATCCCGCTGTCGGAGCTTAACTCCGAAGAAATAAACGGAAAAGAGGCGGCAATCGGCGACGAGTTCATATTGAAGGTGATCATCAGTTCGTCGCGCCCGAGCGGCAGAGTGGAATTAAATCCCTGCTCGGCCTGATAAAAAACGCGTTTGGAGAAAATCAGCTTTGAACCGAACATTGTTTCCAAATCTCCGGAAATGCGATCCAGCTCGTCTTTGGATTTCGCGTAAAATGTCACATAAAGCGCGAACTGAAAAAATCTTTCCGTTCCCTGCGTCAAACTGTCGCGCAAACCTTCCACATCGCGCAACGCCGTTTCGGTTACCGGGTCGCGCGGCTTGCCGGTGTCCTGGTCGGAATTAATCTGCGCCTCAAGCGTGCCGACTTTCTTTTTAAGTTGTTTCAAAATTACTTCGGATTTCACCGGGTAAAAAAACATTGAGATGTCCAAGCTGGTATTCATATTTATAATCGGCGCGAACCAGCCGATGGTCAGATACCTCGGATAGGTCATTACAAACATCGTGCGGCAAAAAACATCGCCGACTTTGATATAGGATGGCGTGATTTCCATTGCCGCCGGCGCGATCAGATCGCGGATGGTCACCTTGCCCTTGCGGTAGACCCTCTCTTCTTCAAGGGTCGTTTTTTCCTCGGCCAGATGACGCGCTTCTTCCAGTTTTTTTTGCTCTTCCGGAGTTAGCGGTCTAACCTCTTTTGGCGCCCCAGATTGTAATCCCCCTGGCGTAAAAGCCATAAAATTTATCTTGATTATCTATTATTCGATTAACGAGTTAACGCGTTAACGAGCTATTATTAAATGCGCTCTTCTCAAAATGAGAACCCGTTAACCCTTTAACCCGTTAATAATGAATAAAAAATTATACTAGTGTTCAACATCTATTTTATTTATATCCTCCACCTTTTCGGACTTGATGAGCTCCGGATTATACAGGCCATAATACAATTCTATCAGCCCCTGCGTATCAAGCATCGCCGCTTGAAGCGACATTCCGGAAAGCCCGGCGATTACCTGCTCGGTGCGGAGCAGGAGCTCTCTTTTTCTTGATTTGAATTGCTCATCCTTAAGCCGGTGCGAAACTGCCGGATAAACGGCCTCCATCAGCCGCCCATAAAAACCCTTACTGGAACTTTTTGCCGGATCAAGCGGGATAACAATATAAAATCTTTTGCTCATGATGTCCCCAAGCTCCACCAGTTCGCCGACAAAGCTGCGGTAATCGGCGATCTGAATTTTTAACAGCTCATTTTGCTGTTCCTTTTGCGCGACTTTCAATTTTTCCAAATAACCCTCGATGTCCAAGCGCCGCGACTGGATCACAATCTGAAGCGGATAGTCAATGGAATTCAAAAACTGGACATAGCCGGAGACAATCGCCTGCTGTTCTTCGTCCGACTTCAACGCGAAATTGATGCTGGAAACCAAAAGAATTGAACGCAGGGTGCCGTCTTTTAGGATAACAATATCCTCGCGGATTTCCGAGATATCAAGATATTGCTGGGTAGTGGCTCGGGGTTTAACTGTCGGCATATTAATTATTAACGGGTTAACGAGTTAACGAGTTCATTTTTTATTGTTTATAAATTCACCGCCGTTTCTTTTATTTTCTAAAAAAGCCAATCTCTAAATATTCAAATCTTCAAATTTTGTAATCTTCATATCAACCCGTTAACTCGTTAACCCGTTAATATTGAATAATAAATCATTCTTCCGGTTTGTACATCCCCCCGGTATTAACGAGAAGCGCCAAGTCGGAAAGACGGCTGCGGGAAATGAATTCCTTTTTCGGCGGCGGCGGAGGCGGCGGAGGCGGCGGCTTAACGATATATTGCCTCACTTCGCTGTCTCTTAAATTTTTATTCCAGACGCGGCGCGGCGCCTTCTTTAGCGTTTGAAACAAGTTCAACAGGAAAAAATGAAACGGCTGGGCGTTGATTTTTATAAAAGCAACTACCAGCGCAAACCCGGAAAAGGGAATGCCGACAATCAGAAATAAAGCGAAATCAAACAACTTATAGAAAATAAAATCAAGCAGCCCGGCCACCAGCGCGATCACGAATTGCCGCACCGTAATCGGGCCTAAAATCTTATCTTCATTGTCGATGAATTGGGGAACGACGAATTGGTTCAT
>CAYHOC010000049.1:5325-7523 GCA_964358135.1 uncultured Gammaproteobacteria bacterium
TTATTCAATTCCATTATACCATTTATCTCTTCTTCGTTCAAAGACGGCTCGCCGCGTTTGTCGCGCGCCGACGCGGCTTCTTTGATGCTCTTTCTCTCGCGGATGGCTTCGCCAAACAGCGAAAGATAAAGTTTATTGACTTCCGAGCCGGACCAGGCGGCAACGCCTTCTTGCCATTTTTTAATTGAATCAAGCTTTAGCGCTTCAACTTTTCCTCTGATTTTAGAAACGATTTCCTGCGGATTCTTGCCCAGTCGCCTAAAATCGGTAAGCGTCAGCGCGCCTATTTCCTCAACCGGCCCGACCAGCTTGGTGCTGTATCTTATGTCTTGAACTTTGGGACGGCCGGCCGCGGCGGACGAAGAGACCTCGCCACTACGGCCACCCTCCCCCTTTGATAAAGGGGGACCTCCGCCCGAGGCGGAGAGGGGGATTTTTTTGACTTCGGGAGCATCATTTTCTGGCGAGGAGACCTCGCCCCCGCCAAAGCCAGCTGGGAATTTTTTTCCGCCTACCAACGCCTGAAATCTTTTATCCATGGCCGCTTGTTCATCCGCCCGCGATGATTCGGCCGCTTTTTTCCTTCCCTCTTCTTCTCCGCGGCGGACGGCGGCGATTTTTTCTTCCTGCTCTGACTTCAAACGCTCTTCAATTTTTTTGAACTCGCCGTCCAAAAGAGGCATCAGCGCGTCAACGGCGGCCGCGTTCATCCCAATTCCGCCGAGTGAAAAATCACGAGCCAAAATATCGCGTGTCTCATTGCTGTCGCGAATATCCTTCAGGCGAGCGACCAAAATTGTTTCCAGACGAATTTTACCGTCGGGAACGACTAATTTAATTTGCGCTTTTTCTATTACATCACTTGCGATTTTTTTAAAATCAATCGGGATTGACTCCGACCCCAAGGGGGAGCCTTCGGCTTTGCTCATCACTTTATGCTTGATATGCTCAATTTCGCGCTGAAGCTCGGCTTCGCTAATTTCAGGTTTGCGATTACGCGGATTTTCGCGAATCTCACTGATGTCCTCCCCCTTTGATAAAGGGGGAACGAGGAGGATTTTTTCTTCTGATTTCTTTTCTACTTCTTTTTTAACTTGGGGAGGTCGCGCCTCCTCGGGAGGAACGACCTCCGGAGCGGCGACCAATTTTACCGGCGGCGGAATTGATTTTGACGACTCGTCCTTTTTGGGCGAGGAATTTGGTTTCGGCGGCGGCGGTTTGATTAATTCAATTTTAACAGCTGATGATGGTTTTGGAGGTTCGGGCTTCGGAACCGTCTCCTCCCCCTTTTGAAAAGGGGGGCGGGGGGGGATTTTTTCTTCCCTTCTTTGTTCCTTCAAAAAATCCCTCTCCGACTCTCTCGCATCCTGCGCTCGCTCGGATCGCGAGTCCAAAGGGAGAGAGCTTTCGCTCACGATTTTCACCGAGCGCATTTTTTCGGCCGTCGTGTCAATAATTTTTTTCGCCGTTTCTTCATCAAGACCCATCCCGCCGACTTTGGGACTGCGCATCAGAATATTCTTAAAATCAGTATCGCTCCGCACGCCGCGGAGCCGCGACTCAATCAATTCTTCCAAGCGATGCTTTAAGTTTTCATCCAACGCCAACTCGCCGAATTCCCCGAGCGCCTCGCGGGCGGCGTCTCCCGCGCTTTCTTCCCTTACCAACACTCTTTCTTTGGAAAATTTTTCTATCTTGCCCCCAAGCCGCGCGATTTCTTTTGAGACCTCATTATCATAAAACTCATTAAGCGGCAAAAAATATTCGCCCAAAAACGCCAGCGCGAGTTTTTTTGCCGGCTCGCCGGATAAACCCGGCAACTTCTCAACTTCCGCCAAAGTATCTTTAATGGAAATACTCTTGACCGAAATGTCTCCGGCCAAATCAACCAGCGCCGATTTTTGCTCTTCGGACAACTTAAAATCCTTGCCGAGCTTGAGCATCTTATCGGCGGTCTTTTCATCCAAAAAATAATCCTGCGCCTCTTCAGGCAATGATTGAAATTTATCCAAAAAATTGTCGTTTTGATTAGCCATTGATTTACATTTTTATTCCTCCCCTTGAATCAAGGGGGTGACCACCCCCCCCTCCTTAATTAAGGAGGGGGGGGTGTTTTAACCTTCAAATTCTTCTTGGAGTTTTTGTCTTTCCGACTCCAGACGGTCGATCTCTTCTTGCGCTGACCGCAATTCCTTAAT
>CAYHOC010000050.1:0-7494 GCA_964358135.1 uncultured Gammaproteobacteria bacterium
ATTCAAAAATTATCACCAAATTTTAACCCCGACTTCTGTCGGGGTAAGCCGGGAGTTGATATACTGGGTTGACGGATTTTTAAGACTGTGATATAGTATATCTGTGATGCAAAGGGTTCTCCCTATGCCAAGCAAAATGCCCTAGATGTTAAATCGTCCAGGGTTTTTTGTTTGTGAGAGAATTTCCCCCTTTCAGAAAGGGGGAATGGGGGATTTGGTGTCGGATAGAATTGTAATACAAAATTCCTCCCCCTTGACGGGGGAGGGTTGGGAGAGGGTGGGGTGATTGTCAAGCATCCGATTTTCATATAAAATCAAGTTAGCATGGCGTTACAGAAATTATTAAACACAATCAAAAAATATCATCCCAAGGCCGACCTGGATATGGTGAAGCTCGCTTTTGAGTTCGCTGAAAAAGCGCACGCGGGGCAAAAGCGGGTTTCGGGCGAGGATTATATTATTCATCCTTTGGCCACGGCCCAGACCCTGGCGGAAATGAAGCTGGGCATCCCGATCATCATCGCCGCGCTTTTGCATGATGTGCCGGAGGATACGAAAGTGACTTTTGAGGAAGTCCGAAAAAATTTCGGCGATGATGTCGCTTCAATGGTGAGGGGCGTGACCAAGCTCGGCAACATCAAATATCGCGGCCTTGAGCGCTACATTGAAAATCTCCGCAAAATGTTTATTGCCATGGCCCAGGATTTGCGCGTCGTCTTAATTAAGTTTGCCGACCGTCTTCATAATCTTCAGACCCTTGGCGCTTTATCCACAAAAAAACAATATCGCATCGCTCTGGAGACCTTGGAAATTTACGCGCCGATCGCTAATCGTCTCGGGATGGGGGAACTGCGGGGCGAGTTGGAAGACATCGCTTTCAGATTTGTTTTTCCAAAAGAATATTGGTGGGTTGATAATTTGGTGAAAGAAAAATTCGCCACCGGTGAAAAATATCTTGAGCGCGTAAAAAAAGTTTTGGGGCACGAGCTGGATAAGGCGGGAATAGATTATATCGCCATCTCCGGCCGCAAAAAACATCTTTATAGTTTATACAAAAAGCTGTTGGAGCATGACCGCGACATCGCCAAGGTTCACGACTTAGTTGCGCTGCGGGTAATTTTAAAAGATGTGGCCGATTGTTACGCGGCGCTCGGCGTGGCGCATCAAAAATGGAAACCCCTGAAGGGCCGGATTAAAGATTATATCGCCCAGCCAAAACCCAACGGTTACCGCTCGCTCCACACCACAATTTTTTGCGAAGACGGCGAGATTGTGGAATTTCAGATGCGCACCCAAGAAATGCATGACGAGGCCGAGTATGGTATTGCCGCGCACTGGCAGTACGACGAGGCCGGCAAGCGGGTGCTGACCGAACCCAAACAGGTGCCGTGGATGAAGGAGCTCGCCAAAATCCAGAAAGAAATTGAAGGCAAAAAAGAATATCTGGAATCGCTGGAGTCGTTAAAAATTGATGTTTTTCAAAATCGGATTTTTGTCTTTACGCCCAAGGGCGATGTGATTGATTTGCCGGAGGGGGCGACGGCGGTTGATTTTGCTTACGCGATTCATAGCGATATCGGCGACAAGTGCGTCGGCGCGATGATTAACGATGAGATGGCCACGCTCCGCGACGAGCTCAAGAGCGGCGATGTGGTTTTCATCATCACCGACAAAAACCGGAAAACCCCAAACGCTGATTGGGTAAAATTCGTCCGCACCGCCGGCGCCCGCGGCAAAATCCGCGCCCGCCTTCGCGAAAAGAAATTGTAGAGACCGGTAAAGCGCCCCGACCTCCCCAAGTTGCTCTCCTTGTCCCCGGAGGTCGGGTCGCCCCAAGTTAAAATAGATAAAAAGGTGCTGAAATATCTGTGAAAATCCGCTATAAATCCGTGGAAATCCTGGTTGTAGCGCTGGTTGCAGCACGCTGGTTGCAGCGCTTGACGCCCCGATATTTTAATGTTAATCTACTTATAGATAAAATAGCTCTTTCACACAGGAGGTTGACGATGGCTAATCGTCGCGGAAAGAAAAGAATTAAAAATACCGGCAAGACGTTTCCTAAAATCAAAGATAGCGGTAATGCTTTGCCGCGGGTTGATCCGGAAGAGGTGTTCAAGATATTGGGTGGGGAAATCGTCATGAGAATAAGAAAACTGTTGATGGGTTTTTTTAATGACAAGAGGAAGGCTGATCTTTGGTTTAAGACGCCGAATCCAATAATGGGGATGGTAACTCCTCAATCTCTTATAGACATTGGTCGCGCCGATCGTCTTCTTAAAATAGTTGAGACGTTGTTGGCGCAAAATAAAAAATAAAGGAGGCGGGTGATGACAAATCAGGAAATCGCCGAGAAGGTTCACGAGTTGCTAATCGATTTTTTGGGTAACGAAAAGGCTGTTCAGGTTTGGCTTAGCCATCCGCGCGAGGATTTGGGTGGTCAAACGCCGCAAAATATGATTGATGGCGGTAGCGGAGAAATCGTCCTTGATATGCTGGAAGCCGCTCTTGCGGGCGCGCGGCTCTGCCTGTAGCCACAGCTGAAGGAGGCGGGTGATGAAAAATCACTTTCCAATACCGCGGACGAAAAAGTTGGCTGATTTGACCGCCGACGATGTTCCGCCGGGAATGGATCCGGAGGATGTGGCGACCGATTGCCAACCAGAAAAAACGCGCGGACGCAGGAAGCAGAGGAGGCGGGCGATGGCAAACGCAAAAACTGACGCGGAGATCAAAAAAGAACTGCTGGATTACTTCTGCGACGAAGAAAATTTGCGGTTTTGGCTGAATTCTCCGCATCCTGATTTAGGGTATAGAACACCGCAGTCCCTCATAGATGATGGTCGCGGTAATATAGTTCTTGATATGCTGGAAAACGCCAAGATGGGCATTCCGTCATAGAGAAGGAGGCGGGAGATGGTGAAAGAAAGGACCTTTGGCGACAACTTGCGGGAACTGACGAAGAATGCTATGGATAGGCGCGCAAAATGGCTGGAGAAGTTGCTTGAGGCGAAGATTTTGCAAATTGTATTTGAGGCGCAGGAAGCCGTCGGGCGCAGTCTTTCTCTTCTGTATATTGACATGGAGGAACCCCTTTTTCCGTTCATACGCAGTCTGCAAGAAGAACTGCATAAGCTGGATTTGCGAACTTCGTGGAATAAAGAAACGAGCATTCTCACTGTCGGTTGGGAATCGCCGACAGGATAAAAATCAGAGCCCTCACGCGAGGGCTCTTTTTAATTATTAAAAAAATCTCAAAAAGCCGATTCACTCAATTCGTGCTGCAGCTACAATCTGAGTGAACGGAGGCAGTGATGAATTTAACACTTAAAAAATCATCGTTCAATCAAAACATTGCCTACGCCGTATTTTGATTGAATGGTGATTTCGTGGATTGGTGGTATCGACGGAGATGAATTAAAAAAATCCGCGGGAGGCGGAGTTATTTACTGTTGGGTTCTAAGAACCCTACACACGCAATGTAGGGTTCTTAGAACCCTTATAATTCCGCGAGGCGGCGGATGATTCCTTCCAGTTCTTCGTCAGAATAAAAGTTGATGACAATTTGGCCTTTTTTGCCTTGACGTTTAATTTCGGCTTTGGTGCCCAAGGCGGCGCGGATAATTTCTTCTTTGGCCGCAAGGTTTGGGTCTTGGGTTGTTTTTTTGCTTTGTTGATTTTTTGCTTTCTTGGATTCTTCCTCCGCTTGGCGGACATTCATTATGCCGGCAACCATTTTCTTAAACATCTGCATCTGCAGTTTTTCGTCCGGCAGTCCGGCGACAATGCGCGCTTGAGAGCCGTTTATTTTTTCGTCCAAAATCGCTTTTTGAATTTCTTGCGGCAAAGATAATAATCTCAAAATATTCGCCACCGTTGAGCGCGCCCTGCCGATGCGAGCGGCAACTTTTTCCTGCGTCAAATTAAATTCATCAGTTAATCTTTTGTAGGCCTTGGCTTCCTCCAGAACATTCAAATCTTGGCGCTGGATATTTTCCAAAAGCGCGAATTCCAGTTTTTCCTGTTCCTTGACGGCGCGGATAATCGCCGGAATGGTTTTTTTGCCGGCAATTTTTGAAGCGCGAAGACGCCGTTCCCCGGCGATGAGCTCAAAATTATTTTCACCGGTCTTGGTAACTATAATCGGTTGGAGCACGCCGTGTTCTTTGATTGAAGAAATCAGCCCCTCCAAATCGTCATGCTTAAAAATTTCGCGCGGCTGTTTGGGATTTGGCGCGATCAGTTCCAGCGGAATTTCATAAACCCGCCCCTTATCTTCGGGAGCGACATTTTTTAGTATTGGAGATTGGGTGACCTTTTGAGGGATCAATGACCCCAGGCCTCGTCCGAGCATAGATGTTCCTTTTGGATTACACGAATGGGCTTTAGCCCCGCTAATAACTCGAATATTAGCGTTATCCGTGGGGCGATAGCCCATTAGTGTTATCCTAAATGTTCAATAATTCACGGGCTAACCTTTCATAAGCAACGCCGCCTTTAGATGATGGATCGTAGTGTAAGATAGATTTTCCGAAACTCGGGGCTTCGGCCAGACGCACGGAGCGGGGGATGACGGTGCGGTAAATCCGGTTGGGAAAAAATTTATAAAGTTCTTCCATCACCTCCTGCGAGAGGCGGTTCCGGCCGTCAAACATCGTGATGAGCGCGCCCAAAATTTCCAGATTCGGATTCAGGTTTTCTTTCACCAGATTCACGGTTTCTATCAATTGCCCCAACCCTTCAAGCGCGTAATATTCGGCCTGCACCGGAATCAAAACCTTATCCGCGGCCGCCAGAGTATTGACCGTTAAAAGCCCGAGCGACGGCGGGCTGTCAATAAAAATATAATCGTACGCGCCGCGCACTTCCATCAGCGCGTCGCGGAGCCGGTATTCGCGGTTCGGAACATCCACCAGTTCAATTGAGGCGCCGGCCAAATTGACGGTGGCCGGAGCGACGCGGTATCCCGGGTGCGGCGTATCTTTTATAATATGCTTAAATGGCACGGCGCCGATGAGCGTCTCGTAAATTCCGTGCGGCAAGTTGCGGTGATCAATACCAAGCCCGGAAGTGGCGTTTGCCTGCGGATCCATATCCACGAGCAAAACGAATTTTCCCAAAGATGCCAAATACGCGCCGAGATTTACCGCGGTGGTGGTTTTTCCGACTCCTCCTTTTTGATTCACAACGGCGATGATTTGGCCCATATTATTTAAATCAGAAACATAATCGGGATACAATATTATATTAGCAGTAAAGATTGATTTTCGCAAGATTAAAAAAACCGCGCGGGCGCGCGGCTTGCTTCGGAGGGAACTTACAACAGTTCGTCCGTCATTTCTTTCCAGGATTCAACCCGGCGGACAAGGGGCAGGAATTGGATGAACTTTTGCACCTCGTCCGGGCGCGGCCTGAAAAGGTAGAGGCGCTTGACGGTCTTCGTCAAATAGCCCAAGATCTCCAATCGATCGTCAACAAAATGAGTGATGCCGAGATTCCTGCAAATGTCGGCTTTTTCGTGTCTTTGCCGGCAGAAATATGTATGGCTCGGCCAGATGCCCGTAAGATCGTAGAACCGGCTTTTAATCAGCCAAAGCAGGGTCTCTTCTTGTCTGCGCGCGCCGCATTTGGAAACAAGGAAGATGCGGTCATGAAATCTTTCGGTCGCAAGCCGGTGGAGTGAGATAATCGCGTCGGGTACGACATCGGCAAGTAACGCATCGCCGGTTTGCGCTCGGGGCGCGTCTCGCGGGCGATCAATAATCACTCGACCGATATCCACGCCAAGCTTCTCAATCATTGCCTCCTCCTTTCGGCCGTTTGAATCGCCAAGCCATCGCGAGCCAGGATATCTTAGAAATCAACCAACGGAGCACCTGGAGCAGTTCGTTGTTATTCCTGGGAAGAAGAAACCTTTTCAACTTATCTTTTTCGTCAGGACTGATTGGCAGAATGTCAAGCAGTTCTTCCAGTTTTTGCCGGGCGATGTTCATGTCTTTGACTGGGGACATCTCCACCTCTAAAAAAGAGCGATTATCTAGTTTATACCATATAAAAATCCAGCTGTCAAGATATTGACGGCGGTCTGTTTTAATGTTAACATATGAAGGAATCAAGCCGCCGTGGTGGAACTGGTATACACGCGAGACTTAAAATCTCGTGGTCGCAAGACCTTGTGGGTTCGAGTCCCACCGGCGGCAAGAAGAATCCAAGCGCAAACTTGGTTTTTTTGTTTATTTTTGCTACAATAAATTTGATGCCAGTCCAAGACAAAATCATCCAAGAAATCGCCCGGCTTTTGGACCAAAATTTTATTTTTGATCCGTATTTTAAGTTGGAGGTGAAGGGGCGGTTAAACGAACTTTCGGGCGCGAAACTTGAAGCGCTCAAGAAGATTTTAAAAGAAGCCGATGAATATCAGCAAAAAATGCTGGCGGAAAAAATCGCCGAGGACAAATCGGTTTATCGCCGCCTCTTGGCCGAAAAGAAAAAATACGATTTGGCGGTGATGGACATTTATCAAAAAAAACTGGCCGCCAGCGAGAAAAAAAAGATCGGCGCGCTTCTCGCCAGATTGAAGCATTTATAATCATGAATCCCGAATTTTGAATCTTAAATTTTTAATCTTGAATTATAAAACTATGGCAGACGAAGAATTACAATCCACAGCCGAGCGCGGGAAACGGGAAATTCCGGAAGTAATAATCTCCCCCGAGCGGCAGGCGGCGGTCTTGCAAAAAGAATTAATCCGTCCGCCGCTTTTGGACGATGAGGTAAGCGAGCGGGAGGCCGCGCCGGCCGCCGCGTCTTTTACCGATAAAGTGCTTGGTGTTTTGGAGCGGGCGTCGGCGAAAGTTGAGGCCTTCACTAACCGCGCCAAAGCGGTTTTTGGCGGCAAGGCGGAAAAAATTGAGCAACCAACGCCGGTTGAACGGCTGAAGCGTGATTTGGCGGTAGCCGCTATTTCGGAAAAATTGGCCCGCGACGAGACCCTCTCTGAAAAAGAACGGCTGACCGCCGCCTCTATTCTCGAGCGCCGCAACTGGGGCAAGCTTTTCGCGCTCAAGGAAAACGATATTCTGGTGAGTTTTTTGGTGCCGGGCGGCGACTTTTTGTCCATCAAAAATATGAACGACAACATCTTCGGCTATCAGGGCACGGATGAAATTATCGCTTACCGAAGAAAATTGCTCGGCGAACATCTTCGCGCCGAGGGGATGGAAGAACTGGAGCAGGATTATCTTTCTGGATTTTTTCGCCTCAAGGAGAAAGAGCGGCCGAAGATGGCGAGGAAGCTCGCGGATATAGCCAAGAACCTTGACGCCGAAATGAAAAAATTAATCTTAAAAAAAGTCAGCGACCTTTTGGAGAAAGAAGACGACCAGAAAAAATTAAAAAAGATTACCGAGTTCGCCGGCCGCCTGCAGGAGCTGGGGTATCGGATGACTTTCGGGGTCAGCACCGTCGGCGAGCAAAAGGACGCGGCGGATTTTTCTC
>CAYHOC010000051.1:0-7426 GCA_964358135.1 uncultured Gammaproteobacteria bacterium
GTAGAAATAAAAGGAACAATAGATTATCATAGCATAAAAGCCGCCACTTGTCAAGCCAGCGATTTTCTGATAAATTTATTATGAAATGGCCTGGTAGCCAAGCAGTAAGGCGACGGTCTGCAAAACCGTTATGCATGGGTGCAAATCCCATCCAGGCCTCCAATCAAAAATCCTCCGAGTTATATCGGAGGATTTTTGATTTGATAAAGTAAAGACGCCCCGCCGGGGCGTCTCTACGATATCGTTGTTCGCGTAGAGACGCAAAATTTTGCGTCTCTACAATATCTGTGATAATCTGCCCCGATGCCTATGATGCGGGGCACTCCGTATCGTCAGCATCGGAGTGCCAAAAATCCGTGAGAATTTGTTGGTTTAATAAATTTCCACTTTCAATTTTTTGATGCCAAAATCCAGCGCCGCTTCACGAGTCGGAAACCAGATATCCATCCGGTTCGGAAAGCGCGGATGCATTCTGTCTTGCACTTCAAAATCTTTATTGCCGAAATATTCCGGAAATTTTACCTTAGTCCCGAATCTTAAAAAATTCGCGGCAATAATTCCATCGCGGACGCGCGAGCCGTTGGCCGTGATAAACGGCGTGTCGTCGGTCTGATCCGGCGTGGAAGAGTAGGCGGTAACCGTTACCCAGACAGCGCGTTGCGGTCTCGGCTTGTTAACTTCAACGGCTCGAATCTCGCCTGCTTCGTTTGAAGGAGCAATCTTTGAAAATCCCAAGAGATTCATTTGCGGGAACATCACCGAGTTTAATGCCAAAAGAATGCCGCTGATACCGAAGAAAGACGAGTTTATAAACTTCTTAAATTTTCGAAGTTGATTGGTCATAGTATCTTAAAAGACCGCTATGATGCAGTCTCGTGAAACCACTATAGCACATTTTGGGGATTTTGTCAAGCTTAGGGGGTTGAAAAACTCCACAATGCCCTCCCCCCGCCGCGGAGCCCGCCGCGGCGGGGGACGATTGGAGTCCCGCCGAGCCGAAGGCTCCCCCTTGGGGAAAGGCGGGGGAAAATCATCGCCCATAATAGTTGCTCCGAAGTTTTTCAACGGTCTCTATATCCCCCTTGACAACATTTATAGGGGCATGGTACTATGTGTATAGAATACACTAACTAAACACTACTATGCCTAAAAAAACCGCAGAGCATCCGTCAAAACAGAATATCAAACTGGCTGTGGATAATTGCATCTTTACCGTCAACAACGGCGAACTTTATATCTTGCTCATCCAGATGAAGAAAAAACCTTTTACCGATGTTTGGGCATTGCCGGGCGGGTTGGTGCGCAAACGCGAAGAATTGGATGCGGCCGCGAAAAGAATTTTGCATGAAGAAACAAATGTTCAAAATATTTATCTTGAACAACTCTATACTTTTGGAAAAATTTCCCGCGATCCATTCGGCCGGGTAATCTCGGTGGCCTATCTTGCCCTCATCCCATCGGAAAAAATCATCCTCAAAACTTTGCCGAAATACGCGGATGTCCGCTGGTGGAAATTTTCCGCCCCCGCTGAGCGAGGCCATGGGAACGCTCAGCGTTCCGAATTGCCGCGCCTGGCTTATGATCATAACGAAATCGCGGTTTACGCCAAACAGCGCTTGAAGTGGAAGTTGGAATACACCAATGCCGCCTGGTCGCTTTTGCCGGAACGATTTACCCTCACTGATTTACAAAAAGTCTACGAAACAATTTTGGGGCGGAAGATGGACAAACGGAATTTCAGAAAAAAGATTCTGTCGCTCGGCCTGCTGGAAGAGGCGGGGAGAAAAATCGCCCGCGGCGCCTACCGGACGGCAACATCTTACAGATTCAAAAGCCGAAAGCCGAAGATTGTGGAGATTCTTTCATAATTAATCAGGCGCGTCTGATGGAAAGACACTTATCCCGAATGGCGTTGAGATCCCTCGACTCCGCTCGGGACGAGCCTCTTGAATTTTTCAATCGGCTCGTTTTTTTACCCGATACATAGTGTATAATCAACACTATCAATCACATCAATCTCTCCCTCTGCCCGCTTGTGACCCGAGCGAGCGAGGGGCGCAAGAGCGAGAGGGGGTGGGAGTAATCGCTTCGACAAAATTTAATAATTAACTGAAAAATATATGAAAATAGAAAAAAATATTTTTGGCGAAGGTTCTTTGTACGAGGAGAACGACTTGAAAGAAAAAGTTTATGTCCTGTGTTCTGCCTGCATGTCGGTTTATTCCGACATTCTTTCCTGGGCTAATTCCCATCCAGAAAAAATTGCCAAAACGCCGGCCGAGGCTAAAAGTCTGATCGTCCTTTCCTGCCAGGTAACCGATCTCGCGATTTTGAATGATTTGCGGAAAGCGGAAAAGCTGATGGCCGATTTTCCCGGGCGTGATTATTATATCGGCGGGTGTCTGGCTAAGCGTTTTGATGTCAATCTTACGGTAGGATTGAGGAGGCTGGATACTTTAAGAACGGATTATCAGCCAATTGACCGAAGAGAGTTGGTCGATTTTGATAAACCTTTTTGGGTGCCGAAATTTGAGGAAAAAGATAATGCTCTTGCCGATGGCCATCTTTTTAGGGAAATGTATCCTCTCCGAATCAGCGTCGGGTGCTCCCAGAGCTGCACTTACTGCACCATCAGGACAACGCGCGGCAAGCCGTATGAGTTGGAGACGGAAAAATTGGAAAAAGAATTTTTGTCTCACGAAAATGTCCTTCTTATCGCGGATAGCCCGTCGGTAAAACAGCTGACCGAGTGGTGCCTGCTGGCGGAAAAGCATAACAAGCCGATGTCGATTAGAAACATTGAACCGCATACCGCCTCAGAAATGGCCGCTGATCTTTTGCGGCTGGCCGAACGGGGACTCTTGAAAGTTTTCCATTGCCCGGTTCAGAGTTCGGACGCGGAAGTACTAAAGGACATGAGACGTAGTCCGCAAAAAACTTTTGGAGCGATCGATTTAATGCGGCAGCTTAAAGCCGCGGGGGTTGTGACGGCCACCAACATCATCATCGACTATAAAAATTTTCCGAATCCCTCGTTGCCGTCCGGCGTTTTTGATTATGTTTCCTGGAATCCTTACTGGGCCGGTTCGTGGGATAGAAAAACCGCGGAGGAGAGGTTCGCCCGGTACTTGTAGGATGTTCGTTTATTTTTGAGGTGAAAAAATCCCCCTCGCCCCCCCCTTAGTAAGGGGGAGGAACGCATCTCCCTTTCGACAAAGGGAGTACCCGCCAAAGTTTTCGCCGAGCGAAAATTTAGGCGGGGGAGGGATTTAAAATCCGTGGAAATCTGCCCCGATGCCTATGATGCGGGGCACTCCGTATCGTCAGCATCGGAGTGCTAACAATCCGTGGGAATCCAAAACATGTTTGAAAATCTAAATTTGCGTGATAAGATTAAATATCTATATGGCAACCAAACGAATCGCATTATTCGGCGGAAGCTTTAACCCGCCCGGCTTGCATCATCGCCGGTTGGTGGAGTCGTTGAGTCCGCATTTTGACGAAATCGTCATTGTTCCCTGCGGACCTCGGCCGGACAAATCTTCCGTGAACGACATCAAGCCGATTCATCGCGCGACGATGGTTGATTTGGCGTTTCGCGGCATTCCGAATGTCCGCGTGGAACTTTTTGATTTGGAGCTCGGTACTTTTACCCGCACGCATACGCTCCAAAAGATTTTTAGCGCCGAAGGCGAGGTCTGGCACATCGTCGGCTCGGATTTAATTCAAAACGGCGAGCGCGGCGAATCGTTTATCCATCGTGTTTGGGAACGCGGACTCGAAGTTTGGAAGACATTAAATTTTGCCGTCAACGGCCGCGGCGATTTTCCGCACGCGCCGGAAGATCTACCGCCCAATCACCGGTATTTTAAATTTGGCATTGACGGTTCCAGCTCCGAGATCAGGGAAAAAGTTTTTAAGCATCATGATTTTTCGCATCTGGTCGCGCCGGAGATTTCAAATTATATTGAACGGCACGGTCTTTACCGCGGGGTGTCGCCGCAGCTTACGACAAAGGTTAGTCTGGGGGAGCCGCGTTTTATTGTTTTTGCCGATGAGGCCAATCCACGCGCCCGCAAGTGGGCGGAAGAATTAAATCATCCGGCTAACGCGGCCAATCCGAATATGATTTTGGTGGTGGGCGGCGACGGCACAATGCTCCGCGCGATTCATAAACACTGGCGCAAGCGTCTGCCTTTTTTGGGGGTGAATACCGGGCATCGCGGATTTCTTTTGAATAATATTCCGGCTCATGAAATTTTTTCTGCCGGACATGAGTTAGTTCTTAGCCATTCGCCGCTCCTGCATGTGGAAATTATTACCGCCACGGGCGAGCGCAAAGTTTCTTTGGCCTTTAATGACGCCTGGGTGGAGCGGGCGACCGGGCAATCGGCCTGGACCGAGGTTAAAATCGACGGTCGGGTGCGTTTACCCAAACTTATTTCCGACGGCGTTTTGATTTCCACGGCCGCCGGTTCCACGGCTTATGCCAAGGCCCTGGGCGCGGCCCCGCTTCCGGCCGATACCCCGGCGCTCTTGCTGGTCGGTTCCAATGTGATTGAGCCCGCGGGCTGGAAATCGGCGCATTTTTCGCTGGACACGGAGATTGAATTTACCGCCCTTGATCCAACGAAGCGTCCGATTGAGGCGTTTGTGGATGGCGTGGCTCAAGGCGAGGCGCAAAAGATGACGGTGCGCGTCAGCCGCATTGCCGCGGCGGAACTCGCCTTTACCGCCACACCAAATGGTCATGAACCATGGCCGTTAGAAAATAATCGGCTGCTTTGTGGGTGATGAGCGAATAATCCGCAGAATGATTTTTGGTGTGGGGGTGAACCGAGGAGCATCATTTGATTGAAAAATTATCGCGGATGCAGTTTCCAAATTGATAACGCGCCTGCCCGCCGAAGCTCCGGCGCAGGCGGGGATAATCCCGCATCTTTTTACTTGAGGAGGTCGGATCTCCAAAAAGTTAACGACCATGGGAGATCCGACCTCCCAAAGTCAAAATAAAAAGGTGCGGGATGGCGGACTACGCGGATACAAACAAACTTTAGGACATCCGATGTGCTACGCTCTTACATTAAATTGCCGGAGCATAGGACATCGGATGTCCACGCCCCTATCGCGGGGTGAGTATGACGTTCTTTGACAGCGCCCTCCTTCGCGTAAAGCTTCGGAGGGTAAGAGAGGTGAGACATGCGCGTGGTATATGCCGGTGAAGAGTTTCCGCGAGTTTGGAGCAAGGCAATTTTTTTGGCCGGTCCGACGCCGCGGGACACGAATACTTTGTCATGGCGGCCGGAAGCGCTCCGGATTTTGGAAGCCAAGGGATTTGACGGCGTGGTTTTTGTGCCCGAGTGCGCTGATGGCAAATGGAAAAATTCTTACGACGATCAGGTGAAGTGGGAAGACGAGGGACTGAACTTTGCCGACTGTATTCTTTTCTGGATTCCGCGCGACCTCGCGACAATGCCGGCTTTGACCACAAATCACGAACATGGCGAATGGTTTAAGTCCGGAAAAATCGTATTGGGCGCGCCGAAGACCGCGGCCAAGATGGAATATCTGCTTCTAAAGGCGGCGGAAAATTCCGTTCCGCTTTCCGAGACATTGGAGGGGACGATTGCTGCGGCGCTCACGCACATCGGCCCTGGCGCCGAGCGCGAAGACGGCGAGCGTTATATCCCAATCCACCTTTGGCGAACCAAGTCATTTTGGGAGTGGCTCGCGGCCGTGCGCCTGGCGGGAAATCGCCTGGAACACGCGCGGGTGCATTACGCGTATTTTATGAAGAGACCGGAACGACCAATTTTTATGTGGGCGATCCGCGCCGGCATTTGGGTGCAGAGCGAAAACCGCGTCAAAACGGAAAATGTTATTTCCCGGCCGGATACGGCGAGTGTTCTCTTATTCCATCGGAACGGCGAACTCCTGGATACGGAAATCGTTTTGGTGCGCGAAGTTCGCGTCGCGGCCGCGACCAGCGACGGGTACGTTTGGGAATTGCCTTCGGGCTCGTCTCACAATCCGGCAGAAGACCTGCTCACCGTGGCGCTCAAAGAGGTGGAAGAGGAAACCGGGCTTAAGTTGGAGCGCGCGCGTCTCCGGACGCACGAGTGCCGTCAGCTGATGGCCACGCTCTCGGCCCACAAGTCGCTTTTGTTTGTCGGCGAAATTACGGCCGATGAAATTGCGGCGTTAAAAGCCGAAGCCGGCAAAGCGCACGGTGTTGCAGCCGATGGCGAGCGGACGTTTGTTGAAATCCGCACGCTCCGCGAAATTATCCGTGAGAATTTAGTTGATTGGGCAACCGTTGGGATGATTTCCTCGGCGTTACTTTCCGACTTTTCGTCCGCGGCCAATCTCACCTACCCCGTTAGAAGTTTGTTCAGTTACGATCCACTCGTTGGATAACCACAGAAGTTATTTTTTTGACACTTCGTTGATATCAGCGTGAAAAATTATGCGATAATTTTTCACAGGAGAACTTCTAACGGGGCCTACCGATTCGCGCCTTAGCGATGGCGCGTAAAATCACCGCATCCCCTAACTGTCACGGTCGTGACAGTTAGGGGATAATATTTAAAAAATTATTTCGGTTTTTCGCGAAATAAATTCTCCGCTCAAATCGTGGAGGAGAAAGGAGCTATCATGGCCTACAAGCTTACCCAACTTCAAATTGAAACAACGGTTTACAAAGCGGCGAAAGCGCTCGCTGATTATTGTATCCTGCACAACATCCATTACGTGGTAACCGGAAGTTCGGGCGGTTTGGACAGCGCCATTACTCTGGCTTTAGCCGAGCGCGCCGCGAAACTCGCGGCCGCGGAAAACCTCCATCTCGTTCCGGTCGGCATCATTATGCCGTGCCATTCCAAGCCTGACGCCGAAAATTTGGGCCGGGAAGCGATCCAAAAATTTGGGGCTCGTGAAATCCGGGTGGATCTTTCGGACATTTTCGATTTTGCGATGAACTCGCTGGTCGGAAAAACCGACGCCGATGTCCGCCGTCTGCTCGAAGAGACGCAAGGCCCCTCGCTCGCCGAGTGGGATTGGTCGACAAAAATCGCGCAGGGAAATATCCGTTCCCGGCTCCGGATGATTTTTGGCACCTATCACATCGCGCGGATGCTTAAGGGCATGGTGCTTTCCACCGACAATTTGTCCGAATACTGGATGGCTTTTTGGACCTTGAACGGCGATGTCGGCGACTTTGGGATGATTCAGCACATTATGAAGGGTTTGGAGCTTTATGACATCGCCCGCTATCTCGGCGTGCCGGATGGCATCTTGGCCGCCAAGCCGGATGACGGACTGGGTGTGTCCGGCGGCGATGAAGACCAACTCGGCGCCGCGTATCCGATGCTTGATCGCACAATGATTCATCTCATTCAACGCGGATTTGATCCGGACGGCTCTCCGT
>CAYHOC010000052.1:0-1251 GCA_964358135.1 uncultured Gammaproteobacteria bacterium
CCGCCAAAAAGTTCGTCCCCGCCATCGCCGCCCAAAACTACGGCCACATCTTTTTTTGCTTCGGCGGATAAAAGATAAATCGCCCCGGAGGTGGCATTGGCGTTCGGTTCGTCCATGTGCCAAACTATCTTTTCAAAATTTTCCAAAATGTCGGCGCCGGAAATTAAAAGTTCGTGATGGTCCGTGCCATAATGCTTGGCCGTCTCCCGCGCCAATCGAAAATCGGCGTTGAATTTTTCTTCCTGCGGGACATCTTTAAACCCGACAGAATAGGTTTTGGTCACCTGTGGCGCCACTTCGTGGATGACACCCAATACTGCCGTTGAGTCAACGCCGCCCGAAAGATATACGCCGACCGGCCGCTCGGAGATTACCTGCCCCCGGATTGAATCGCGCATCAAATTTTGAATTTGCCCGACAGTGTCGTTTTTTGAAGATAGATTTTCAAAATCCGTAATTTCCCAGTATTTTTTAATTTCTATTTTATCGCCCCGAAGACGCAAATAATGCGCCGGCTGAAGCTTATAAATCCCCTTCCAAATTGTTTTCGGCCCCGGGACGTATAGCAGGCGGAAATAATTATTCAAAGATTCCAAATCAATTTCGCGCGCAATATCATGCTCTAAAATCGCTTTTATCTCGGAAGAAAAAATAAACCGCGCGCCGTCCCAAAAATAATACAAGGGCTTCACGCCAACATGGTCGCGCGTCAAAAATAATTCCCTCTTTTCTTTATCCCAAATCGCGAAGGCAAAAATTCCGTTAAATTTTTTGACGCAGTCCGCGCCCCATTTATCAAAGGCCGCAAGAATAACTTCAGTATCGCTTGCGGACTTGAAAGGATAACCGGCGAGCTCACGCTTAATCTCCTCGAAATTATAAATCTCGCCGTTAAAAACAATCGCAAGCCGACCCGAAGCGTCAAACATCGGCTGATGGCCGGCTGGGGTTAAATCCAAAATTGATAAACGATTGTGCCCCAAGGATACTCCGTCATCCAAATACAAACCCCGGTCATCCGGCCCGCGATGGCGGGTGACCTCGTTCATCTTTTTGATCAGTTGTTCGTCGCGGAAATTAAATCCGTTGATACCGCACATCCCGTTAGAAGTATGTCGTACTCAAAAAAATATTTTAGAATACGACACGCTTGATTACTTTTAATACCCCGCAGATTCTAGCGTCCCGATATTTATTGGGATGCGAAAGACCTCTAACGGGACACATAAAATCAATTCAAAATTCAAAATG
>CAYHOC010000052.1:1351-2559 GCA_964358135.1 uncultured Gammaproteobacteria bacterium
TTTAAAATTTATACACGCCTGCTCTTTTAAGCTTTCTGATTGTCAGTAAATCTTTAATCATCCGAAAACCGTCACGCCAAATTTTTACCGTCGTGCCGTCGCGGCCGGTAAATTCCACCGGGATACGCTCTATTTTTAAATTATTTTCCTCGGCGATTGCGAGCGCTTCCGCATCAAAACCGAAGCCGTAAATACTTACTAAATTAAAAATTTTTTTAGCCGTCATCCCGCTAAAACCCTTAAGGCCGCACTGGGTATCGTGGGCGTCGCGAAGCGCGAATCGTCGAACAAAAAAAACAAATAATTTGCTCATAACGCTTCTGATTATATTTGATTTCAGCCCGACTTTTGACTGCGGCAAAGTGCGGTCGCCGATCGCAAGATCGCTGCCCCCGCCGATGCTCTCATAGATTCTAACTATCGCCTCAAGCCGATAGGGCAAATCCGCATCGATAAAAATTATTTTCTCGCCACAAGCTTTTTCCACTCCGGCCTTTACCGCCGCACCCTTGCCCATATTTTTTGGCAATTCCAGAAGTATGACTTCCTGGCCGAATCCCGCGGCCGCAATTTGTTTTGCCGTGCCGTCGACGCTCCCATCGTCAACGACGATCAATTCAAAATCAAACTTTTGGTCGCGCAAAAACATAACCAATGTCTCCAAGTTCGCCACGATTCTCTCGCGATAGTTATATACCGGGATAATCACTGAGAGTTTTTTATCGCATATTTCTGGCATAATCTTTTCTGACCTTTAAAATCTCCGAATCGCTATTAATGATTTTATAATCAATGTAATTATCCTCCAGTGCGCTGCCAACTTCCGGCAATAAATTTTTGACATTATCAAAATTATACACTACGACCTGCGGAAGATCTTTTGGTTCGCGCAACAGGGCATTTTCTCCAAGCGATTTAACGGGATTATAATAAAAAAACTGGGTAAAATTGTGGCTATTTATGCCGAAACCGTATTCCGGAGAATTAAAAATAAAAATTTCTTTTGCGCCGCCAAAACTATTATTTAGCCCGGAAATGACATAGTTTGCCGCGCCTGTCGATCTATAGCTTTTAAATCCCAACCAATAAAACTGAAAAATAACGAGCGACGCGGCTGCCAAACCATAGAGAAGATAACCACCGAGATGCGTCCCCAGAATCGACCGCAAAATCAGCCGAAGCGCGGGCGGAAAAAATAAAAATAAAAT
>CAYHOC010000052.1:2659-7199 GCA_964358135.1 uncultured Gammaproteobacteria bacterium
CGGGCGAGAAAATAAAAAGACAAAACCATTCCGAGCAAAAATAAAACCGCAACAAACCGCGGCGCCCAAAGCGTCGCTCCAAATATTTTGATTGCCAGCGCGGCCGGCAAGATTACCGGGTAACCGACGGTGATATAATATGGATAAGCCGTAAATTGATTCGGCGCAATCTCTATTCCGTAGTGCCCTGAAACCGCGATATTTTTCGCGAGCTGCATCACCAGACCATCATCAAACCAAAGACGCGGAATTTCGGTTAAATCCTTAAAACTAAAATGGGCAGCTGTAATCAGCAGAAGGCCGATGATGACAATATCCGCAAGGTATTTTTTATTTTTCCGTTCGGTCATATTTTGACAAAAAATACTCTGAAATCCTGTTAATCAACGAATCCAAATTATGCTCCCTGGAGACAATCTCCCGCAAATTCAGAATCGGCTTAGTCGCGATAATTTCCCCGATTTTGGCGGCAAGATTCGCCGCGTCGTTTTCGTGATAGCGATAAAGTTCCGGCAAAAAACGGAACGCTTCCGAAGAACTCACGACATAAAGACCGGAGGCCATTGCCTCAAGCATCGCCTTATCCAAACTGCCGGTTTTGGAAGCGTGCAAAAATATCCCGTGTCCGCGGTAAATATCCGGCAATTGACTGCTCGGAATCGGGCCTAAAAATTTGACGACTCCGGAAAGACCGCTATTTTGCGCGAGTTCTTCCAAACTTTGAAAATAAATTCTATCCTCATTCAAATAGGGCGCGCCGACAATGTCAAAAATAACATTGTGCCCGTCGATGCGCAAAGATTTAACCGCCAGAATCATTGTTTCCAAATCTTTTGACGGCGTAATCCGGCCGACGGTCAGCAGACGCCGGACATCCGGCTCGCCCGCCGGGGCAAACAATTCGGTGTCAATACCGTGCCCGGTCGCCTCCAGCTTTTTTGACGGCAAGCGGAAACTCTCCCGCGAAGCGGTAAAAATCTTATCAACCAATTTTTCCGCCAAACGGAGCTGCCACCGCGCATCCTTGTGCGTATACCAAAGGAGAATATTTTTGCGATGAATCTTCGCGCATGGCCAGACGGCAAGAACATACTCCGGGCACATGTGCGCCAAAACACCCGTGGATTCTCGCAGATATTTCCGCGCATAACCCCAAAGAGAAAAAGTTTTACCGATTACGCCCTTGCCGCCGAGAGCGAAGACCCGGACATTTGCCGGCAGATTATACCGACCGACTCTATTTGCGACAACGACCAAATCCGCGCGGGCGGATAATTTTTCAAGCCAGCGATGAAAAAAGGACAGATTGCTGTCGTCCAAATCCACCACTTGAGTGATAATAAAGAGTTGCATAACTCGTTAACGCGTTAACTCGTTAATAAATAATTTATTTATAAATAACAAACTTAAATAAGGCAAAATTCCAAGTAACCATGGTGAGCGCAATAATGATTTTTCCCATCAGATAATGGAGGTGAAAAAATTCAACAAAAAAATACAGCCCAAAAATACTGTATAAATAATTAAACCCCAAAAGCATTGAGTATTTTACCATCTGCCGGCGCATCAGGCCGTTGCTCGCGAACGACCAATTGCGGTTCATAAAAAAATTGAAAAGCACGGCCGCGGTTGTCGCCACCGTCGCGGAAATCATATACCAAAGGCCGGCGAATTCCGTCAAAATAAAAAGAAGACCCATGTCGATGAGGACGGTGTTTGAGCCGACAATGCCGTATTTGACAAACTGACGGAAGGCCGGCCGGCCGCAGATTCTTAAAACCAAATTATGAATCTTATGTAGCATCTTTAATTTAGTCGCGCCTGATTTCACGGCGGAGCGCCGCCACCTGATCCATCAAAAGCCCGAAAAAGAAAAAGAATAATGAAGCCGTAAAAAATATTATTTCCGCTTTTCCCAATTTTCCAAAAACCAAAAGCTCGCCCGCCGCCAGCGCGACGCCGATCAAAAAAGAGGCGGCGGCCAACGGCAAAAACACGCGAAGCGGCGAAAAAAGCAGGATAATCCGCAGAATCAGCATAAACATCCTGACCGCGTCAGTCGCGCGCACCATACTCCTCCCTCCTTGGCGCGGCCTGATCGTAATCGGCGCGTATCTGACGCTGTAATTCTCTTTGAGCGCGGCGAGCGTTATCGCGGTTGTCCAGCCATAACGCGGCGGAAATAGATTGGAAAAACGCAAAAATAAATCTTTTTTTACCAAACGCAATCCGGAATTAATGTCCGGAATTTTAACATCCGAAAGATAATCGGCGATCCATTGAAGCAGTTTCTTCCCCGGCTGACGGATTGCCGGCCCTTGATACCCGGTCCGTGCGCCGACGACCATATCGTAATCGGCGATAAACGGCAAAAGCGAAATCAGGCTTTCCGGTGTGTGCTGACCATCGCCGTCATAAAAAGCCAACCAACCGTATTTGGACTCGCTTACGCCGCTCTTTGCCGCCACCCCATAACCCTTGTTGTACGGATGCCGCGCCACCTTTGCCCCAGCCCCGGCGGCGGCGTCGGCGGTTTTATCGGTTGAACCGTCATCAACGACAATAATCTCAAAATTGACGCCCTTTTCCAAAAGCGCGTTTTTTAACCCGTGAATCACCTCGCCGATGACTTCTTCCTCATTATAAGCAGGGATAATGATGGAAATCCCGTCAGTTAGGTTGCTGGGCATACCCCGTTAGAAGCCCGCCTCTAGCGGACTTGTTATAAATCTTTAACCCCATTATATAAACGCCCCAATGTCCATCGGGACGCGAAATGCTTCTAACGGGGCATATACTAAAATACTATCATTTTTCTGGTTTTAGGTCAACCGAACCGCCGAACGAATAGCTGTAGATATAAAAAAGAGCCGCAAGCGCGACTCTTAAACTAATTTTTGTCGGATCTCGGCTCACCCTTCTCAATGCCACAAGAAGCGCTAAGAGATTCAAAAATCTTGTCAAAACTGTCGTGTAGGCGCCTAAATGCAACCACACCGGACAATCCGCCACCGGCGGCAGAGAAAATGATATACACGAATTTATGCATCAGGGAATCCACTATAGGATGAAGCATCTCTTTATGCTCCGGCTCAAGATCATCCGTCAACTCATCTTCTAGAGTAAAATTTACCTTTTTACCATTCACATCAAATTTTACTTCCCACTTCATCTTTGCCTCCTTGCCCATCCTTCTCCGCCAGCTGGCTAAGAAGGATGGCCTGTCCCGCATCCTATGCGGCGCCATGTTAATGAACTACTCCCATCCCCCATCTTGCCGCACCAAAAGTTCGCCCGCCTTTTGCGGCTCGGCCATCACCTCTTTCACGATTTTTTCCATCCGCGCGCCCTGCGAGCCCTTGATTAAGATGATGTCGCCGCGCTTAATCCTCTCTTGCAAAAATTTTCCGGCTGATTTGGCATCGCTAAAATGGAATACTTGCGATTCGGGAATCCCGCCCTCAATCGCGCCAAGAGCAGTGTCCTTAGCTAAATTACCACAAACGATTAAAATGTCAACACCGACATCAGCCGCCTTCCAGCCGATTTCGCGGTGCATTTGTCCGCTCTCACTGCCCAATTCCAGCATATCTCCCAAAACCGCGTAAAATTTTCTGCCCTCCTCTTTGGGGATGGAACGAAAAACTTCCAGCGCCATGGCAACCGAGACCGGCGAAGCGTTATAAGTATCATCAATTATCGTGGTGTTTTTGATGCCCGGCAGGATATTCATTCTGCCCGGAGGAGATTTAAAATTACGGAGCGCGTCGGAAACCTGGATGAGATTCAATCCGAGCGCCAACCCGGTCGTCGCCGCGGCTAAGGCGGCATAAACTTGGCCGCGGCCGAGCACATCGGCGAGGAAAATCGGCACCGCGCTTCCGCCGGGAGTAAGCTTGAAATTTATCCCGCCGCGCTCAGCGTGGCTTTGGGGACGCTCAGCGTCCCCGCCGCGGTCTTCGTTTTCGGAATCAAACGGATGAAAGTGAAGGGCGCTGTCAATCGCTTTCACATCAGCCGTCTCTTCAAAGCCGTAGGTCATCACGCGGCACTCCGCTTTTTCACGCATGGCGCGGACATGGCCGTCGTCAAAATTCAAAATCGCGACTCCGTCTTTCGGCAACGCCTTGATGAGGATGGACTTTTCTTCCGCGACTTTTTCCACCGTCCCGAAAAATTCCGTATGCACCGACGCCACCGCGGTGACGATGCCGATATCCGGCTTCGCCAAATCGGTCAGATATTTAAGATCCCCCGGATGATCGACGCCCATTTCCAGAATTAAAATCTCCGGATATTTTGACGGAAAAATCCAAACCGCGAATCCTTTGATGACCGCGGCCAACCACTTTAAGATTGACCGCCCGCCCGATTCGGCGCCGATAATCGTCAGCGGCAAACCGATTTCATTGTTGTAATTTTTGATGTTCCGGCGAACGCGAAAATACGGCGCCAGCGTCGCGTACACCGCTTCTTTGGTTGAAGTTTTCCCGACCGAACCGGTAATGCCGATAACGCGGGGCTTGTATTTGGCGAGGAT
>CAYHOC010000053.1:0-2434 GCA_964358135.1 uncultured Gammaproteobacteria bacterium
TTGCATTTTTTCCCCTCCGGACAATTCGGGTCGGTTCCTTTGTCAATTTCCGTTTTGTCGTCAATCCCATCGCTGTCTGAATCCTTAAGATACGGCGATGTTTCATAAAGATATAACTCTTCATAATCGTTGATGCCGTCGCCGTCGGTATCAATCTTTTTTAATTCCTCCATTTTTTGCTCTTCTGATTTGAAAGAAACGCTCTCCGCGCTTGGACGCCTCATAAAAGGCGCTTTGATGCTGTAACTGATGCGGTAGATACCAAGCCCCAATGCCAAAACACCGACAATCGCCAGCGCGATTTTGCCGGAGCGGTTTTCTTTTGAAATATTCTGGTTATCCTCGGACATTTGTGTGGATAACTTTATTTTACATCATATATTATACCATAAAACAAAAAGACGCGCCCCAAAAGACGCATCTTCATAATTTTGTGTCAAGCGCAAGAAAGACCGTTGAAAAACTCCACAATGCCCTCCCCCCGCCGCGGCGGGCTCCGCTCCGCCAGCTGGCGGACGATTGGAGTCCCGCCGAGCCGAAGGCTCCCCCTTGGGGAAAGGCGGGGGGGAATCATCGCCCACAATAGTTGATCCGGAGTTTTTCAACGGTCTCCTATATTGTAGAGATGCCCCCGATGGACATCGGGGGCATCTCTACAAATAATCCGCCAGCGCCAGCCACTCTTTTGGTCCCAATTCTTCGGCCCTTACATCCTTATTTATGCCGATTTTCTCAAAGATTTCCGCCAGACCGTCTTTTTTGAGCCGCAGGCCGCCGGCGAGATTGCCAAGAAGCTTTTTCCGTGGGTGGGAAAAACCGATTTTGGCGATTTTTAGGGCTTTTTCATTAGATTCTCTGCTGATTTTGTCCAAATTTTTAACTGCGATCCGCAAAATGGCGCTTTCCACCTTGGGAACCGGAAAAAACGCCTCGCGGGGGACGGTGGCGACAATTTCCGGCGCGCCGTAAAGATTAACAAAAATGGCGAGTAACGAGCGTTTTTTTTCCGCCACAATCCGTTCGGCAACTTCTCTTTGCGCCATCAGGATAATTTCCCTTGGAGGATGCGCGCAAGTCAAAAATTTTGCCAAAATCGGCGAGGTAATCCCGTAGGGAATGTTGGCGACGATTTTATAGTTCTTTTCTGTCATCAAGACATCCCGTTCCCCCGCTTTCGCGGGGACTCCACTCCTCTCGGGATCCTCCCGAAGAGGAGGCGCGATCTGGAATCCTCCCGAAAGGGAGGCAACTATCGGGGTCGGGTTAATTTTTAAAATATCTTCGTTAATTAATTCTAGATTTTTTGTTGCTGAAAATTTTTCCCGCAAAATCTTGAAAAGCCGCGCGTCAAGTTCCACGGCGATAACTTTTTTCGCCCGCGCGACAAGCCGCTCGGTTAAAAACCCCAAACCCGGCCCGATTTCTAAAATTGTCTCGTCTGATTTAATTTCCGCGGCGGCCAGAACCTCATCCAAAACCTCTTCGTCAACCAAAAAATTCTGCCCCCGGAATTTAACCGGGCGTAGATTATATTCTGAAAATATTTTTTCTAATTTTGGAAGTAATGACATGCTACAGGGCATGAATTATGAAGTAAGAATTATGAATTATGGTTTTTTGATAACTTCTTAATTCTTAATTCGTAATTCATAATTCTAACTGGGCCTTGCCGCAATATCTCTATTTTATCACCAACAACCTTGATAATAGTAGATGGTTTTTTCTTTCTAAGACGGCCGCCGTCAAAAATCAAATCCGGCTTCGCCCGTAGGCGGTCTACAGCCGAGGGAATATTTTTACGGTGATAAAATTGTTTGATAACGTCTTTCGCTGAATAGCATTCGCTTTTTCCCGAAAGATTTGCCGAAGTGGAAAAAATCGGCTCGCCGATGGCGCGGGATAATTTGCGGGCGATTTTTGAATTTGGAACGCGAACAACGACCCCAATTTCCCCTCCTCTATAAGGAGGGGCGAGGGGAGGTAAACTGATTTTTGTTACCCCTCCCGTCAGCCCTCCACCGGAGGCCAGACGCCCCTTACCGAGGGGAGGAGTTTTTATTTGAAGCAAAAGCGACAGCGCGCCGGGCCAATACTTCTTCGCAAGCGCAAGTTCCCGCGCCGAGAGCCGGAAAAATTTCTTGACCATCGCCAGTCCCGCGACAATCGCCGGCAGAGGTTTCCCTCTCGAACGGCCCTTGATTTTATAGATTCTCGCCGCCGCTTTCTGGTCGCTAAACCGCGCGCCCAAACCGTAGGCGGTGTCAGTCGGATATACAACAACTCCCCCCTTTTTAAGGATGGCAATCGCTTCTTTAATATCCTTGGTTATAAACATACTTTTTAAATTACAAATTCAAAATTCCAAGCTCCAAATAAATTACAATGACCAAAATTCGAAATCCTAAAGTTTTGTATTTTGAATTTATAATTTGAG
>CAYHOC010000053.1:2534-7173 GCA_964358135.1 uncultured Gammaproteobacteria bacterium
ATTTTGGATTTTGAATTTTTTAAAAAACTTTCCACAAACTCATCAATCTTTCCCTCCAGCACGCTTTCAACATCAGCGGTTTCAAATTTTGTCCGATGATCTTTCACCATTTGGTATGGCTGAAGAACATACGACCGCGCCTGATTCCCCCACTCGGCGGATTTATATTCGCCGCGGAGTTTTTGTTTTTCTCCTTCCCGTTCGGCTTCAAAAATCTGATGCAAGCGCGCCCGCAAAACTTTCATTGCCGTTTCTTTATTCTGCGTTTGCGAACGCTCGTTTTGGCAAGTCGCGACGATGCCGGTCGGGAGATGCGTAATGCGCACCGCGCTGTAAGTTGTCTGCACGCTCTGTCCGCCGTGTCCGGAAGACAAAAAAGTATCCACCCGCAAATCTTTCGGCTCAATTTTTATTTCAACGAGCTCGCCTAATTCCGGCAAAACCTCCACCAGCGCGAAAGAGGTGTGCCGCATTTTCTCGGCGTCAAACGGCGAGATCCTGACCAAACGATGAACTCCCGCTTCCGATTTCAGCCAGCCGTAGGCGTAGTGCCCGCGGATATCAAGAGTGACGCTCTTGATGCCGGCTTCCCCGCCGCGGCTTTCGTCAATGATTCGCGCCGTGAGATTGTGCCGTTCGCAAAATCGCAAATACATCCGAAGCAATATCTCCACCCAATCCTGCGCGTCAGTGCCGCCGGCGCCGGCGTGGATAGCCATGATGGCGTTATTTTTGTCATACTTCCCGGAAAACAAAACAAAAAACTCAAGCTCGCTGAAACGCTTCTTGAGTTCTTCAAATTGATTTTTTGCGTCCTCTTCAAATGAGGCATCCTTCTCCTTTTCGGCTTCGCGCGTCAAATCCAGAAGGTCGTCGGTTTCTCGGCCGATCTCGTTCCACTTTCCCACCTCTTCCCGGAGCGCGGATAATTTTTGCGAGATTTCCTTAGCGCGGTTTTGATCCTGCCAAAAATCGGGTTGATTAACCTCGTACTCCAGCTCCTTTATTTTTGACTCGGTTTTATCCAAGTCAAAGTAACCTCCATATTGCGGAGATTTTGTCTTTAAGCTCCTCTAAATTTTTAATCAGGTCTTTCATTTTAATTATTCAAACTTTAACGTTGAAATAATCTTTCTTAATGCCTCGCCATCTTTCTCATCCCAGTAAACTCTAAAACCGACAATTACATTTCCTAATTTTGCATAATATCCAGTTATATCAAAATTTTCGCTCACAGTAATTTTAGTAAACATATTTTCTCCGATTTTGACCTGCTCATACGGTATGCCTGTTTTAGCTGACATTTCTTTCAAAGTAGCGCCGGATAATCCAAAATCAGCAATAATTTTTTGATCAAGTGACATGTTTGATGTCGCAGACTTAATTTCTATCTCCGGTAGATGGCAGGTATCGCAAACCGCCGGCGGATTAATATGTTGCGCGTATCCTTCCGCGGTCCAAAGTCCCTTGTCATCGGCCGTATATTCTGCCGGATATGTAAAAGAAAAACTATTTCCTTGGAATGTTTTTTCCGTGGCCACGACTTGATTTTGTGGCGACTCAATTTTTTCCGGCGACGGAGTAACCGCTGCCCGCTTAGCGCATCCTGCGCCTAAAAAAATTAACGCGCCGAAGACGCTTGTTAAAATTAATATCTTTTTAGACATATTTTTTAGCCAGCTAAAGCTGGGTAATATTATATCATTGCCCGACTTTAGTCGGCTGCGATGCTACGAAATATGAAAATTTAATTTTCGTATTTTCGTATTTTTTCGTAATTTCGTATGGAGTTATATGTTAATCTTTTTCGCGTACTCGCCTAAAACCGGCATCTCCCAATATTTGCCCTGAAGCGCGTTCATAATGCCCAAAACCGATAAAACAATAATCGCGACACTGCCGAACATCAGTATGAGCCAGCCCAAAACCGGAATCCAGCCAACGACCAAAAGAGCGATCCAGCCGACCAGAAGGATCAACCCCTGCTTGGCGTGAAATTGCGCGAACTTACTCCCCTTTTTGCCAAAAAGCGGCACCAGACACAAAATCCAAACATAGCCAATGGCGGCGATAACTTTATTATCCTCAATATCCTTGTCGTTCTGCGGCGCGGACCGCGGAGCCGATTGCATTTGTTCCTCCATACCCCGTTAGAGGTCTATCTTTATTTAGATTAAAAATCTTATTAAGATAGACTCAATTAGACCAGGCACCCAGTAAGAATCTGGTGAAAATTTTTTGTTAAATTTTCACGGCGGACCTCTAACGGGGCATAAGTTTATATAATTACCCGGCCGATAACCGGTATCCATAGAGACGCAAAATTTTGCGTCTCTACGCTTAACCTGATAAAGCCAAGGTAACAATGATTTTTAGCTTGACTATATTATACCATATTTTCCGTATTTTGTCCAATTTTGATTACATGGATTTTCGCAGATTGCGCGGATAACGGATCCTCTCCCTTTCAGCCAAAGGCTGATCCGCCTCTGGCGGAGATGGGAGAGGATCAAGGAGAGGGTGATACGACAATCGACGCACCCTCCCTCCCCCTCCCGTCAAGGGAGGGGGAGGTAAAAATCCGTGTCATCCGTTAGAAATCCGTGTAATCCAAGAGCCGTATTTTACATCAGAACACTTCATTTAATATGACGGTCTTTCATTATGCGCGACCTCCTTTGACTTGCGGCGCGCGCGATAAATTACGAGCGAGCCGGAAAGAATCAACCCTAAAAATAATCCGGCGGCGAAGCGGAAAAATAAATTCGGCTTGACCGGAAAACGCGAAACGAGCGGCAAATCAACGACGCGCACGTCAATCTCCGAACCGACATAATCGCGGGCGCGGGTAGCCAGCGTATAAGCGATCGCCTGGCTGATTTGGTTCGCCTGGTCGCGGTCCGGATGATAAACGGTGACGGTCAAAAACCCGGTGCCGGGAACGGTGCGCGCATCCGTCATTTCCTCCCACTGTTTGCGTTTTTTATTTTCGTCGCTTTTGAAATAAGACAAGTCAATGTTGTAGCCGGCGCGCAAAATCTTGTCAAAAAACGAGCTGGTGCTGATAATATTCGCGAGATTTACCCCCACCCGTTCGGCGGATTTCAAAGCCGTGTAAGGATCAACCACCGGCGAAATCTTTTCAATCACCAAAAGGCGGACCGTGCCGCTATACTCAAGCGGCTCCAAGAAACTCACGCCCAAAAAAAGCATAGCCAAAAAAACCGTGACAAAAATTATCTGTCGTTTTTGTTTTTTGAGATGTTCTAAATAGTTTATGGACATAAAAATTTCTAATAAAACCTGACAATTTAAATTACAAATCCAAAATCACAAGCTCCAAATAAATTCAAAATCACAATTTCAAAATTCGAAACATTTTAATATTTGGATTTTGGACATTGTAATTTATTTAGGATTTGTGATTTTGGATTTGGTGCTTTGGGCTTAATTGTCTCCCTACGGGAGATCGCCCGCAGGGGGATAATTTTGAATTTGAAATTTAAGTTGTGTTTCTGGCTTTAAATCTTTAACCTATTTCAATGTGACCGGAATTGTCATTTCTGCGCTATTTCTTATAATTCCCAAATTCACCGTCGTGCCGATTTCGTACTCGGAAATCACTTCCGCCAAATCGCGCTTGGCGTTTAACGCCTCTCTTTCTATTTTAACAATTATATCCCCTTCCCGCAAACCGGCCGCCCGCGCCGCGCTCCCGGCCGCAAAGGGAACTTCTCCCCCGCGGAAAATCATCGCGCCGTTTGTGACCCCGAGTTTTTGCCAAAGCGGACTGTTTTTTAAGAGCGACAAATTGGCATAATAAACTCCGAGCGCCGGCCGGGAAACTTTATTGTTTTTCAAAAAAGAAGAGATGACGGGCGTAATGCTCTCAAGCGGTATCGCTTTATTGTTGTTATCCGCGAAAATACCGATGGCTTCTCCGCGGATGTTAAAAACCGGCGCGCCCGCCAAATCATCGCTGAATTTATCTTTGAGCGCGAGCAGACGGTTCAGCTTGTCGCTGGAACGGATCAGCGCCGCGCGCGCGTCGCTGTAAAAATAATTGGAGACCAGACCGGTAATCACCAGATTCGCGTCTTCATCCGGAAAAAATAAATAATCGCCGCTGGAAAGATCGCGGCTGTCGCCAAAACGCGCCGGAACAAGATTCGCGGCCCCGGTCTTCAAAAAGACCAGTTTGGAATAATTGTCCTTAAAGATCTTTTGAATCTTATAAACCCCATGGTCATACGCGAGCGCCGACATATTTTTGTAATCAAGTCCCCGATCGGCGGTAATCAGCCAGCCGTCGGCGGTGATGGCGAGCGCCAGACCGGCAAAATCATCAGCGAAAAAAGAATTTTTCGGGTCCGCGGCCAGTGCGCCGATGTTGGGAGCGCGGCGGTATAATTTTACGATCATCGGCGCAACCTGAACGGTTAATCTTTTCACATCCTCCGCCGGAGAACGCCACACCACCCTTTGCGGGATATACGCCAGCGACGCGGATTCGCCGGAAAAAAAATTCTGAATAAAAATACCGCCGATCACGCCGGAAATAATTGAGAGCAAAACAACCGCGACGGCAAAAAATAAATTATCTTTTTCTTTCTTGAAAAAAAACATAAATTTTTATTAT
>CAYHOC010000054.1:0-7076 GCA_964358135.1 uncultured Gammaproteobacteria bacterium
CCACCACAAGTGCGCCGGCTTGGCCCGCAATAATTTTTCTAACATTTTTATCACCTCCTTCGTTTAACGCTCCAAAAAAGTATTTTATTTCTTCAAACTCGTCACAATAAAATATCCCATCAGGCCGAACATCACAACCCAATGAAGGATGTGGAAAAATTTATTGCCGCCGCGACGCGAACCGGAATTTGGCGCCTCAGCTCCCCGAGGCGAATCCGCGTTAAGCTCTCGTTCTTTTTTTGAATCTTGTCCCGAATGATGATCGGAACCGCCGCAACAATTCATATAATTTTATGATTTTAATTTATTAAGCTCGTCAAATAATTGGTCGTTGCGAAGCGCCATTTTCGGATCATCCAATACATATCTAATCACGCCCTCGCTATCTAATATCAAATATGTATGCCCGGGCAAAGAACCATAATGCATTGAAGAAGGCACATTCAACACGCCCAAACTCTGGGAAAATGCCGCTCCGCCGTCAAAAACTACTTTTGCCAAACCGAGTTCGGGCATTTTGGCCACCGCTGTTTGCCAATCTTCTTTCGGGTCAACAATCACCGACAAAACAACCGCATCTTTTAGCTGATTGAACCGCTCGTCTTTAGCCAAAGAAACGATCTGATTCCAGCAGGCCGGATAACACATCAGCCCTTCATTAAAAAACAAAACGACATTTTTTCCGCGCAAACTTTCTGACGAATAGATTTTTCCATCGCGATCAGCCAGAGAAAAATTGGGCGCGGACTGGCCCACCAAATCGTTAAGGGACGACTCCGGACGCGGAGCGGCAGAATGATGACCGGCCATATCGTCTCCCGCGACCGCCGGCGCGGAGGCCGTATTTTTGACTTTATCCGTACTCTTGGAGGAATTGACGGTGAAGGCGGCGATCAACGCGACAACGCCGATGACGCCGACAATCAATCCGAGATTGTCTTTTCTGAAAAATTTCTTATTCATATTTTTACTTAGTTAGTTTATTAATTTTTATTATTTTCTCCATTTTTTGATTCTCTAAGTTGTTTGACGGCAAATCTTACTATCAAAATAAATAACAGTAAAAATAAAAGCGCCCAAACATATTCCGGAACGGCGCCGACAACGGCCCGTACCGACGCCAAAAGTTTGGCCATAAAGATATTCACGCTAAGCTGATACGACGAGTGGGAAAAGAGCCGATTCGTAACCGCCAAAAAGATCGTCGCCACGCCCATCACGAGAAAAACCGCTCCGGAAATAAGGTCAAAAACGGTAACATTAATTTCTTTTCCAACAACGGAATATTTTAACGGCTTCCGCCAACGCATAAATTTTTGGGTAAAATTTATTTTATCCAAAAAGAAAGAAATAAAAAACAGCGGCGCGACCATCCCCAGAACGTAACTTAGAGTATACATTCCTCCCCAAAAAACCGAACCGGGCAAAATTGACAACGCCAGCACTCCGGCTAAGACCGGCGCGCAACAGGTGGTGGCAATACCGGAAAATACTCCGAGGACGAAAACCGAAAAAACATCGCGCCCTCGCAAAACCGGATTAACATGAAAGGGCAACGAGAGGCGCCGGCCAAAAATCATTAAGAGACCGAGAATCGTAAGAAAGACACCTCCAAAAATAAAGATTGTGTTATGATAACGGCTGAATATACTGCTTAACGCCGCGAAACCGAGCCCGAGCGGCAAAAAAACGGCCAGAATGCCGAGAAAGAATATAAAGGTCATCAAAAAAATCTTTTTTCTTTCCCGAAAAATTGACGCGAAATATGACGGCAAAAGCACGGTGATGCAGCAGGGCGCAAACAACGCGGCGATGCCGGCGATAAAAGCGGCGACGATTGAAGCGGTAAAAAATAATTCCATAAAACTTAAGGCATCTTTAATTTACTTTCAACTCTCTTTAACATCACGGCATTAGTCGCGACAATAATTGACGACGCCGACATCAGGAGCGCGGCGATCTCCGGCCGCAGCGACCAGCCGAACGAATTATAAAAAACACCGGCGGCCACGGGAATGGCGAGCACATTATAAATTGCCGCCCAAAAAAGATTCTGTTTCATCTTTTTAACCGTCGCCTTACTCAAACGCAATGCCGCTACGATATCATACGGATCGGATTTCATCAAGACGATATTGCCGGTCTCAATCGCCACATCAGTCCCGGCGCCGATAGCAATACCGATATCGGCCTGCGCAAGCGCCGGCGCATCATTGATACCGTCTCCTACCATGGCGACAAATTTTCCTTCGTCCTGCAATTTCTTGATGTATTTTGACTTTTCTTCGGGAAGCACCTGCGCGAAATAACGGGTAATCCCCAACTGCTTTGCCACGGCCTTGGCAACTTGCTCGTGATCCCCGGTGATCATCGCGACCTCCAGACCCAAGGATTGCAACGCCGCCACCGCTTGTTTTGCCGTTGGCCGCAAAGTATCGGCAACGCCGATTACTCCGGCAACTTGCCCGTCGATTGCCACAATGCCAATGGTGTTTCCTGTTTCAAGAAGATGATTGATTTCGGATTGGAGCGGAGACAGATCAATATTATTCTGCCGCATCAGACGCTCGGTGCCGGCAAGCACCGCTTTGCCGTCCACCAGAGCGCGAACGCCGTGACCGCTGATTGCTTCAAACTTTTCCACCTTATGCGCCACTTCCAATCCCCGCCTTTTTACTTCTTCAAGAATCGCCGAACTGATCGGATGATTTGAGCCGGTTTCGGCGGCCCCGCCGATCGTCAGAATCTGATTGGCATCATACCCGGCCCGGGCGACCACTTTCGTAACCTGCGGTTTGCCGCCGGTAAGGGTTCCGGTCTTATCAAGCACAATGGCGTTCAGTCGGGAAGTATTTTCAAGGGTCGCGGCATCTTTAATCAGGATATTGTGTTTGGCGCCGATACCGGTTCCAACGGCAACCGCTGTCGGCGTTGCCAGCCCCAACGCATCCGGACAGGCAATCACCACGGTAGAAACCGCAAAAGTAAGAGCGACCAGAAACCCGGACCCGGCGCCAAAATACCAGCCAAAAAAGGCCGCCAAACCGGAACCGATGGCGACAATCACCAGCCAACCGGCCGCTTTATCGGCAATCCGCTGGCCCGGAGCTTTGGAGTTCTGGGCCGTCTCAACAAGTTTAATAATCTGCGCCAGCACGGTTTCCGAGCCGACTTGGGTGGCCTTGAATTTTACCATGCCGGTTTGATTTACCGAGCCGCCGATAACTTTTTTCCCGACCGTCTTCACTACCGGCATTGACTCGCCGGTCACCAGCGATTCGTCAATTGAGGTCTCGCCTTCTGTAATCACCCCGTCAACCGGCACCTTATCCCCGGGGCGCAATACGACGATATCATCGTGAACAATTTCGGCGCTCGGGATTGTTATCTCCTTGCCGTCGCGGATTACCCGCGCCTGCGGCGGCACCAGATCAAAAAGCGCGCGCAACGCATCGGAAGTGCCGCGGCGGGATTTCATCTCCATCCAATGGCCAAAAAGAACAAAGGTGACAAGAAGCGCCGCCGCCTCATAAAAAGTTTCCCCGCCCACGGTAAGAGTCAGAAGAACGCTGAAAAGATACGCGGCCAAAACACCGGTGGCGACCAAAACCGCCATATTGAGCTTGCGGGCTCTCAAAGAATAGTAGGTGCCGGTGATAAAAATTGAACCGGTCCAAAAAACAATCGGCGTAGTCAAAATAAAAAGCAGCCAATTGACCGGAATCGGGGTCGGCAGATTAAGCTTGAAAAAATTGACGGCGACCGGCGAATATAAAAATATAGGAATTGAAAGAACGAGAGAAATCCAAAACCGGCGGCGCATATCCGCTTCCATCGCTTTGGCCATCTGCGGATTAGTCATCGCGGCTTCGTGGTCGTGCTCGCCCGCCGTAGCTTTAGCGGAGGAAGGATGGCTGATTTTCTTCATGTCATGTCCCGCGCGGCTCCCGACTAGCTTTTTGGGAATCAGATCCATCCCGCATGCCGGACACCGGCCGGGTTCGCTCTTTTTAACTTCCGGATGCATCGGACAGGTATAAACAATTTTATCTTCTTCCTTCACCGCCTCGGCTCGCGCATGCTCCCCGTGACCGCCCTTTACATCTATTTTGTATTCAAATTGTTTGGCCTCCATTTCACAACCGCAAGAAACAGCGAGCTTTTCCGCGGCGCAAGAAACACACTCCTGACCGCAAGAACAGGACAATGCGCACTTGGATGTTTTATCGCGCTCAAGATGATTATCGTGATTCATATAATATTTTCTTCCACGCCTTGATGCCGTGAATTATAATTTATCCTTTTTAAACATGTGCGCTAAGGACAAAGCAACGATAAAAGATAAAATAAAAACCCATATTGCGCCCAAATACATATCAAATTTTACGACCCCGCTTTTATTACCGGCCGCCAAAATAAACAAGAGACCGGCCAGACCCGCTAAAACTAAAGAGCTTACAAATAATTTTTTTGGTTTATTTTTCACCCCGATAGATGTCGCTTTATTTGTTATTGATGTTGTTTGTTGAGACATAATATTTTGAAAGAATTCCAGTTTTTATCTTACGGCAGAAAAATTTTATCTAAATTTTTTTGCCCGGGAATTCTAACGGGGTTCCTAGATATTTTCCGCTAAAGGCGCTGCGCCTGCCTCTGGCATGGGATCCGCCCGCCCCGTGGCGGGCGGAAAATTTATATCGTTTTAATAGCAAAGTATTTAAAGTTACCGAAACGGAACTAAAGGCCATAAATAGCGCCGCGAGTTCCGGGCTGACCAAAAACTTAAACCACGGATACAATACGCCGGCAGCCAAAGGCACGCCGAGCGCATTATATATAAACGCCCAAAAAAGATTTTCTTTTATCTTTCTCATGGTTTTCTTGCTCAAGTCAAACGCATTAATGATGTCCCTTAAGTCCTCTTTAACCAGCACTATTTGCCCGGCCTCTTTTGCGATATCCGAACCGCTTCCGATAGCAATGCCGACATCCGCTTGCGTCAGCGCCGGCGCATCGTTTATACCGTCGCCCACCATCGCGACCACTCTTCCCTGTTGTTGCAGTTTTTTTACCTCCAACGCCTTATTCTCCGGCAAGACCCCGGCCAATACATTGTTAATGCCTATTTGTTTGGCAATGGCTTCCGCGGTGCGCCAATTATCGCCCGTGAGCATCAGCACTTTGAATCCCATTTTTTGCAAAGCCGAAACCGCGGCCGCCGAATTTTCTTTTAAGGTATCGGCAACCGCGATTAATCCTTCAATTGTTCCGTTTACGGCTAAAATCATCGCCGTTTTGCCGTCTTCCTCAAGTTTTTGCATCTTCTCTTCGGCAGAACCGCTTAACATAATCTTTTGAACGCCGACTAACTGTCTATTGCCTAAATAAATTTTCTTTCCGTCAATCACCGCCTCAATCCCATGACCCGGAATTGCCTGAAAATGATCAATCGGACTGAAGGCCAAATTCTTTTCCAGCGCGGCTCTAACCATCGCCTCGCCCAAAGGATGTTCCGATCCTTTTTCAGCCGAGGCGGCTATTTGCAATATTTGATCCGCGTCCAGCGAGCCGACATTTATTATATCCGTGACAGCGGGTTTGCCCTTGGTTAGGGTTCCGGTCTTATCTAAAACCACCGTATTAACTTTTGACGCGCGCTCCATGGCGTCGCCCCCTTTTATTAAAACACCATGCTCCGCGCCTTTAGCCGTCCCGGCCGCGATGGCGCTTGGGGTGGCCAGCCCCACGGCGCAGGGACAAGAAATAATCAGCACCGTGATGCTCAACAAGACGGCAAAAACCGAAACCGGCACCGTAGATAAAGCAATGCTGGAAAGCAGAAATTTGCTTCCGGCCGCGAAAAAGACATCATAACCGACAAAAAACCAAAACAGAAAAACGAGGAGAGCCAGAATATGGATAATCAAAATAAAATTGCCGGAAACCTTATCGGCTAATTTTTGAATTTTTGGTTTGGCCAACTGGGCATCTTCAATAAACTTAATAATTTGAGAAAGCATCGTGTCTTTCCCAATCTTCGTTGCCTCAAACCAAATCAATCCAGTCAGATTGATGGTCGCGCCGATGACTGCGTCATTTTCTTTTTTTTCAACCGGGATACTCTCTCCGGTAATCATTGACTCATCAATCGCCGAGTAACCTTTTCGGATAACGCCGTCAACGGGAAATTTTTCGCCGGGTTTAACCACAATCAAATCACCAACCTTAATTTCTTCAATGGAAATCTCCTGTTCGTTTCCATCGCGGATAACCCGCGCGGTTTTTACTTTTAATCCCATTAATTTTTTAATCGCCTCCGACGCCTTGCCCCTGGTTAAGGCCTCAAGATACCGTCCCAAAACCAGGAAGGCGATCAAGAGCGCCGCTGTTTCAAAAAAAGCCACCTTTTCTCCGCCAAAACCCAGAGTTGGAAAAAGCGTATTGACTAAACCCAAAAGATAGGCAGCGCCTGTCCCGGTGGCGACTAAAAGATTCATATCGGTAAAACCGTTCTTCAGCCCGCGATAAGTGCCCACAAAAAACTGGCGACCCGGACCAAACATTAAAAATGTCGTCAGTAGCCAAAGCACATAACCGTTTCCCAAAAACTCCGGAACAAAAGAGCTTAACCCTCCAAATTCCCTAAATGTCCCGAACATAATGGGAATAGCTAAAAGCCAAGAAAATATCGTGTAATTTCTTTGCCGTCTTATCTCCTTAAAATGAGCCTGCGATTCCGCTTCCACGGCATTTTCGGCTTTTTCCAAATACGCCTCGTAGCCCAATTTCGCCCGGATCTCTTTGGCGATCTTCGCGACGTCAATCAACTCGGGATTGATTTCTAAAAATGCCTTTTCCAGGGAAAAACTAACCTCAATGGAAGTTACGCCGAGCATTTTCTTAACTAATTGCTCAATATTCTTCGCGCAGCTGACGCAACTCATGCCATGAATCTTAAGTTCTTGTTTTTTGGACATATTATTACTCATATCTTAACGCCTCCGCGGGTTCAAGCTTGGCCGCCTGTCGCGCCGGCAAAACGCCCGAGAGAACGCCGATGATAAAGGTTAAAAATA
>CAYHOC010000055.1:0-6946 GCA_964358135.1 uncultured Gammaproteobacteria bacterium
GTATTTGCGTTGAAGGCGCGTTTTATGGTTTTCTGTTTTTGCGGAGGTCGGAGTAGAAGCGCGCCGCAAGTTTCGGATGATGGGCGATAATCATGCTTAGCCAAATGGCCAAGAAGAGCAGCGGAATCGCGAGCAGCCGCCATTCTCCGATAGCGAGTGCGACGACGGTGATGGAGACGAGAAACAACGGATAAGCGACATAGACGATCAGGCTTCGGATTTTTTGCGTCCAGGTAGCATCTTTCGTGATCCTGGCGGCTATTTCCGCGAGGGTTAAGGCGGCCAGGATGAAACCGGTAACGGTTGCGATTCCGGCAAAGACCATCAGGCTCATCGGCGCTCCTTGCTTGAAATTGCCAAAGTAAACGCGGCGATAAAAACCGTCTTTATCATTTCCATCATCCGCCTCCTTGATTAAAGTGGCTATTTTCTGGGATAATGAAGAAAAGATCTGATTTCACGATAACACGGGCTTTCATATCAGTCAAGCGCGCGCGTGCGTTAGGCGGGTCGGCGAGGGAAGCCCCGCTTTCGCGGGGAATCCAGTAGTTTCGGAGTTTTTCAACATTTTTTATGATACCGATAATTTACGGAATTTTGGCTTTTGCCGCCTCGCTCGTCCTCACCTTTTTTGTGCGGCGGTTTTCGTTTTCGCGCGGCATCGTTGATGTCCCGGGCGAGGGGCGCAAAAAACATCGGGGCTCCATTCCGCTTTTGGGCGGAACCGCGATTTTTTTAAGTTTTTGGATTATTTTCGGCGCGGCTTATTTTTTTAGCGAGCCGTCTTTTTGGAAGACAATTTCAGCGCGCCAGATTATCGGCGTCTTCATCGCCGGCGCGGTTTTAATGATTTTCGGGTATCTGGATGATAAATATTCGCTTCGTCCGCGGGTTCAAGTATGGGGGCCGCTTTTGGCCGTCGCCGTCGCCCTCCTCTTTGATGTCGGCGCCAGATTTATTACCAACCCGTTTGGCGGGATTTTGCGTCTTGACACATACGGATTCGGCGCGGCTTGGATGGGGATATGGTCGATTTTTCCGGCAAATGTCGTCGCCTTTTTTTGGCTTTTCGGAACGATGTACACGACAAAGGTGCTTGATGGTTTGGATGGACTGGTTTCGGGAATCGCCGCCATCGGCGGTTTTTTAATTTTTTTATTCGCGACGATTACAAAATATGTCCAGCCGGATGTCGCTCTGCTGGCGATGATTTTTGCCGGGAGCGCGGCCGGTTTTTTGGTTTGGAATTTTTATCCGGCAAAAATATTTTTGGGAGAGAGCGGCAGTTTATTCTGTGGGTTTATGCTGGGAGTTCTCGCGGTGATTGCCGGTGGAAAAATCGCCATCGCTTTATTGATTATCGGCCTTCCCGCCCTGGATTTGCTTTGGGTGATGCTCCGCCGGGTCTTTTGGGAAAAACATTCATTCGCGCTGGCGGACAGAAAGCATCTGCATTTTCGTCTTTTGGATTTGGGGCTTTCCGAGCGCCAGGCGGTTTTAACCCTGTATCTCTTCTCCATTCTCTTCGGCGGCGTGGCGCTATTTTTGCCGAGCCGGGAAAAACTTGCCGCTTTGGGGATTCTGATCATCCTGATGATCATTTTGAGCGTCCTCACGGTCCTCTGGCCAAAAAAGGACAAATCCTGTCAGAAGTGATATAATGTTAATAGGGAAAAATAAATACGATGCCAATCTACAAATGATATGCAAATGCCGCGAATTTTATTTGTGGCATTCCTGCCTACCGCAGGCAGGCGCATAAGATTCGCATCATTGGCATCATAATTTTATGACAAAAAATTCATATCTCGGCGTGGATATCGGCGTGGCCGGTATTAAAGTCGTGGAGCTTGGAGAGCAGCATGGCCGTCCGGTTCTTTTAACATACGGTTTTTGTAATCGCCCGCTCGGCGATTACAAACAAAAATTAATTGATGATCCGGCCGGAGCCGGAGCGTTGCTCAAAAAAATATGCGAGAAAGCCGGCACGATTTCAAAAAAGTGCGTTACCGGTTTGCCGATTTCAGCCGTTTTTAGCGCGCTGGTGAATGTCCCGACTACGGACGAGAAAGAGATGAAACCGGCGGTTGAGCTCCAGTCCGCGAAACTTTCGCCCTGGCCGCTCGCCGATATTATTTTGGACTGGAGGGTCGTCCCCGCCGAAAAAACCGACGGCGTCAGGGGTACGCAAGTGCTGGTGATCGGCGCGCAAAAAAATCTGATCAAACAATATGTGGAGGTTTTTAAGGCGGCCGGATTGGAAATTACGAGTTTGGAAACCGAAGCTTTTGCGCTGATGCGTTCTTTAATCGGAGATGACAAGTCGCCGGCAATGATTTTGGATATCGGCGGCGAAAGAACAAATATTGTGATCGTCGCCTCGGGTGTTCCGCTGATGAGCCGGAGCGTGGATGTCGGCGGGAAAGTATTTACCGCGGAACTCGCCAAAACCCTCGGTATCGGGGCGGCGCCGGCGGAAGAGTTCAAGCTTGACGCGGAAAAACTTGAGGCGATTATGCCCGGCGACAGCGTTCTGGCGGAAATGTACAAAGCGGTCTTGCGGCCGGCACTAAATGAAATTCAGTATGCTCTTGATCTTTATTCAAATCAAAACGGTTTTGGCGCGCCGAAGATTGAAAAAATAATTTTAACCGGCGGCTCATGCCTTTTGCCCGGGCTGGCGGCATTTTTAAATAATACATTCAAGATACGGGCGTATGTCGGGGATCCATGGACCAGAACCGTTTATTCCGAGGATTTGCGGCCGCTTTTAGACAAACTCGGTCCGCGTTTTTCCGTGGCCATCGGTCTGGCAATGCGGGAAATCGGGAAAAAGCAGATATGAAAAAGAATATTTTGATTATTGAGAATGACGAGTATCTCGCGAATATCTATAATAAAAAATTGACCGGCGACGGTTTTAATGCGGTCATTGCCAGGGATGGAAACTCCGGGCTCCGGGCCGCAACCAAGTCGCCGCCGGATCTGATCATTTTAGATTTGCTTTTGCCGCGCAAGCCGGGCGTTGAGGTTCTGAAAGAACTAAAAGCCGACGGCAACTTAAAAATGATTCCCGTAATTATCTCCAGCGATTTGTCGGAAAAAGAAATGATTAATGAATGTTTTCGTCTGGGGGCGGTTGATTTTATCATTAAGGCGCATATCAATCTTAGCGAACTTAGTTTGAGGGTGAAAAGAGCGCTAAATCAATAAATCAAAAAAGCATACGGCCTTATGGCCTAAACAAAAAAGCAAATTTGTTTTCTTGTTTTTTTGCTTTATTGCTTTCTTAAGACTATGACTCGTCCAAAACCGGTAGTACTCGCCATTATTGACGGCTGGGGGATTGCTCCGCCGTCGGACGGCAACGCCATCTCCCGCGCCAAAACCCCGGTCATCAACCGGCTGATTCAGAGTTATCCGGCAACGGCAATTTCAGCGGCCGGGCAGGAGGTCGGGCTTTATTGGGGCGAAATGGGAAATTCTGAAGTCGGGCACCTGAACATCGGCGCCGGCCGCGTTTATTATCAAATGGGCCCGCGCATTGACAAGGCCGTCGCTGACGGCAGTTTTTTTGACAACAAAGTTTTTTTGGATGCTTGCGCGCATGTCCGCGGAGAAAAGAGCCGATTGCATCTGATGGGATTGGTCTCCCCGGGCGGCGTTCATTCCAAACAGGATCATCTCTGCGCGCTTCTTAAATTGGCCAAGGACAACGGCGTTAAAGAAGTTTATGTCCATTGTTTTCTGGACGGGCGCGACACGATTTATAATACCGGCGCCGGATTTATTGCCGACTTGGAAACAGAAATGAAAAAGCTCGGAGTCGGTAAAATCGCCACGGTTGCCGGCCGATATTATGCCATGGATCGGGACAATCGCTGGGACAGGATTGAAAAAGCGTATCGCGCCATTGCCGAGGGCATTGGCGAGACGGCTGATGACGCGGTTGGCGCGATTAAATCTTCGTACGAAAAGAAAATTTATGACGAAGAATTTGTTCCGACCGTTATCATGAAGGGAAAAAAACCGGTTGCCGTCGTATCAGACGGCGATGCGGTCATCTTCTTTAATTTCCGCGAGGATCGCGCCAGGGAAATCACCAAGGCCTTCGCGCTACCGGCTTTTGAAAAATTTACGCGCGCTTATCTGCCGAATCTTCATTTTGTGATGATGAGCGAGTACGAAAAAGATCTTCCGGGCGCCATCGCGTTTTTTCCCGATACGATTCATGATTGTTTGGCCAAGGTTATTTCCGACGCCGGATTAAAACAGCTTCATATTGCGGAAACAGAAAAATACGCCCATGTCACATTTTTTCTGAATGGCCAGCGGGAGGCGCCGTTTCCGGGCGAGGATCGCGCGATTATCCCTTCGCCGCATGTTGCCAAATACGACGAAAAACCGGAAATGGCGGCTTATGCCATCACCGACCGCATCCTGAAAGAAATCCGCGAGGACAAATACGATTTTATCGTTTTGAATTTTGCCAATCCCGATATGGTCGCCCATACCGGAAATCTTGAGGCGACCGTCAAGGCGTGCGAGGCGATTGACGGATGCATCGGAAAGATTGCGGAAGCAACCCTGGCGCGCGGCGGGGTTTTGGCGATTACGGCGGACCACGGAAACGCTGAGGAGCTCCTGAATTTACAAACCGTTGCCGTTGATAAGGAGCATAGCACCAATACCGTTCCGTTTATCGTTGTCGCCAAAGAATATGAGGGAAAGAGCCTGGATTTGCCGGAGGGAATCGGCGGAGATTTGAGTTTGGTGTCGCCCTCCGGAATGCTGGCCGATGTCGCGCCGACGCTTCTTAAAATTATGGGTCTGCCCCAGCCGGAGGAGATGAGCGGAAGACCGTTAATTTAAAAAAGCAAAAAAGCAAGAAAACAAGAAAGCAAATTTGTTTTATTGTTTAGGCCGAAGGCCGTATGTTTTTTTGCTTTTTTGAATGTTATGCCTGAATTGCCCGAGGTAGAAACAATCAGACGTCAGCTGGAGCGCGCGATCGTCGGCAGAAAAATCGTCGGCCTTGAGATCCGCTATCAAAAACCGCTCAAAACGCCGGTCGCCGAATTCCGGCGGGCGGTTTTGGGCGCGAAAATCACAAGTATCGGCCGTCGCGCCAAACTTCTTCTTTGGAATCTTTCTTCCGGCTGCACCATCATGTTTCATCTGAAGATGACCGGCCGGATACTCATCGTTAAAGATTCGGCGCCGCCGACTAAGCATACGCATTTGGTTTTTGATATTTCGGGAAAAGAAAAAATATTTTTTGAGGATTACCGCAAATTTGGTTTTATTAAATTATTTAAGACCGCGGAGCTCCCGAAATTTTTTGAGACGCAAGGATACGGACCGGAGCCGCTTGACCCGAAGTTCACTTTTAAAAAATTTACGATGCGCCTTCGCGGCAAACCGAAATCCAGCACCTTCTCGCGGAATATTAAACCAGAGGAAGTATTTGTTAAACCATTTATCGTCCACGGTCCTGCAAATGCGGATCGAAGTATTCCAGAAGGTGCTGGAAGAAAAATCAAGCCGCTTTTAATGGAGCAAACCTGTATTGCCGGCATTGGAAATATCTACGCCGCCGAAGCTTGTTTTTACGCGCGGATAATGCCGACGCGAACGGTGAAAAGTTTGTCGGATGAGGACTTGCGGCGGCTTTTTGGCGCCATCAAAAAAGTTTTAAAATCATCAATCAAATATCGCGGCACTTCGGCCGACGCCTATCTTGACGCGTATGGTAAAAAAGGCGAGTTTGTCCCGCGACTCGCGGTTTACGGCCGGGCCGGCGAAAAATGCCGCCGTTGCGGCGGCACCATAAAAAATATGCGCCTCGGCGGGCGGGGGACGGATTATTGTCTAAGTTGTCAGAAGTAGCAGAAGTCGCCTCCCCCACAGGAGGACTTCGGATCGTGCATGAAGTCCCTGCGTGAACGAGGAAAGACCCTGCTCACCTGCCTACGAGGCAGGTGAGCAGCAGGGGGATATTCCAAAACTTGCGCCTATCTTCTTATTTTTGTATAATACAAGCATGGTAAGAATAATCGTCTTCATCATCGGAACTTTGGCCGGTTTTACGCTCATCTGGAAAACGCAGTGGTATGTGGAAAATTTCGGCAAAAGCGCTTGGGCCGAAGATAAACTGTCTATGGCCGGGGGCACGCGGATGCTTTATAAAATCATCGGCATTTTGATTATCTTTTTCAGCTGGATTTACGCCTTCGGGATGCTTCAGGGATGTCTTGAGGGCACTATCGGCCAGGTGATGCCCGGACTTAAGAAATAACACCTGACAATTAACAATTAACAATTGACCGCCCCACCGTTCCTCCCCTTACAAGGGGGAGGCGGGGAGGGGTTCGTCAAGTGTCAAGTGTCAAATGTCAAATGTCAACATGGTCTATATTCCCAGCGGCGGTGAACTTTTGAATCCGATAAAAATTTTAACCAAGGCCGACCTCCGGGAAGGAATGATGGCCGCGGATATGGGTTGCGGAACCCAGGGGCATTTTGTATTTCCGGCCGCCCGCTTAGTCGGACCGTCGGGAGTTGTCTACGGAGTGGATATCCTAAAATCCGCGCTGTCCGGAGTAGAAAGTCAGGCCAAACTTCAGAATTTTCAGAATGTGTTCACCGTCTGGTCGGATATAGAAATTTACGGCGCGACAAAAATAGAAGCGGCGAGTTTAGATTTGGCGATGCTGGTGAACAATTTGCCCAAAGAAGCGATGCTCAAAGAGGCCTTGCGTCTGGTGAAACCCGGTGGTAAACTGCTCATCGTAGATTGGAAGCCGGCCGCCGCTCCGCTCGGCCCGCCCTCAAAAGACAGAATCCCGCCGGAAGCGATGAAACAGGCGGTCGCGAGCCTGGGTTTGAAGCTCGCGGATGAGTTTGACGCCGGTCAATATCATTATGGGTTAGTTTTTGACAAATA
>CAYHOC010000056.1:0-6702 GCA_964358135.1 uncultured Gammaproteobacteria bacterium
TCAACGCAGGCGGGGCCCAGCCAGTTCCGTTCGGATATTTTCAAACAGACACCGTTGTAGCGCAAAAGTCTTGTCCGCTCATCGCCAGAAGGCGTGAGCGGATCCGCTCGCTCCGACCGATGTCGGAGACGTAGCGGAAAAACTGTTGCCCGCCGAATCGGCGGGCCGTGAGTCGCGTGAGCGGGAATCTTACCCCCTCCGAATCTAAAAGTATTTAATCGGAAAGAATCTTATAAAAAAGATCATCTTTCCAAATTATATGGAGGAAAATAAACAAAAATTTTATGGCGATGTTTTGATGTCGTGGCAGACCGCGGAATTTGAAAAACATCACCGTACCAAGCACTGGTATTTCTGGATGATTATTGTCACCGTCGGCCTGGTCGGCTGGTCTTTTTGGACCGGCAATGTGCTCTTTTCGCTGATAATTTTGATGGCCGCGATTATGATTTTTATGCTGGGTGAAAAAAAACCGCGCGCCGTGCCTTTTTCCATCACCAATTTGGGTATTGTTTTCGGCGAGAAGTTTGTGCCGTATAAAGATGTTCAGGGATTTTGGATTGCGTATGAGCCGCCCGCGGTAAAAAATGTTTATTTTGATTTGAAAATTTTTTTAACGCCGCGATTTACCATAGATTTGGGAAAAGAAAATCCTGTTAAGGTAAGAGAAGTTTTGCTTCGGCATATCAAGGAAGATTTAAAGAGAGAGGGCGAACCGCTGACCGATATTATCTGCAGAATTTTTAAGATTTAAATTGTTTTAAAAGACATCATCTCTTTGCGCCCGTAGTTTCCGCCCGCCGCGGCGGGCGGATCTGCCGCAGGCATGACAACGGATAGAGCGTGAGCTTGCGCCTGCCCGCCGAATCCGCCATCCGCCAACCGGCGGAGGCGGAGCAGGCGGGGAGCTTAAGATCCAAGGCCCGCCCACCTTTTTAAGCCACTTTAAAACATAAGAATAGAGTGATATTCTCATGCGCCCGTAGTTCAACGGATAGAGCACGAGCTTGCGGAGCTCGTAATCCAAGTTCGATTCTTGGCGGGCGCATAGGAATATTACTCTCAATAAAAAAGGTGGGCGGGTGAAATTCTTGGCGCCTGCCCGCCGAATCCGCCATCCGCCAACCGGCGGAGGCGGAGCAGGCGGGGAGCTTAAAATCCAAGTTCTCTGGGCTTCGCGGTCCCTCTCGGGACAACGCTACGCCCGTTTCGCCGACTCAAAGCCAAGCAGTTGGCTTTTCGTTACGGCTCAACGATTGGCGGAACGCTTAGCGTTCCAATCGCCACGCTTAGCGTGGCGGGCGCAAAGAGATGACATTTTCTGCTGGGAGGCGACTTGGTTCAAAATGATTTTAATATACTGGGTATGCCGTTAAATTTAGAAACATCGGTCAAAGATTTGGGGTTCATCGGTCAAAAACTTGAGAAACGGATTAAGAAGCTGGAAATTGAGACCGTAGAGGATCTCATTTTTTATTTTCCCGCCAGGCATGATGATTTGAGCGTTATTACCGAGATCAAGACGCTCGTTCCGGAGCAAATCGCGACAATCCGCGGGCGGCTTGAGATTATCAATGTAAGAAGGAGTCCGATTAGAAAGAAGATTCTGACCGAGGCGATTGTCGGCGATGCGAGCGGTAAAATTAAATTGCTTTGGTTTAATCAGCCGTATCTCGGCAAGATTTTTAAGGCCGGTGATGAATATTATTTTTCCGGCAAAGTGAGTTCTGGCGATGCCGGAGCGGAACTGATTTCCCCCGAATATGAAAAAGTTAAAGACGAGCAGACGCATCTTGCGGGAATTATTCCTATGTATCCGCTCACTGCCGGCGTCAGTCAGAAGCAACTGCGGTATCTGATAAAAATAGCCCTTGGCGCGGTCGGGCAAATAACAGATTTTTTGCCGGAAAGCGTAAAGGAAGAATATCGTTTTTTGGATTTGCCGTCGGCTCTTTATGAAATCCATTTTCCCGAGTGCGGCAAGGGGCTGGAACGGGCGGTGGCGCGCCTTAAATTTGACGAACTTTTTTTGTCGCAGCTTTTGAATCGCAAATTAAGATATGATTTAAATAAAAAATCAGCTCAAGCCGCGCCGTTTAAGGAAGCGGAGACCAAGGCCTTTGTAAAGTCCCTTCCTTTTGAACTGACGGCCGGCCAGCGCGCGGCCGCTTGGGAAATAATCAAAGACATCGGAACGGCTCATCCGATGAATCGTTTGTTGAACGGCGATGTCGGTTCGGGAAAGACGGTGGTGGCGGCGATGGCGGCGTTGAATGTCGTCCTTTCCGATTATCAGGCCGCGCTGATGGCGCCGACGGAAATTTTGGCGAGCCAGCATTTTGGGACGATTAAGAATATGTTTCAGGGGCTTCCAATTTCTCTGGGACTTTTGACCGGCGGCGAAAATCGTCTTTTTGACGGCGGCCGCGATACCGCAATCACGCGGAAAGAATTTTTTAAAAAATTAAGCGGCGGAGAAATAGATTTTTTAATCGGGACGCACGCCTTGATTGAGGATAAGGCAAAATTTAGCCGTTTGGCGCTGGCGATTGTTGATGAACAGCATCGTTTTGGGGTTGGGCAGCGCAAGTCGCTTCGCGAACGGGTTGGGCAAGAGGGATTTACGCCGCACCTGCTTTCAATGACGGCAACGCCGATTCCGCGGACGCTCGCGCTCGCGCTTTACGGCGATTTGGACATTTCGTATCTGCCGGAAATGCCGAAAAATCGCAAGCCGATTATCACAAAAATCGTCGCGTCGGAAAAACGCGGCGCGGCGTATGATTTTATCGCCAAACAAATTGCCGCCGGCCGGCAGGTTTTTGTGATTTGTCCGCTGATTGACCCTTCCGATACGGCTGGCGTAAAATCGGCCAAAGAGGAATATGAAGGACTGAAAAGAATTTTTCCGTCCTCCCGCCTCGGGCTGGCGCACGGAAAATTAAAGTCAAAAGAAAAAGAAGAGGTGATGAGCAGGATGAAAAAAGGCGAAATTGATATTTTGGTCTCAACTTCGGTGGTGGAAGTCGGCGTTGATATTCCCAACGCCTCGGTGATGATGATTGAGGGCGCCGAGCGTTTCGGGTTGGCGCAGCTTCATCAATTCCGCGGGCGCGTTGGCCGCGGCGAACATCAGTCGTATTGCCTGCTTTTTACGGAGAGCCGAAGTCCGATAACATTTTCGCGCCTTAACGCGCTGCTGGGAGCAAAAAACGGTTTTGAACTCGCGGAAATGGATTTAAAAATCCGCGGGCCCGGCGAGGTCTACGGTTTCCGCCAGTCGGGATTTCCGGAATTCAAAATTGCCACGGTTTTTGATTATGCTCTGATAAAAAAAGCCGCGGCGGCGGCAGAGGAAATTTTAAGCAAAGACCCGTCGCTTGAGTCGTTTCCGCTCTTAAAACAGAAATTTGAAACGCATTTGGCATCTTTGCATTTGGAATAATAATAAGGTAGAGACGCAAGGCATTGCGTCTCTACCTTAATTTTTAGCCAGCTAAAGCTGGGCAATGGATATAATATCATTACCCAGCTTTAGCTGGCTTGATAAGAAATCCATTGCCCAGCTTTAGCTGGCTTTGATAAAATTCACCAACTCGCTCATTGTCCCAATCGCCGCGTAGGAAATTTTTGCGTGGATGGGCGTTTTTAATTTCGGCCCGACCGCGCGCGTAAAGCCGATTTTCGCCGCTTCTTCCGCCCTCTTGTCCAGCGCCTTTGTCCGCCGCACCTCGCCCGAAAGTCCGACCTCTCCCAAGAAAACCGTTTTTTCGTTTATCGGCTTATCAAGCGCCGAAGAGATAATCGCCGCGGCGACGGCCAAGTCGGCGCCGGGGTCGTCAATTCTTATCCCGCCGATGATGTTAAGATAAACATCGGTGTTCGCGAGATTAATTTTTGCGCGGCGCGAGAGAACCGCCAAAAGCAGGGAGAGCCGATTTTGGTCAAAACCAACGGCGCGGCGGGCGGCTTGGCCGAAATTTGTCGGACTTGTGAGCGCCTGAACTTCCACTAAAAGCGGGCGGTTGCCTTCCATCACCGCGGCAATAGCCGTGCCGGCGCTGCTGGAAGCATCTTCCAGCAGAGCGACCGAAGGATTTTGCACCTCCTTCATTCCGCCGCCGGTCATTTCAAAAACGCCGATTTCATCAATTGAACCGAAGCGATTTTTTGTGCCGCGGAGCAGGCGGTAAAAATTGTTGGCATCGCCTTCAAGATACAAAACGACATCAACTAAATGCTCCAATGTTTTCGGTCCGGCGATCGTCCCATCTTTAGTAATATGCCCGATGATGATAATCGGGATGTGATTTTTCTTCGCGACTTCCAGAAATTTTACCGTGGCGACGCGGATTTGCGTAAGTCCGCCAGCCGCCGCCTCTTCGGAATTAACGGTTTGGATTGAATCAACAATCGCCAGATTAGGTTTATGCTCGGTAATGGCGGCGGCGATAATCTCAAGATTTGTTTCGCCTAAAAATTGGATATCAATATCTTTGATTCCGAGACGGTCAAATCTTAATTTTATCTGCTCGCCCGATTCCTCGCCGGATATGTACAAGACCCCACCCCGCCTTTCCATTCCTCCCCGCCGATTCGGCGGGTCGGGAACGGAAGTAGTAAGGGGAGGAGATGGCGGCCTCCCCTCCTTGGTAAGGAGGGGTTGGGGGTGGTCTCGTTTTGCCACCGCCTCGGCAATTTGTAGAATTAAAGTTGATTTTCCAACCCCCGGTTCGCCGCCCAGAAGGACGAGCGAGCCCGGGACAATCCCTCCGCCCAAAACGCGGTCAACCTCATTGATTCCCGTCTGAAGCCGCGGAAAAGCCGCGGTTTCTATGTGATTTAAGTTGGTAATCTTTACCGGCCCCGTCTTGCTTTCTTGTTTTGATGCTTCGATGCTTCGTTGTTCCACCGTTCCCCATCCGCCGCATTCAACACACCGCCCAATCCATTTTGAGGATTGGGCGCCGCATTTGGAGCATTCGTAGATTGTGTTGTTTTTTATCATTTTATGGGTGAACGTATAAGCCGAATTTAAACGCTTTTTGAATACGGCCGTCAGTTACCCTGGAGCCGCCATATTTATTCATACAGCTTGAGTCGCTTCCGCAAGCTTTTTGCCAGTCGGTTACTAGGGGGTTCACAACTTGCTCTCGGGTCATTTTTACAATGCCGGCGTTTAAATTTGCTCCCGGGTCATTGACGGTGAATGTTTGCCCGCCGTCATCGCTGCCGGTCAAGACCATATAATGTCCCCCGTATTTCTTAATATTTCCATTTCGGCGGAAACCAACACAGGGGGCGCAATTAAATATGATCGGTTTTCCTTGCGCGGCAAGTTCCATTGCTTTTTCAGCTCCTATCCGTTCCATTTTTAGATCCGGCCATGGGCTGTCGGCGAGGGATGAGGGGGGTAGCCACGCGCCTTTGGGTATTCCGCATTTTAGCCCCCACGATCCGGTATCTTTTGGCGTAACATTTTTTCCGTAAAATTTTAAGACCATTGCCAATGAAGTTGTCCCGCATCCTCGTGCGCGGATACTTTGGCATTTTGGATTATCCCAGCCGCCGCTGCCGTCGGGCTTCATCTCGCCCCACGGCGCCGCGTACTGACCGAAAAAGGGAACTTTGCCGCCGGGGGGCGGAGCGGAACCGTCATTTTCCGAAGAGGATGATTCCGGCGGCGGTGGCGGATATTCCACTTCGGCGGTTTCTCTTTCAATAAACAGCGTCCTTAATGTCGTAAGATTCGTGAGTGATGGCGAAATGGAATTTAAGATAATATACGACCCGAATCCCAGAATTAAGCCGAAAATCGCGTTGCCGATCATTTTTTTGGCTTCACCGACGCCTGCTCCGCCGCGGGCCATAATATATTTGACGCCGCCAATCATCAGCATAATCACGGCGAGCATCGCCAAAAATCCGATGGCGTATTGATAAACCCCGCGGATATATTCGGCCAAAAAAGGAATATCAATATAGCGGCTTCCTTTTTCGCCCTCAAGTTTTATGTCGGAAAATTTTACGGTCGGGATGTCTATCTGCAGTTTTGGTTTGATGGGTTCAAATTTGAATTCCGGTATTGGCGCGGCGGCGGCAGAAGCGTTATATGTGGGACAAGTCGGCTCCTGCGCGCATTGCGCCGGTTCCATAAATTGGACATTGGCTATATCTCCGGTCAGGGACAAAGCGGGAAATATCGTCGTCCAAGCCGTCGTAGCCACGCCCGAGAGGAAGGAATTAGCGGCGCATGCATCTTTTTGGATTGAAGTGGATATATCAATGCATTTTTTGCCGACCGCGCTACTTAATACACAACACCCGATTCCCCCGCCGACATTCACGCTGGCGCTGCCACTGCATTCCGGCTGTGGCGCGGCGTTCTTGGTGGCAAGACACCCAAGTCCGGAAAAAGATCCCAGTCGTTGATCTATTTTCTGACAATTTTGGTCAGGATTGTTTAGGGCTGCATCGTACGGAGTTGAGGCGCATTTTTGTTGCGCGCTAATACACCAGAGTAAATTTCCAGTCCCGTTATTTCCATCCCCGCAAGTTACAAAAGCGGTCGCATTGGCCGCTATTGGCAGCGATAAAGAGATTGCTAAAAATAGCAATAAAAATATTTTTTTGTAAAATTTAATCATTTTATCTCAATCTAATCTTATAAATTATTCCGCTTGATTTGTCGGTGTAAAACAG
>CAYHOC010000057.1:0-6677 GCA_964358135.1 uncultured Gammaproteobacteria bacterium
CGACGCTTTATTTGTTGATTCTTTCTTTTCCGTAACCCAAAATCCGAGATATTTTCCGAGCATCAGCCGCGTCTGCGCGTCAGCCGCGGGAATTGAACCGAAAATTATGAGCGAAACCGGTAAAAGAATCCATTGCAAAACCATTCCGACAATAGCCATCGGGCCATGTCCGGGCGGGCGCGGCGGCAGGAAGAAAAAAGAAATCATTGCCGAAACAAAAATACCGGCCATTGAGGCCGTCATAATATATTCCAAAAGAAACGGGGCTGTCTGAACGATTAAAACTTTTTTTGACGCCTCGCTGGCGACATAAAACGGCAAACGCCCGAGAATAAAAATCACCAGCGGCGCCGTGGCCCAAGAATACATCCCCTCAAGCTGTTTCCAGATAAAAACGAACTTTTTCCATAAAGATATCAGCGGACGCTTCGCGAATTCCGTCACCAGATACGGAAAATTTTCCACGCCCCACGCCCAGCGGCGTTGTTGCTTATACAAATTTTTTAAACTGCGCCAATATTTATCAATCGCGACGGTATTCATGCTGACGCCGACATACATCGGCACGACGCGGTAATCGCCATTATAATGCATCAGGCACTGAAGAAATATCCGCGAATCCTCGGAAACAATATTTTTTTGCCAATAGCCGACATCAACCAGCGCCTTAAACGGCATGCTGTGCGAGGAGAAAGTGAAAAGATATTCCGGCCTCACCAGCTCCATCATCAGCCAAAAAGTCGTGCCGAAAGCCGCGATTCTCACCACCGACGGAGATTGCCAGATATTATTGCCGTAAAGAGGGATCGGTTGGTAAGATGCTCTCGTCGGATTCGGGACGGTAAGATATTTATAAGTCAGATAAGAAAAATATTGCGGCGAAACCAGGGTGTCCACATCAAAAGTGGAAACGACAATATCTTCATACGGTATCCCCCGCTCGTCAATAAATTTTCTGGCGGCGGCCGCGGCATAGGCATCATTAGAACCCTTGCCCGGGATTTCATCGGGTAAATCTTGGGGATGGACGATTGTCAAAAATTTATAAAACTTTGCCCCAAATTCATCCGTGAGTTCGGCCGCCCGCGCCAAAAATTCTTCTTTGCCTCCGCGTTCCTCCCCCGAGAGCGCGATGATCATTTTTTCTTTCGGAAAATTATTTTCAACAATGCTTTTTAAGGTCGCGCGGATAATTCCCGTGTCCTCTTTATAGGTCGGTAAAAGTATGAGATGGAAAATTTTTTCAACTCCCGGCAGCGCCGCGGCCTTGGCTCCCCAATTGACGGCATTATCGCGTTTATAATTTTTCCAGGAGACGGTCAGGTTAATGATAAAATATACGACCTTAAAAAGCCAATATAAATCAAAGAGAATGATAAAATAAATTACATAAACCGGCGCGAGAAACGAAAGCAAAACCGATAAAATAAGCGTTATCCAAACTAACGCCCCAGGGATACTCTCTAAAAGACGGTATTTCGCGCGCGCGGTCATCATAACTTTGACTCTGTCTTGACCGTAATATTCGGTTCGCGGTCGTATTCCGGCAAAATATATTTACGCCTGATTTTTTTCTTTACAATTTGCGGAATGGCTTTCAAATCGTTAATTTCTCCGCCAAAGGCGGATCTCCCGAAGGGAGACAGATCCCCGATGGCGACCACCGTCGCCCCGGCCGCCATGGCCAAAGAATTCGCCAGCGCCATTTCCGACCTGATGCCGCTGAATGAGGCGCGGCCGGTTAAAACCGCAAAAATATCTTCTCGGGAAAATTTTAATTTTTTCGGCCCAAGTATTTTCTTCAGTCCCGCAATAATAAAACCGCCGGTTTTTTTACGGCCGAGCTTTCGGCCAAAAAAAATTTTTCCTTTCCGATATAAAACAACTGCCGGAAGAGTCGGCCTGATCAAATTTAACAAAATAATCATATTTGCCCGTCTCCTGAATTATTGATAAGCATTATTTTCTTGCCCTCCAGAATACCGTATAAAAATTTATCGGTCAGGTCCTTTCTGTATTTATATTCTTGCGGCGAAAAAAATGTATAATTGATCCCGCGCCCCAGCTCCTTTTCAAAATCGCTGATTTTTTTTGCCAAAATTTTGCGGTTTATCTTTCCGACAATCAGCAGATCGGTCGGAAAATCCTTAACCCCGACAAATCCTCCGGTTAAAATTAAAAGATTTATTTTCCCGGATTCTTTTATCTCCTTAATGAATTTATTTTCGGTAAAAAATTCCGATTTTGAAAATAACATTTTCAGTTCTTTATAGAGGACAAAATCTTTATTCAGCCGGTAAAATTTACGCTTCTCTCCGCTGATTCCTTCCGAAATCAGCATCCCGATTGATTCAAGGTTAAATAGCTCCCGCCTGACGCTGTTAAGCTGCAAACCCAATTTCCGCGCCAGCTCACGAACATAAAAACGCCCGTCTTCGCCGTCATTGGCCAAAAATAGCCGTAAAAGCTTGGCGCGCGATTTTGAGCCGAATAATTGTTCAAGTGGCATATAATGGTGTTATTCTAACTTAATGATAAGTATAGTATAATAAATATAACCAATTAAGTAAATCCCGCGCCCATGTTCGGGCGCGGGGGTAAATTCCCCTGCCTAAAAATGAAAAATGATAGTATTTTTGCGCCGCTTATTCTGCCAATAGGCGGAAAAAATAAGGATTCCTGCAAAATCATTGATTTTTCCGAAAGCATCGCCTTTGAGGCGCCGATTAAACTTTTCGGGGTAATTGATACCACGATCCAGAATTTCCCGACCAATCAGCTTGCCGATTTGGCGTCTTTTGAATTACAGAGAACATTTAATGTCCCGGAAAGCCTGGCCTCGGAAGACGCGCTTGACAGGAATCTTGATTTGGCGCTTAAAAATATTAATGCTTCATTCTATAAATTCCTGACGCAAAAAATGCTCGCGCCGAATGAAAATAATTTTCATCTGGCCATCGGCGCGCTGTTAAAAAATTATTTTGTCCTGGCGATCCGCGGAAACATCAGATGCATCCTTTTTCATCGCGACCAAAACGAACGCTATTCTTTAATTAATATCGCCGGCATCCGCAGCGCGCGGATGAATTTGGCCAAGATATTCAGCCAGACCGTTGCCGGCAATATCGGCCCCGAAGATGTTATTTTTATTTCCTCCCCGGAAATAACGGACTTAATCAGTTCAAGCGCGATCAAAAAAATGGTTACCGAAGGCAACGCCGCCGCCGCAAAAGATTTTATAAAAAACGACCTGATGCAAAAAGATCTCGCTAAAAGTGTTTGCGCCGTAATAATCAAACTCCGGGAGCAAAGATACAGAGACAATATTATCGGAAAAGAAGCCGCCATGCCCGGAGCGGTAAAAAATTCCGCCTTAAACGGCCGCGGAATAAATTATTCTTTTTATGCCGGCAGAGCGTTGCGCTATCTGAAAATTTTTTTCTCGTATTTGCTTAGATTTATTATGTCGGCCGGAAAATTTTTATTTAATCTGGCGCGGAAAATTCCCCGACTACTCAAAAAAATCATTGAGCCGCGCGCCACCGCCGCGGCGATTAAGAATAGAGCCGCGGCAAAGATAGATTCCGGAATACAAAAATTTAATTCCCTGCCGAAATTAAGCCGCGTTCTTTTGGTCGTTTTTTTGGTTCTGACGACATTAACTCTGCAGGGAGTATACTTTTTACGGGAAAAACATCGTCTTGGCGCGAACAATGCCGCGATTGAACAAAAAATGCAACTGGCAAAAAATGAAAAGGAATCCGCCGAAAGCAGTTTGGCCTACGGCGACAAAAAAACGGCAATCAGCTTGCTGACGCACGCCAAAGAAACGCTGTCTTCCCTGACGGCGAAAGCTCCGAAAAATACGGCAATAAAAAATCTTCTGAACGAAATTGACGCGATGATCAATAAATCCAACAATATTACGCAAATTGAAAATCCGATCGTTATTGCCGTATTAAAAGATGAAAATACCGCAAAGTTCTCCGGGCTGCTGTTGCGCAACGGCGTTCTTTATTCGTGGCAAACCGGGGGTAGCGCGGTTTATTCTTTAAATGAAAACGGCATCATTAAAAAAATCGCCATCCCTCGTTCGCTCGGATTTCTAAAAAATGGCTCGGTCGCCGGAGAAAAATTATTTTTTACAACCGACGGCCAATCAATCGCGGAAATTAATTTGACCGATGAAACGGTCAGCGCCCTTCCCTTAGCCGGCTGGGATAAGCCGCTCGGCTCATTGATGATTTATCGCGATAAGCTATACGCCATTTCGCCGCCGGAGCGGCAAATTATCAAATTCAATATTGAGTCCTCGGCGATAACTTCGCCGAGCAAATGGCTTAAAGAACCGCGCCAATTTAACGACGCCAGCTCGATCTTCGTGAACGGAGACATCTATGTTTCCGGCAACGGAGAAATTACTAAATTTTTCAAAGGCGCTGAAACGAATTTTTCTCCGGAAAATTCCGCGCCGCCGCTTGGCGATAACTTAAAAATATTTATTTCCGCCAAATATCTTTACGCTCTGGACAAAAAAGAAAAACGGATAATCGCGTATAAATTAAGCGACGGAAAAATATCGGCCCAGTATCAGTCCGAAACCTTTGATGACTTAACGGATTTTTCCGTGGATGAAAGAGCGAAAAAAATATACATACTGAATAACGATACTGTCTACGGCCTGATCGCAAATCATCTGAATTAAAAGATAATAAAACTCCCCCGATGGACATCGGGGGAGTTTTTGATTCTTACTTCAAGGTAACTTTGGCGCCCGCTTCTTCCAATTTTTTCTTTAAGCTTTCGGCATCGGCTTTTGCCATACCCTCCTTTAGCATCTTCGGAGCGGCATCAACCAAGTCCTTGGCATCCTTAAGACCCATCTGGGTAACTTCGCGGATAACCTTAATGACGCTGATTTTGCTAGCGCCGGACTCGGTGAGCTCAACATCAAAAGCGGTTTTTTCCTCGGCCGGAGCGGCGGCGACTCCCCCGCCTTGCGGGGCCATGGCCATCATCGGAGCCGCGGCGCTAACGCCGAACTTGTCTTCTAAAACTTTCACCAGTTCCGCGAGATCCAAGACGGACAACTTTTCGATTTGTTCCACGAGCGATTTGAATTTCTCGGGGACAACAACATCTTTCTTTTCTTCTGACATAAATGTGTTTCGTTTGACGGATAGATTATTTTGGAATCTAGGCCGTCTTTTTACCCCGTACGCAATTATGCGCTGCGGGGTTGATCTTTAATAGCGTTTAATACCTGAATAAATCCTCTCAAATTGCCGACTAAAACATTAACTAATCCGGAAAGCGGAGCGTTAATGGTACCGACAAGTTTTGCCAATAACTGCTGTTTGCTTGGAAGTTTGGCCAGAGCGATTACTTCAGCCGCGGTGATAAACCTACGCTCAATCACCCCGCCGATAATTTTGATCGCTTCATTCGTCTTGGAAAATTGTTCCAAAATTTTGGCCGGAGCCACTTCATCGGAAAAACCGTAGACAACAGCCACGGCGCCCGGGAGCGATTTAACATCAACGCCCGAGATGCCGGACTTGGCGAAAGCGATTTTTAAGAGCGTCTTTTTATCGACCTCATAAACCGCGCCTTCGGCTTTGCATAAACGGCGGAGACGAGTCGCGTCCTTCACCTTTAAACCCGAAAAATTGGCAAAAACAAGGGATTTGCTTTGCGCGAGCTTCTCATCCAGCGTCTGAACAGAAAGCTCCTTTTGTTTTCTAGTCTTTGGCATAGTATTTTGGATTTCACGAATGCCCCAATAAATCGGGGCCACTAATTTCACGAATATTCGTGTTATTCGCGGGGCGCGAGCCCATTAGCGACATCCTGAAAATAAAAAATCTGTGTTGTACCCACAGACATCCTATCCTGGAAGGATAAGTCGACCTTTGCCTCGGCGGGCTCCCTTACGGGGCTTTAGGTCCGATAAATCGGACGGCCTGCTTTCTGTGGCGTTGAATACATTATACCATAAAAGCCTGTTTTTTGTCAAGGCCAACTCTCAAAAAATGGATGAACTAAACATACCATAGCTGAAATTGCGGGTACGTTTCTTTGTCATTAAAATCCAAATATTTATCATCATCCCACACAAGCTCGGTAAAATTTTCTGAATCTTCACTATATCCACGGCACATCACTTTTAATCTTGTGAAAGGATTAAGTCGCAAAATAATTTTTGCCAATTTTGACGAAAGGTCAATAGCCATATTTTTATGTAAGTCGATAATAACCGCGGGATACAAAATCTAAGTAACCTTTATCTCGCAAAAACTGTAATTGTTGTCTGATTTTATCTTTAATATGTTTATTCTCCGGGTGTAATTTATTCAATTCATTTTCAAAAGCATAAACCTCATCAAGTGTAAATTCTTTTTTGCCGAGTTTATCAACGCAACGCATTATATCAAGCAACCAGCCCTTTGCTGAAATTTCTTTTTCTTCTCTCAAAAATAAAGTTTTGTTCCAATCTGCAAGCACCTTTTCTTTCGGCTCGATTTTCTTATCTTTTATAAAAAATATCTTTCCAGTTTGCGGGATGCTTTGTAAAAGAATGTTGCAACCGACCCATCCTGCGCGTCGCGCAGTTTGCGCAAGTCCTGAATTCAAGACAGCAAGCACCGTTTTGGGGTATAATCAACGGTTCAACATAA
>CAYHOC010000058.1:0-6669 GCA_964358135.1 uncultured Gammaproteobacteria bacterium
ATTTTGGAATTATTTTTTTCCACCGGCATGCGCGTTTCGGAACTGGCGGGACTGCGGCGCAAAGATATCAACCTAAAAAAAGATGAAATGGGCATCCGCGGCAAAGGCGGAAAACTCCGCGTTGTTTTTTTATCAAATCAGGCGCGCTTTTGGCTCGGAAAATATCTGGCGACGCGCCGCGACATCTCCGAATCGCTTTTTGTGCGCCACGACCGGGCGGCCGGGACGCTTAGCGTTCCTAAGGCCACGCTTAGCGTGGCCGACAAAGAACCGGAGGCCCTCACTCCCCGTTCCATCCAGCGGCTAATGAGAAAATACGCGCGCCAAGCCGGCATTGCCAAAAATATCACCCCGCATACTCTGCGCCACTCCTTCGCGACCGATCTGCTCTTAAACGGCGCCGACATCCGCTCGGTGCAGGAAATGCTCGGCCACTCTTCCATCACCACTACGCAGATTTATACGCATCTGACCAACAAAGGGCTGAAAGAGATACATAAAAAATATCACGGCAAAACGCGATGACGCGCCTGCCTCCGATGTTCATCGGGGAGATTTTTGTGAATTTGCGCCAAAAAACACCCTCCTCCCCTTTCAAAGGGGAGGTCGGGAGGGGTTTCGGAATGCCATAAACTTTATGAGAAAAACTTTTAATAGCAAGACGCAAAAAAACGGCGTAATGAGCTTAGGAGCAGTATGCCTAAGGCGGAAATAATTCTTTGGGGAGAAATAAAAAATAAACAACTTGGCGGTTAAAAGTTTCGCCGTCAACATAGTATTGGAAATTTTATCGTGGATTTCTATTGTCCAAAATTACAACTAGCTATTGAGATTGACGGCGATTCTCATTTTCTTGACGGACGAAAACAATATGACGAACGCCACGCTAAATTTATTCAATCATTTGGAATTAAACTTCTGCGTTTTACCAATCATGAAATTTATTATAATCTCTATGGGGTTTTAGAAAAAATAAAAAACTTCCAAAACCTCCCCTCGCCCCTCCTTTGAAAGGAGGGGAAATATGAATCAAAAAATTCTCCGCTCGGAGAATTTTTTGATTCATTATAGATTCTATTACTTCAACTCCGCATCTATCAGAGTTTTAAAACTCTCATACGGCTGGGCGCCGGAAAGAAGCTGACCGTTGACAAATGTCGCCGGCGTGCCGTCAACGCCCGACTGGCTCCCAAGTTGCATATCGGACTGGATGCGCGCCTGATATTTATTGCTCGAAAGACAACCGTCAAACTGACTCATACTTAATCCGAGCTCTTTTGCCCAAGCGGAATAATCAGCGGCGCTTAAATTATCCTGATTGGCAAAAATTTTATCATGCATCTCCCAAAATTTTCCCTGCTCCGACGCGCACTCCGAAGCGTTGGCGGCCGGCATTGCCTGCTGATGGAACGAGAGCGGAAAATGCTTAAAAACCAGCCGCACTTTGCCGGCATAATCTTTCAGGATTTTATCCATCGTCGGCGCGTGGCGGCCGCAAAACGGACATTCAAAGTCCGAAAATTCCACCAGCGTCACTTTGGCGTTTTTGGCGCCGCGGACATGATCGGATGAAGTAATTTTGAAATCAACTTTAGCCGGCGCCTGGGTCGGCTGTCCGGCTGACGGCGGATTATACGCCGCCGCTCCCTCTACCGTTTTGGCGCCGCGATAGTACGACAAAAGTCCCACCGGAAGGGCGACGATAATGATCGCACTCAAAAATCCGGCCAAATAAGTTCTCGTCGGCGTTATTTTAATTTTTAAGGTTATTTCTTTTGAATTTAATTGTTCATCCATAAATATTATATTATTGCCCCGCTTTTCCGCCAAAGGCCGGATCTGCCTCCGGCATGAAGCGGGCTAAAGCCCGGCAATGATTTTTATATTATTTTAATCGGCTTCAACGCCCTTTAATTATTTTAATCATACAACGATACAAAAAATTTGGCAAATTGACATTTTGGATTTCCACTGATGATAGCTGATTTTCGCGGATATTGTAGAGACGCAAAATTTTGCGTCTCTACTTTATTTGCGACGAACCAAAAACGCTTGACAAAACGACCCGATGATTGATCATATTGGATTATTAATAATGTTCTTTTTCAAGGAGGGCGCGATGCCAACTTCCCCACTGATGGAAAAACTGGCATTTGAATCATTATGTAAAGTAATGGATGAACTGCCGAAGCTCACTCTCCCGGGTACAGCGATTAAATATAGCCAAGGACTAACTGGTTTCCCATGCCTGCGCACGAACGCGGTCAAATACACGGATATTCTAGACGAGATCCAGCGCCGATATCAAGTTGGACGTGAGCAAGCTGTTATTGTTATAGATTGTTTTTTTGACTACAGTTTGCTTGGCAGTCGAGTAGAAAACAATGAAGTCTATTGCTATGTACGGTAACCCCCGAGAAATCGGGGCTTTTTTATTATTAAAAAAGACGACCCATTTAGAGTCGTCTTAACTTGCTACCGGCAAAAAGCCACGCAGGCGCCGATGCTTAACAGCACCACGATGAAAAGAAGAACCAAGCCCCAGGTAATTGCGACCATTCTTCCCTGCATCTTCATCCGCCGAATCTTATTTCCCGCGTTCATCCCATTCCTCCCCTACCTTACTGTGGTCTTGGCGCCCAGCCGTTTGCCATATACCACTCGGCCACGCCGCGCATCCCCTCGGCAAAGTCCGGGTGCTTGAGGCAGAACCCCGCGCCCTTGAGCTTGAGGTTGCTAAAGATGGTATTGTTGCCAAAGAACCCGGTCATCTCCGCGTCAATCTTTGGCCCGAAAGGCGGCTTCAAGCCGTACTGCTTGGCGATCCGCTTCCACTCAAAACCCAGAACCTTGTTCAGGACATTTAGGACGCTCCGCCGCTCGTAAATCGGAGCCGCCAGCCCGAGAACACTCGCGCCCGGGATGGGGATGGTCGGCCCATTGGTGGCGTAGCCAAAGGCATGCATCATTGCCGCCACCTGGTCGCCAAAACCCCACGGGCTGTCATCAGCCGCATTGTAGGTCTGACCCCAGGTCTTCCGGTTTTCCATACAGAAGACGGCGGCAGCCGCCACGTCCTCGGCATGAACCATATTGGTCTTTGGCCCGCCCTTGAGGAGCGGAGCAAATTTGCCCATCAGTTCATGCAAAATGACGGCGATGGAAAGATAGTTGGCGGCCAAATACTTGTTCCGCGGCCCATAGATTAGAGCCGGACGGATGATGACAAAGTATGGCGCATATCGGCGGTTGGCGACCATCGCCGCGCGGTCGGAGCGGAGCGCTTCCTCGGAAAGGATCTTGCTCCACTCGTACGGACTGGCTTCCTTTTGGGACTTCAAGCGCGCGTTTTCGTCACGGACATCCTTGGTGTGCGCGTAAATGGAGCCACTGGAAGCGTGGACAAAAACCCCCGCAAAGGCGTCAGACGCGGCCCGGTAGAGCGAGCGCGCGGCATCGTAGTTGATGCCGCGGAGCTCATCCCAGCCCTTGCCGACATCAATGTCAGCCGCAAGGTGGATGACGGCATTTACGCCACAGACGATCTTTTTGACGAAGTCCTTGTCGCAAAGATCGCCGCGCTCGTAAGAGTAATCATGTCCGACAAAAGCGTGACCGTGGGACTCGCAAATGTCCGTCGCGCGGACCGCGTAGCCAAGACGCAAAAGTTCATCAACCGCATATTGCCCAACCGTCCCCTTAGCGCCGGTAACCAGAACCAGACCCTTGCTCATCGCGCGCCTCCATTGCTCCGCGAAGCATAGTCGCCGCTAAACATCTTCCGCAATTCCTCGTACCGCTCGCGATTGGCTTTGATTTTGGCTTGCGCCTCGGCCAGCTTCGGGCTGTGAAACGCCCGGCAACTGATCATCTGCGTTTTCAGAATGGCATGCTCGCGCTCTAAGCGCAACATCTCCTTTAGCGCTTCACGGCGCTTGGGCGTTAATGATTTTACCGCCACCGACACCAGCCAACCAAAAAATTTCTTGAGTCCGCTCTCGGCCATCTTCCACCTCGCTCTGTCCTCCGTAGCTTTATGCGGAGGAGGAATGATTATTAAACAACTGATTATAGTTAATCAAAGTCCAACGGAAAAGTCAAGAATATAAAATCTCCCCTCCTTATCTAAGGAGGGGCGGGGGGTGGTCACATTAATAAATATTACATTCATCCGATGCGACCCCTCCCCGCCTCCCTTATTAAGGGGAGGAGATTTTTAATCACCCTCTCCTTAATCCTCTCCCATCGAGGGAGAGGAGGATTGGTAAAATTTCGGAGGGGTTAATTTCTCCTCGGGGAGAAATTAAAAAGCGGGATTGCTCCCGCTGTGGCCGATTGGCTTAGTTTCGCCTCTTGAATTGTTCGTCAGCCCACTCCATAATGTCTTCATTCTCCAGCTTTTGGGCAAAAAAGAGCAACGCGCTTGCCGTTTCCTCATCGAGCTTCTCAACTTGAGTCAGACACAGATAAGCAATCGCCCGGAGCTCATCCTGCTCCCAATCAAGAATGTCCCGGAGCTTGGCCTCGGCCTCTTTGTTTCCCTCATTAACGGCGAGAACGCCGAGCTCGTTCACCAAAAGGCACGGCGGATACGGCAGGGCGCCGCCATGGCAAGCGCCACACTCGCCGGAAAGACGGCTCTGCTCCAAGTACGCGCAAATGTCTTCCAAAGAAAGCTCGGTCTGTCTGGTCATCGCGTCCTCCTCTCCAAACTGGGGAGAAGCACATCAGTCGATTCCCCTGTATCTTCATGAACCAGAACCAACTTATTTCCCGCCACCGCCAATTGCACCAAGACCTCGTAAAGCGCCAACGCGTCACGAATGACTTCGCATTTTGTTGAGGCGTCCGTAAGAACTTTCAGCGCAACCAATCCTTCATCACCAGCGTCACTTAACACAAACATAAAATGCTTTGCCATGCCTGCCTCCTCTCAAATAACTGAAATAACAATACCAAAATCAAAAATATTTGTCAACCGCCGCCCCGAAATGCCGACGGTCCTACGATTTTATTATACCAAAAACCGCTGAAATGTCAGCGGTTTTCATATCCGTTCAAAGGTGGCTATCGGGAATTGAACCCGAATCGCGAGAGCCACAATCTCGTGTGTTAACCATTACACCATAGCCACCATTGTTAGCCACCCTTGAACAGATTTATTTGAGCTTCTGGCCGTAGCTATGCACCAAATGATGGCAATTCCTACAAAGCCAGATTAAATTTTTTATATTATTATTTTTCCTATTTTTATCCAGATGATGAACGATTAAAATTCTTTTGTCGTCATTTTTACATAATCTGCATATTTGCTTAGTCCCGCCTCTTAGCATCATCGCCCGATACGCGCGCTCGCCGCCCTTCCAATTAACATGCCTATCGCCAAAAAACAGATGCTTATTTTTCCAAATACAGAAACAGGACTTATTACAGAAAAATTTTTTACTCTTTGATTTCTTAAAATCGCGCGGTGTTCGATATAGCGCCATTCCGCATGTCGCACATTTTACTTTTTTACCGGATTTTTGTCCAATATACTGGCATTTTTTTGAACAATACTTACCCCAGCCGATTTTTATATGTCGGGGCTTGGCATAAAAACTTTTATCACAAATTTTACAATCTAACCATGGCATAACACCCATATTTTAACCAATTGCCGGCTAATTGTCAAACTGACGGATTGTGTTAAAAATTACATCCCTACGGCCACCCCACTCACGCTTTTAAAATTTTACAACTATCGGAGGTCAGATCTCCAAAAGTCAACGACTATGGGAGATCCGACCTCCACAAAGTTAGTATTCTACTTTTTTTCTAAATTCCTTTATTCTACCGCGATGCTCTTTGGCTTCCAGCCGTCTTTCTACGCCCCCCTTCGTCGGCTTGGTTGAAATGCGCTCTTTAATTATCTTAAGCGCTTCCTCTGCCAGCTCATTAAGACGCGCGGCTGCCAGTTTCCGGTTTTGAGTTTGGGAACGCGTCTCGGTAGAATAAGCCGTGAGAAAGCCGTCGCTCAAACACTTGCGTCCCGCGTAGAAATCCATAATCCTTTGCTTTTCTTCAACCGTAAACGCGGAAGACGCAGCTATATTCCACGAAGCAAACGCTTTTGTATTAACCTTGTTGACATTTTGTCCGCCCGGACCGCCCGATGTCGCGAACGTATATTCTATTTCCACTTCCGGAATCTGCTTTGGCTCTTCGGCTTTTGACATAAAAATTTCTTTCATAATTTTCTAATGTCCCCGGCAGGAATCGAACCTGCATCACCCCGTCCGAAGCGGGGGGGCTCTATCTTCACCCACCCACCTTTCCCTCTCCCCGAGAGGAGTCGAACCTCTGTATCCAGCTTAGAAGGCTAGTGTTCTATCCGCTGAACTACGGGGAGTCGGAAAGGTGGGTGGGGAACTGCGGGGACGAAATTAACAATTTTATTTTACCCCGAAAATAACTTTTTGTCAACCCCGTTAGAGATGCCCTGAAAATTTTCGCCAACATAACGCAAATTTATTCATATTCATGTTATAAATAACAAAAAAATACTTTTTTCTTCCGAACGCGCCTCTAACGGGGTCAACCCCGCGCATAAATACATATCGCGCCCTTGAAAGAAACGCTTGGTGTTTTGAACAAACTCTGCGGAATTAACAATAAAAAAAGGTCTTG
>CAYHOC010000059.1:0-6646 GCA_964358135.1 uncultured Gammaproteobacteria bacterium
TAACTTACTATCAGTTAATAAAAATATTTGACTTTTTTTCCATTTTAAGATAAGATTTTTAAGAATTTAGACCTTGCCGCCATCGTCTAATGGTCAGGACGCATGGTTCTCAACCATGCAATACGGGTTCGATTCCCGTTGGCGGTAAATAAAAAAACTTGGGCGGGCAAGGCGTGGAAAATATATCCGTGAGAATCCGCTATCCCGCACATTTTCGTTGGATAGCAAAAAGGTGCGGGAATATCCGTGGTAATCCAAATCAAACTTTATCAATAGTTGGCCAGTAGGATAGCGAGCATTATTATAAAGTAATAAGAGACAAAGTATTATGAAAACCGTTGAATCAGTCACCGAAGGGCATCCGGATAAGGTTTGCGATCAAATCTCCGATGCGATTTTGGACGAGTATTTATCGCGCGATCCCAGTTCGCGCGTAGCCGTGGAAACTTTCGGCTCCCACGGACTTTTGATGATCGGCGGCGAGGTGACAAGCGGGGCGGATATTGATGTTGAACGCGTTGCCCGCGATCTTTATCAGGAAATCGGTTATGATGACCAGCTGGAAGTGATGGTTAATATTGAAAAGCAATCGCCGGATATTGCGATGGGCGTGGATACCGGCGGGGCCGGGGATCAGGGAATAATGTACGGCTATGCGACAAATGAAACGCCGGAACTGATGCCAAGGGCGGTCGTGTTGGCGCACGCGCTTGCGGGACGGCTCGCTTTTTTGCGCCGTAATCATCCGGAGTTCGGCTGGTTGCGTCCGGACGGCAAAACGCAGGTGACGATGGACAAGGGCCGCGTAAAAACGGTTTTGGTTTCCACCCAGCACGCGGAAGATATCGCGCCGCATGAGATGCGCGAGGCATTGATACAATACCTGATTCAACCGGTGATTGAGGATTTAGATGGCGTTGAAATTTTGGTTAATCCCACCGGCCGATTTGTTTTGGGCGGATTTTCGGCCGACACCGGGCTGACCGGCCGCAAGATTATGGTTGATACTTACGGCGGGCTTCTTCCGCATGGGGGCGGAGCTTTTTCCGGCAAAGATCCGACCAAGGTTGACCGTTCGGCCGCCTATATGTGCCGTTTTGCGGCGAAAAATTTGGTGGCGAACGGTTACGCCAAATCCTGTTTGGTTTCCGTGGCCTATGCCATCGGCCGCGCCGAGCCGGTGATGATTTCCGCGCGCGCGAATGACGGAAAGGATTTGTCGGAAATCGTCCGCGAAAATTTTGACTTCCGCCCGCAGGCGATTATTGAACGGCTCGGTCTCCGTCGCCCGATTTACCGCGAGACCGCGGCTTACGGCCATTTCGGCCGCGTCGGTTTTCCGTGGGAGGAAGTGATTAAAATTTAATTTTGACCTTAGCGGATCAAAAATATTTTTTAAAAATCATTCTGACATTCTCGAGAATGTCAGAATGACATTTATTATGAAGACAGCCAAACAGCTTGAAAGACACTTTAAGGGTATCGCCAACCATCGGCGGATTGATATTTTGATTTTAATTGATAAAAGCGGGGAGGCGACCTTGGACGAAATTGCTAAAAAATTAAATTGTCATTTTAAGACAATCTCCGGTCATACTAAAAGTTTGGTTCACGCAGGTCTTTTGAATAAGAGGTATAAGGGGCGATCCGTTATCCACACCCTCTCGCCCTACGGAAAAATTCTTTTGAAATTTATAAAAACATTCTGACATTCTCGAGAATGTCAGAATGTTAAATTTGGTTTCCGCTTTTGCCGGTCAGGAAAAAATCTTCCGGGCCCATCGCGAAGCAGTCCGCGAAAAATACCGCTTCTATTCCTTTGGCGACGCTGTCGTTTATCGTTTAATTGACATTTTCGTAAAATCGTGTAAAGATAGTTTTAAGTAGCTCTTTTAACTACAGGAGGAGGCGGCGATGAATTCGGCGGAAGCGAAGACAGACATGGTCTTCAAAAAGGCGCTCTGATGCAATCAATGCCGACGGTTGAGGAGCTGGTTATCCTGATGCTCTGGGATGATCCGGGAAAAACCCTGGACGAAATTTACGCTCCGCTCGCACGCGGCGGGCTGATGGTCACAAAAGTCAGTATCATCCGGCTCATTGTGGACATGAAGAAAAGGGGATTGGTAAGATTCCTTTACCAGCAGGGCTGGCCGGAAACGCGGTTCGCGCTGGAGCAGGAGGGGTATGCAATGGCGGCCATCAATCTTGGCGCTTTGGAAAAAAGAGTCGGTTGGCCGATTCACTATTAAAGGAACCATTTTGGTTCCTTTTTTTATTCGAGGGTATTGATTTTTTCTCGTATATTTTGTAAAATATAACCGTTCTTATGTTGAATAACCAGCATGAAAAAATAGAAGCGAAACAAAAAAATGAGCCCGATTGGTCCGCGCTTTCTTTGGCCTGGAATTTGGGTTATACAATCGCGATTCCGATTATCGCGCTGGCTTTGGGCGGGCGGCTCTTGGACAGGAAGTTTGATACTTCGCCGCTGTTTTTACTTTTAGGAGTACTTCTTTCTATTGTTATTTCCACACTTGAAGTTTACAGAAAAGTCAAGAAGATTATTAAGTAGCTTTTGGATAGCGCTAATGCGCTTCACGCCACTAATTTCACGAATTCGTGTTATTCGCGGGACGCTAAGCGTCCCAATTGCCACGCTCAGCGTGGCGGGGCGAAGCCCATTAGCGTTATCCCGCCATCAATGAACATTTCGCTTGCCGCCGAACCAATTTTTTATGTCGGAAGTTTTCCGGTCACCAACACGCTGCTTGTCGCGTGGGCGGTGATTATTTTTTTAGTGGTTATCGCTTTTTTAGTTAATCGGAAGATGCGTCTGATCCCGCGCGGACTTCAAAATGTCGTGGAATACGCGTTAGAAGGATTATATAATCTGATTGACGGCGTGACGCACGACAAGAAGCAGTCAAAAAAATTTTTTCCGATTGTCGCGACGATTTTTTTATTCGTCATTTTGTCAAACTGGATTGAAATTGCGCCGGGGCTGGGAACTATCGGTCTCCGTGAAACGCATGAGGGAAAAGAAATTATTGTTCCGTTTATCCGTTCTTCGTCCGCGGATTTAAATGTTACTTTGGCGCTGGCCGCGGTTTCGGTTTTCGCGACGCAGATTATGGGCATTGCCGCTTTGGGATTTTTTAAATACGCCGGCAAGTTTATTAATTTCCACGGGCCGATTGAATTTTTTTCCGGGATTCTTGAGCTCATTTCGGAAGTTGCCAAAATGATTTCGTTTTCTTTCCGGTTGTTCGGAAATATTTTTGCCGGCGAAGTTCTTTTGGCCGTGGTTTCATTTTTGGTTCCGTATATTGTGCCGCTGCCGTTTCTGTTTCTGGAGATTTTTGTCGGATTCGTGCAGGCGCTCGTTTTCGCAATGCTGACCACGGTGTTTTTGAAGATGGCGGTAACATCGCACGAGAGCCATTGAAAATTAAAAATTGAAAATTCAAAAATGCCGACGTTAAAAATAATACAACCGTCGAGCTAAAAATAGGCATGATGCAAATGATGCGAATGGTATGCGAATGCTGCGAATAAAATTTGCGGCATTAGCATAATATTTGTAGATTGGCATCATCATAAAGTTATGGCAGCAGAACAATTACCCGAAGTGGCGGGACAGGTAGCCGGAATTTTTGGCGACCTCGCTTCAACTAAGTCCGTGGCCGCGGCCTTCGCGATCGCCGTCGGGGCGCTCGGACCGGCGCTGGCAATCGGCAAATTGGCCGGCAAAGCGATGGAATCAATCGGCCGCAATCCGGAAGCGGCTTCCAAGGTTCAGACGGCGATGATTTTGGCGATTGCTTTCGCCGAGGCCATCGCGATTTACGCGCTTGTTATGGCGTTGATTATTAAGTTCGTTTAGAATATTGACCAGCGAGTCGTGAGCAAGAGATGTTTGCGGCTCGTCGTTAGCGATTCTAATAATGATACTTTTGGATAACGCTAATGCCCCCGATTAGCATCGGGGGCCACCAATAACACTAATGTTTATTCGTGTTATTAGTGGGGCTCGAGCCCATTCGCGTTATCCCAATTTGTATGAACGAATTAATCTCAAAACTCGGAATTGATTGGCGGCTGTTGGTTGCCCAAATTGTTAATTTTTTGATTTTGCTCGGCATCCTCTATAAATTTTTGTATAAGCCGGTCTTGGCGATGTTTGAAAAGCGCGCGTCGGTGATTGAAAAAAGTTTGGCCGACGCCAAAAAAATCGAGGAGAACTTGACGGCCGCCGAAACGGCCCGCGACGCCAAGATTTTGGAAGCGCGGAACGAAGCGAAAAAAATCATTGAGAAAGCGCATCATAGCGCCGAGTCCCAGGTGAGAGAAATGATGGAAAAAAGCAGAGCGGCGGCGGCGGCGGTTGTGAAATCCAGCCGGGAGCAGATTGCCGAAGAGCAAGCGAAGATGTTTGAAGCCGCGAAAGGAAAAGTCGCTGATTTGGTTTTTGCCGCGGCGGAAAAGATTTTGCGCGAAAAATTGGACGAAAAAGCGGATAAAAGAATTATTGAAGAAGCGCTTAAATAAGCTTCGTCAGCTTCGTTAGCTGCATTAGCTGGTTAGGAAATCAGAGAAAGCTAATGAAGCTAAAAAGCTAATGAAGCTAAATAAATGCCAAAATTATCAGCGAAAAAAATCGCCATTGCGTTTTACGAAGAGACGCGCGGCAAAACGCAGGAAGACGCGGAAAAAACAATCCGCGGTTTGGTTAGATTTTTGGCGAAAAAGAACGCTTTTAAGTTGTCGGACAAAATTATCGTTGAATACGAAAAATATCATAATAAAATGGCCGATGTTGTTAAGCTTGATGTTAAAAGTGCGCGCTCGCTCACCGGTGAGATGAAAAAAGTTATTGAGTCCTGGGCGGAAAAAAATCTTAACGCTAAGAAAGTTGTCTTAAATGAAACGGTGGACGCGGAAATTTTGGGCGGCGTTGTTTTGCGCCATAACGATCTGCTCTTGGACGCCAGCGTGAGAACGATGATTAATAAAATGAGAAAAATATAACTCGTTAACCCGTTAACTCGTTAATAAATAATAAAAACTATGAAAGACCACATCATTGAAGCGTTAAAAAAACATATCAGCGAATTTAAGCTGGAAGCGACCAAGGAAAAAGTCGGTACCGTTACCGAAGTCGCCGACGGCATCGCCAGAATGAGCGGTCTCTCGGACACGATGGCCTCGGAAATGCTGGAGTTCCCAAACGGGAGTTTTGGCGTCGCTCTGAATCTTGAAGAAGAAGTCGTCGGCGCGATGATTTTGGGAAAATACGAAGATATCCATGAGGGCGACACGGTCAAATCCACCGGACGCATTCTTTCTGTTCCGGTTTCATCAGGGCTTATCGGCCGCGCGGTAAATCCCTTGGGCGAACCGATTGACGGCAGGGGCGACATCGCGGCGGATAAATTTTATCCGGTGGAAAAAATCGCCGCCGGCGTTATCGCGCGCGAACCGGTTGGAACGCCGCTGCAAACCGGCATCAAGGCGATTGATTCTATGATTCCAATCGGCCGCGGACAGCGCGAGCTTATCATCGGCGACCGCCAGACCGGCAAGACGGCAATCGCGATTGACGCCATCATCAATCAAAAAGACAAGGATGTAATTTGCGTTTATGTCGGTATCGGCCAAAAAGAATCCAAGGTTGCCCGCCTGGTCGCGAAATTGGAAGAAGCCGGGGCAATGCAAAATACAATCATTGTTCTGGCCGGCGCCTCGGACCCGGCGGCGCTCTGGTATATCGCGCCTTATGCCGGTTGCGCGATGGCCGAGTATTTTTGCGACCAGGGAAAGGATGTTTTAATTATCTATGATGATCTTTCCAAACAGGCCTGGGCCTACCGCCAGATTTCGCTTTTGCTCCGCCGCCCGCCGGGACGGGAGGCGTATCCGGGAGATGTTTTTTATCTCCACTCGCGTTTGCTTGAGCGCGCCGTAAAATTGAATAAAGAAAATGGCGGCGGTTCCATTACCGCTCTTCCGATTATTGAAACGCAAGCCGGCGATGTCAGCGCCTACATTCCGACCAATGTTATTTCCATTACCGATGGGCAGATTTATCTTGAGTCCGACTTGTTTTACAAGGGCATCCGTCCGGCGTTGAATGTCGGGCTTTCGGTTTCGCGCGTCGGCTCGGCCGCGCAAACCAAGGCGATGAAAAAAGTTGCCGGAAAACTCCGTTTGGAGTTGGCGCAATTCCGCGAACTTGAGGCCTTCGCGCAGTTCGCGACCGATTTGGACGAAGGCACGCGGCTGCAGATTGAACGCGGCCGCCGCATTGTGGAGGTCTTAAAACAGCCGCAATACGCGCCGATGCCGGTGGAAAATCAGGTGGCGATTCTTTATGCCGTTACCAATGGTTATTTGGATGATGCGCCGGTTGAGAAAATCAGCGGGTGGGAAGACGGCTTCCATAAATATCTGAATACCGCGCGGCAGGATGTTTTGAATTACATCAAAGATAAAAAAGTTTTGGATGAAGCGGGGGAGAAATTATTACAAGAGGCGATAGGGGAATATAAAAAAACCGTTTAAAATTATTCTAATTAACCTAATTGACCTAATTATTCTAAACAATCAGTGAAGCACCAAATCCAAAATTTCAAATCTCAAATAA
>CAYHOC010000060.1:0-6626 GCA_964358135.1 uncultured Gammaproteobacteria bacterium
AAGGTTCCAAGGGTTTGGCTGTTCGCCAATTAAAGCGGTACGCGAGCTGGGTTCAGAACGTCGTGAGACAGTTCGGTCTCCTATCCACTGCGGGCGTCGAAATTTGAGGGGGCTCTTCTCTAGTACGAGAGGACCGAGAAGGATAGACCTCTAGTGTATCGGCTGTTCTACCAAGGGCATCGCCGAGTAGCTACGTCTAGTACGGATAAACGCTGAAAGCATATAAGCGTGAAGCCGTCCCCAAGATTAGATTTCATTATTAGATCCCTTATAGACTATGAGGTTGATAGGCGGTACGTGTAAGGCCAGCAATGGCTTGAGCGGAGCCGTACTAATAGATCAAGCTCTTCCACTGAAGCACTAAGGTGTTCTTCAGAATACAAGAGTCGGTGTAATTTGTCGATTAAATGTTGTCAATGTGAAGTTAATTTTGAATTTTGAATATCAAAAAACCCACCGTCTTGGTGGTCTCTACCGCGAGGGTCACACCCGTTCCTCCTCCTACGCTGAAGCTTCGGAGGACGAAGCATTCCTCACCCCGCCTTTTTAAATCCAGTTTAGATATCTCGGTGCTCACTACCGGGCTGGTCACACCCGATCCCATTCCGAACTCGGAAGTTAAGCAGCCCAGGGCCGATGGTAGCCTCTGTTTCGACGGATGGCAAGAGTAGGTCAGTGCCGAGTTATCTGCGCTGGATTTTTTATTTAAAAAGGCGGGGGTGGAGATTCTCGCAGGCCTGCCCGCCGTAGCTTTAGTTCTACTTCGTAGCAGTAGCCTGCTACTGCGAAGAACGTAGCGAAGGCGGGGCCGATGGTAGCTCCTGTTTCGACGGGCAGCAAGAGTAGGTCGCCGCCAGGACAGTGGGTTTTTTGTTTGGAGAAAATCCTCCCCCTTTTGACTCGCAATCCGAGCGAGCGTGGGATGCGAGGGATTGAGGGGGAGGATTTGTCCTGAACTAGTTTCGGGATTTTTTTATTTTCCTCCCCTTGTAAAGGGGAGGTGAGGAGGGGTTATTAATCCGTGCAATTCGTGAAAATTTGTGTAATCGAAAAAGTCGTTTGACAAAAATATGCGGGGGGGGTAGAATAAAAGGAGATTTAAAGTAACTTTGTCATTATGAAAGAGAAATATACCCCTACGCTCAAGGAGACAAAAAAAGCGAAAAAAATAATAATGCCACAGAAAGAGACGAGCGAGCGGGAGACGTTGAAACCGCCAGAGGGGCGGTATAGTCGAGAGCATAAAACAAAAGAGTCGTATGATGCATGGCATCAAGCTTATCATTTAAAGGAGATACTTCGTTTATTGAAGAACATGCCAGATGATCGTTCTGTGCTCATTGAGTATGATTATAAATATACTCAACCCCAACAGCCACACTACAAAGAAAGATTGGTGAGTGCAAAAGAAGCGACTGATTTGCTCGGGCGTTATCTTAAAGGATTCCCTGCTGGCATTGTTGATGTTTCGATTGATGGTCGAGAAATATGCAACCTCAAAGTAGAAATTCTTTCGAGAGAACAGGCAGAGGCATTTAAAAAAAGAGAAAAGGCGATACGGGGGGCGGAAAATAAATATGGCAACTAGATGTAGCCATGTCTAAAAAATTACGACCCCCGTGGCCGTAATTTTTTGTTTATCTTGCCTTGCGATATAATTTAAATATGGTAAAGTGGAACTGAATTCCCCCTCCTTAATACTCGCTTTCCGAGCGAGTGAGGAATGCGAGGGTGAGGGGGTGGTCACTTTTGATAAAGTATAATATAAATTATTGTAACCCCACCCCACCTCCCCTTAGTAAGGGGAGGTGAAAGTTGGTATGCTAAAAGCGGCGATTTTTGACATGGACGGCCTGCTGGTGGATAGTGAAGTTTTGTGGGACGAGATGAACACCGAATTTTTTGGCCGCCGGGGAATAAAATACACTTTTGAAATTAAAAAACCGACCCTCGGCCGGCGCGAGATTGATATTGTTGAGCATTTTCAAAAGAAGTATGCTTTTTTTAATGAACCGGCGGAAGTCATGTTTCAGGAGCGGCACGAAGTAATTTGTAAATTATTTAAAGAAAAAATTCGGCTGATGCCCGGAGCGGCGGAGTTGTTAAGCCGCCTAAAGGCGGGCAATATCCAGATGGCGCTGGCGTCTTCGTCGACTCTTTCACTGGTTCAAATCGCGGTTGAGCAGCTCGGGCTTGGGCAATATCTCCAGGCAATTATTACCGGCGATATGGTAGAAAAAGGCAAACCGGACCCGGAAATGTTTTTGCTGGCCGCGGAAAAACTGGGGGTCTTGCCCGCATCCTGTATCGTCTTTGAAGACGCCCCATCCGGAGTCGCCGCGGCGCACGCCGCCGGGATGAAGGCCGTCGCCGTTCCGCATGCCACGAGCCCGGCCGAAAATCTCCAGGATGCGGATCTGATTATCAATCACCTGAATGAGTTTAAGTTTGAAAAGCTTACCCCCTAAATCTTAAATTCAAAATTCCAAATCCCAAATAAATTACAATAACCAAAATTTTAAATTTTGAAAATTGTAATTTGATATTTATTTGGAGCTTGGTGCTTTGAATTTGTAATTTAAATTACTTGATACATAATACTTAATACACATTTATGTGCGGCATAATAGGATATCTGGGTAAGAAGGAGGCTTCGCCCATCATTTTGGACGGACTTCGCCGGATGGAATATCGCGGGTATGACTCGGCGGGGATTACGGTTTTAGACCAGCAAGGAAAATTAAATACCGTCAAACGCGCCGGAAAAATCGCCAACTTATTATCAGCCGTAAGCGATGTTGATTTAACCGGCACGCTTGGTATCGGGCACACCCGCTGGGCCACGCACGGCGCGCCGACCGACAAAAACGCCCATCCGCATCTGGATTGCGAGGGCAATATTTCCATCGTACATAATGGCATCATTGAAAATTATCAGTCGCTCCGCCATTATCTTGAGGGTTTGGGACACATCTTCAATTCCGAAACCGATACCGAGGTAATCGCCCATCTGATTGAAGAATATTTAAAAGAAGAGCCGTTTGAGGAAGCGGTGATTGAGGCGCTTGCGGAAATAAAAGGGACCTACGGGCTGGTAGTAATCAATCGGCGCGAGCCGGGAAAAATGATTGCCGCGCGGTTGGGAAGTCCGCTCATTTTGGGCGTGGTGGCGCCGGGCGAATTTATTATCGCTTCGGACGCGGCGGCAATTTTGCCGTACACCCGCGAGGTAATTTATCTGGATGATATGGAGCTGGCGATTTTGGAGTCCGCGGGAATGCGGCTCACGACCATTCACCGCGAGAATATTAAAAAGAAACCGGAAACGATTGAGTGGGATATTTCACAGGCCGAGAAAAAAGGATTTCCGCATTTTTTGCTTAAAGAAATTTTTGAAGGCGCGGATGCGATCCGCAATAGTTTGCGCGGCCGTATTTTGACGGGCGAGGGAATTGTGAAACTTGGCGGAATTGAGCGGCTGGATGAGCAGTTGAAAAAAGTTAAAAAAGTGATTATTGTCGCTTGCGGCACCTCGTATTATTCCGGGCTGGTTGGCCGTTATATGATGGAAGAAATCGGCGGGGTGGTCTGCTCGGTTGAATACGCTTCGGAATACCGGTACCGGAAAACGGTTTTGGAGGATGATACGGCGCTCCTGGCTATTTCGCAGTCCGGCGAAACGGCGGACACTTTGGCCGCGCTCCGCGAAGCCAAGCGCCGCGGCGCGCCGACGATCGGGATCGTAAATATTGTCGGGAGTTCAATTGCCCGCGAAACCGATGTCGGCGTCTACAACCACATCGGTCCGGAAATCGGCGTCGCTTCCACCAAAGCATTTATTTCCCAGTTATCTATTCTGGCGCTCCTTGCCGTTTATTTCGGTCGGAGCCGCGGACTTTCCCAGGTTGACGGGCAGAATATTTTGTCGGAAATGGAAAAGCTACCGGATTTGGCGGAGCGGATTTTGCGGCGGGCCGGTGAGATAACGCTCCTGGCCGATAAGTATACCGAATTTAACAACTTTTTGTATCTTGGCCGGAAATATAATTATCCGATTGCCCTTGAAGGCGCGTTGAAATTAAAAGAAATTTCCTACGCTCACGCCGAAGGTTATCCGGCCGGCGAAATGAAGCATGGGCCGATCGCGCTGGTTGACGAAAACTTTCCGACGATTTTTATCGCCCCGCAGGACAGCATTTATTCAAAAAATATCAGCAATATCCAGGAAATCAAGGCCCACGGCGGCCGGGTGCTGGCAATCGCGACCGAAGGCGACGATTATCTGCCAACGATAGTAGATGATGTTATCTACATTCCAAAAACTCTGGAAATGTTGACGCCGATTTTGGCCGTCATTCCGCTCCAGCTTTTTGCCTACAAAATGGCCGTAAACCGCGGCACCGATGTTGACCAGCCGCGCAACCTCGCGAAGAGTGTGACGGTGGAGTAGGCTCTTGACAAGTTTTGTGGATATGTTAAGCTGATTAAGCCGATGCTTGAATCGCACATCGGCGGCTACTAGCACTATGGCTGTAGCTTACGTAGGGAGATCCTCGTAAAACACGTTTAGTCATAAACTAATGTGGGTATACACACGGAGTTTTAAGCTAAACATGCGATAGCATGTTTTTTAATTTGTCCGTAAAATATATAATATTTTTCTGACAAAAAGTCTATTTATAACCATATGCAGTCAACTCTCATAAAATTTCCCGCAACATCCTTCCGTAAAATCGGGAGTCCGTATGATGAAAGTGGGAAAACGACATACGTCGCAGTTGTTAATGTTAAGGATATACCAGATGCTTTTAAAGATTGGCGAGGATTAAATCCGCGCGATCCGAAGCTGTCGTCCGTAGTATCGAAGGCAATTGCCGATACGCTGAAAGACGACCCAGAATCGTTTTTCTTCAGAAATAGAGGCATCACAATGATTGCCGACCGCGTTGAGTTCGACAATCAAAAAAATGTCGTATCATTGGAAATGGCAGATAAACAAAAAAATGGCCTTCTCGATGGCGGCCACACCTTTTATGTCATCAGAAACTTTGTAGAAAATTTATCGGCAGAAGCATTGGCCGAGTTTAATGCTTTTGTAAAGATAGAGATTCTCGAGGGCATAAAAGATATTGATTCCGTCGTTAACATAGTTGAATCCAGAAATACCTCAACCCAAGTAAAACAACAGAGCTTGGAAGAGCTACGCAAACATTTTGCTGTAATCCAAGACGTGTTGCGGGATAAAAGCTATTCACCGCGAATCGCGTATAAGGAATTCGAAATCCTTGAAGACGGAAGCCCGAAGGACATTGACGTTAAAGAAATATTGTCCTATTTGATATGCTTCGATAGGGAAGGGTATGACGGAAAAAAACATCCCTTAAAAGCATATTCTGCAAAAGCGGCAGTGCTGGATTATTTCAGGGAAAACCAGGCCCGCATAACTAAATATATTTATCTTTTACCCGTTATTCTGGAACTAAAAGATACGATATATTTAGAACTGCCCGAGGCCTATAATCAGCAACATGGTAAATTTGGTAAATTGACGGATGTTACCAAGGGAAAAACTTTCTTACCGTTTATCGCCCAAGAATCAGCCTATAGAATTCCAAGCGGATTTATTTATCCAATTCTAGCGGCATTTAGGAACCTTGTAATTGTTAAGGGAGACCATGCGGAATGGGCGTCCGATCCGGTTAAGCTTTTTCAAGAGTTAAAGCTGGATTTAGCTGAGCGCATCGGAGAGCAGGCTTTAGAGTTCCGCAACCCAAATAAACTCGGCAAGGATATGGCTACATGGCGTAGCTGTTATGACCTAGTTGAGCTCGAGACTCTAAAGAGGAATCTGCGGTAATAAGAAACAAAAAACGACGTGGGCCCGCCATGTCGTTTTTTTATATTTTAGCTTCTTGCGATATAATTTAAGTGTGGTAGGGTGATTATAGAAATCATTACCCAGCTTTAGCTGGCTTTCGAGGCTGGCTAAAGCCAGGCAATAATATGGATAACAAAAAAATTGTCGTCATTGGCGGGGGGACGGGAACATATACCGTGCTTTCCGGACTTAAAAACCACCCGGTTGATTTGTCGGCAATTGTGACGATGGCCGACGATGGCGGCTCAACGGGCGTGCTCCGCCACGAACTCGGCGTTTTGCCGCCGGGCGATGTGCGCCAGTGTTTAGTTGCTTTATCCGAAGCGCCGGAAACGCTTCGCGATCTTTTTTTGTATCGCTTTGAGCATGGCGCGCTTGCGGGCCATAATTTTGGCAATCTTTTTTTATCGGCGATGGAAAAAGTAACCGGCCACTTTGAAGACGCGGTGCTAACGGCCGGAAAAGTACTTAACATCAAGGGCCGTGTAATTCCGGTTTCCACCGAACCGATGGTGCTTATGGCCGAATATGAAGATGGGCGAGTTGTGGTGGGAGAGCATAATATAGATGCGGGCGGGACGCTAAGCGTCCCAGAGCCCACGCTTAGCGTGGGCGGAAAAATCAGAAAAATATTTTTGGAGCACGAGGCGCGGGCGAGCTTTGCCGCCGTTGATGCTATTATGGGCGCGGATTTGGTAATTCTTTCGGCGGGGGATTTATATACCAGTTTAATTCCCAATCTTTTGGC
>CAYHOC010000061.1:0-1503 GCA_964358135.1 uncultured Gammaproteobacteria bacterium
CCGTTGTAGCTCAGTTGGTAGAGCAACTCCATGGTAAGGAGTAGGTCCGCGGTTCAAATCCGCGCAACGGCTCCATGGGCAGGTACCGAAGCAGTCAAACGGGGCAGACTGTAAATCTGCTGGCTCACGCCTTCCAAGGTGCAAATCCTTGCCTGCCCAAATAAAAATTCCAAATCCAAAATTCCAAATTCCAAATAAATTCAAATGATTAAAATATCAAAATTCAAAAATAATTTGAGTTTTGGAAATTGAGATTTATTTGGGATTTGGCGCTTGGGATTTGGAATTTTTAATTTATGTTGAAGGTTTATAACACTCTTCATAAAAAAATAGAGGATTTTCTGCCGATTAAAAAAGGCAGGATAGGCCTGTATGCTTGCGGGCCGACGGTTTATAATTTTGCCCACATCGGTAATTTTCGCGCTTATATTTTTGAAGATATCTTGCGCCGCGTTTTGGCGTATAACGGATACAAGGTTAAGCACATCGTCAACATCACCGATGTCGGCCACTTGCGGAGCGACGCGGACGCGGGCGAGGATAAAATTTTAGAGCAGGCGAAAAAAGAAGGAAAAAGCGCCTGGGATATCGCCAAATTTTATGAAGCGGCTTTTAAAAAAGATTGGGTGCGGTTAAATCTTCTCCCGCCGTCAAAGTGGGCGCGGGCTACGGACCATATTAAAGATCAGATCAAGTTGATTAAGGTATTGGAAGAAAAAGGATATACCTATAAAATTCCCGACGGCATTTATTTTGACACCGCCAAATTTTCCGGCTACGGAAAGTTATCCGGGCAGAAACTGGAAGATAAAGAAGCCGGCGCGCGCGTAGCCGAAAATTCGGAGAAGCGCCATCCGTGGGATTTTGCGCTTTGGAAATTTTCACCGAAAGACATAAGACGCGAGATGGAATGGCCATCGCCATGGGGCAAGGGTTTTCCGGGCTGGCACATTGAGTGCTCGGCAATGTCAACAAAATATCTGGGCCAGCCGTTTGATGTTCACGCCGGCGGCATTGACCACATTCCGGTCCACCACGAAAACGAAATCGCCCAAAGCGAGGCCGCTTACGGCAAACCGCTCGCGAATTATTGGGCGCACGGCGAATTTTTAGCCGTTGACGACAAAAAAATGTCCAAGTCGCTCGGTAATTTGTATTTAATTGATGACATTGTAAAGCGCGGCATCAATCCTTTGGCCTTCCGCTATCTCTGCCTCGGCGCGCACTATCGCTCAAAATTAAATTTCACCCGGGAGGGGCTGGAAGGAGCGAACAACGCTCTCAAATCTTTATATAAAATCGCCCGCGGACTCGGTAAACAAAAAATCGGCCTCGCTCGTAGCCTCGCCAGTAGGCCTACCTTCGGCCGTAGCCATACAGGCGAGGCGGCCGATGGGGCTACGGCCGAGGGCTGCGCCGAATTGGAACAAAATTTTTTGGATAGAATAAATGATGATCTGGATACTCCGGGCGCGCTCGCGATTATGTGGGAAATGTTAAAGT
>CAYHOC010000061.1:1603-6607 GCA_964358135.1 uncultured Gammaproteobacteria bacterium
GTCGATTACGGTTCGGGCTTTATTTTTATATAAAACCTTTTTGCCGATTTTGATAAAATCGGGTACGTGTCCGCTCATCGTCGGCCTCCGTGTTTCAAGAGCTCAATCACCCTGTAGTGGTCAAACGCCATTTCTTCCGGCTTGATGGAGCCGAGTTCGCGGATGACGATTTCTTTGGCATCGCTGCCGGCGCGGCATTGCCTGAGAACGTTGATGGGAATCTTTCTCGCGACATAAACGGCGGAGATGACACGGCCGCGGGGATCGCGGTTCGGCGCGTCAAGGAAAGTGAGAAATTCTAGCTGGTCGGGAAGCATTGTCACTCCCGTTTCTTCCTCGAGTTCACGAGCAGCTGCGCGCGCGACGCTTTCATCCGTCATATCAAAGTGACCGCCCGGTAAGGCCAACTTGCCGGCATCTGGATCGTAGGCGCGCCGGATTAGCAGGACGAATTTTTTATCCGGAGAACATACGGCAACATCCACGCACAAAACCGGCGATTCGCGTTCCATTTTTTCCTCCTCGGAAAAGAGCAAAATTACGGCTCTGGCCGCGATTTTAGATTATCATTAAATAAGCCGGGGTGTCAAGTCGGTCGGTCGCTGAACAATCCGCTAAACAAATCCTCCCACTTTAACAAAGGGGGATAGAGGGGGATTTTACTTGGTTTCTTTGTGTAGAGTATGCTTTTTGCACCATTCGCAGTGTTTTTTGAGTTCCAGTCGCGCCTTGATCGTCTTTTTATTCTTTTTTGAAAAATAATTGACGCGTTTGCACTCGGCGCACTCTAACTTGATTAGATTATCTTGGGACATACATTTAGAATTTAGAATCTAGAATTTAGCCGTTCGAGACTCTGAGGAGCCCTCATGCTCTCGAAGAGAATCTAGAATTTTTATTAAAGCTGGAGCCAGCACTCGGATTTGAACCGAGGACCTATTTACCCTCCCACCAATAAGCCGAGAGTGGGATTTGAACCCACGGCCTACAGTTTACAAAACTGTTGCTCTGCCAGCTGAGCTACCTCGGCAAATTGGTGGGAGGGCAGGCAAAACTGTTGCTCTACCGCTGAGCTATGCTGGCAAATTTACTACAAACGATTTAGGAGACCGCGGTAGGATGAACCGAATTGTTTCAGCTTCCGTTCCCGCTCCTGCGCGATTTTTTGTTCAGAATATGCTTCGTAGTAGAACAGTTCCAGCGGTCGTCGATTTTTTGTTGAGTGTACTTTACCTTTTTGATGTTCAAGAAATCTTTGTTTTAAATCTGCGGCATAGCCAACATAGTAGCCATTATCTTTTGAGCTTTTCAGCAAATAAACATAATACATTTAACCGGTTCATCTATTTGGCACGGGCGAAGGGAATCGAACCCCTGACAGCGGTTTTGGAGACCGCAGTTATACCATTTAACTACGCCCGTCCGTGCCAAATAGATGAAAGATTGATTTTATTATGCGGAGGGAATCGCCCCGCCCCCTCTGAGCATCTTTGATTCTTTCTTTGTTAGAAGGGAGGCGCAAGCCGCTTCGCTTCAGATGATTCTTAAAAGATGGAAGGTGGGTAGAGGAGGCGGGGTTGGAGACCGCAGTTATACCATTTTCCGCCGGAGGCGGACCCCGCCCCGGCGGGGAACTACGCCCGCATGGTTGAAGTACGCGGTCAATAATATACCTATCAAATATACTATATTTGGTCAGAAAAGTCAATCCGGTATTGACCCCGTTAGAAGTTCGCTACAAAAATTTTATTATAATAAAATTTTTGTTATCTGACGAGGCGTCTTATTTGGTCTTAGTGCTTTTATCTGATGTAATAATGTCAGCTAATTGAGGGTTTATATATGTGGACTTGACAAAATATCGGATTTGTGCTATACTACTCTCATAGTAAAGTTTAAGCGAAAGACCGTCCAAAAAGCCCTTTGGGCACAAAACGATAGGTCATCTAAGTTAGATTTTACCCCCACGGCTAAAACATCCTAATCAAGAGAAATTAGCGATGACGGCGTAGGGGCCCGATTACCGGGTAAAGTTTTCATCCGCATCAAAATAGGTGCGGGGGTGAACTGCTCAAAGGTCGGTTAACAAATAAGAACAGAGCGGGAGAAGGGGAAGCCCGAATCTGCGCTCAAAAATATGGCTTATCAAAATCAAGGCGGTTTTGTTCCGCGCGAGCTTCACGATGTTTCAGCAATGAACATCAAGTGTTGCGACTGCGGAGCCCCGATTGACAAGTTACCTTTCAATCCGGACCCGGCTCGTTTAGATTCCATCCGTTGCCGCGAGTGTCTTCGCAATCGCAAGCCCTCATACGGCGGAAGAAGCTAAACAAATCTTAAATCCCTCCCGTCCCGCATTTGCGGGGCGAGGGGGATTTTTGATTTTGGTTAAAGTTTTCCCACCAGATCGATTCCGGGTTCTAAGGTTTTTTCTCCGGGCTTCCAGTTGGCCGGGCAAACTTCGCCGCCGTGTTCGCGGACAAATTTAGCGGCTTGAAGTTTTCGCAAGAGTTCGGCGGCGCTGCGGCCGATAGAATTATCATGCACTTCGTAGGCCTTAATTATGCCGTCGGGATCAATAACAAAACTGGCGCGGTATGCCAGGCCTTCTTCCGGAATATAGACGCCAAGGGCGCGGGAAAGCTCGCCGGTCGTATCGGCCAGCATCGGAAATTTAATCTTTTTAATCGTTTCAGATCCGTCGTGCCAGGCTTTATGCACAAATTGGGTGTCGGTACTAACGCTTAGTATCTCCGCGCCTTTATCTTGGAACTCGGGATAATAGTTAGTTAAATCTCCAAGCTCGGTCGGGCAGACAAAGGTAAAATCCGCGGGATAGAAAAATAGGATTAGCCATTTTCCGCGGTAGTCGGCCGACTTGATCGTTATAAAAGCTTCGTCGTGATATGCCTTGAGCTCAAAATCGGGGAGCTTTTTCCCGATGAGCGGCATGGATAGTTTTGCTTCTTCCATATATTAATTGATTACCTGGCTTTAGCCAGCTAAAGCTGGGCAATGAGATTATTTTTTTCCAATCCCCAAAAACTTGGGGTTCAATTGTTAAGATTTCAGTCTGTTCCAGTCCTCGCCGATAACAACCGGTTGCATGGCGATAATTTCTTCGCGATAAGGGGATTCTTTTGATGCTTCGTCAAATAAAAATATCGGGATACCCTTATCAAACGCCTTGCCGATTTCCAAGAAGCAGTTTCCGCCGATGTATCCGCGGATGCCGTTCTTTTCATAATTCACAACATAAATGGCGTCAGATTGGTCGATTTTAGCAAAATGGTCTTTGATCAAATCGTACTGGATTTTGGCGAGCGCGGTTTCTTCCAAATCGTGATAATTTTTCATGCTCGGCAAAAAGACTTCGTGGCCTTTGGCCTCAAGTGCGGCTTTAATATCCCAAAGCCGGTCAAAAAATTTTGCGCTGGAACAAAGAGTAATCTTCATATTATAATATGATAACTCGTATTTAACTAGATAGCAAATTTTTGGTTTGACTAAGTTGTCCAAAAGGCCTAAGATTTAGGAGATCCGGTGGGAATTTAAAACCCCTCCGCGCCTCCCCTTTGTAAGGGGAGGAGAATAATATGAATCAAAACCAACCCTTAGCCGACCGGATGCGGCCGGTAAATTTTGAGGAATTTGTCGGGCAGGATGAAATTGCCGGCGCCGGAAAATTGCTCCGCGAATTGATTTTGAAAGACGAAGTGCCAAGCATGATTTTTTGGGGGCCGCCCGGAACCGGCAAGACGACGCTCGCGCATATTATTGCCAAGATCACCAAGTCGGCGTTTCACGAGATATCGGCTACCTCGTCGGGATTGGAAGATCTGCGGAAGATTTTTAAATCCGCGGCCGAGCTTTTGCAATTCAACAGCCAGAAAACTGTTTTATTTATTGACGAAATCCACCGCTGGAACAAGGCCCAGCAGGATGCGCTTTTGCCATTTGTGGAGCGGGGAATTATCATCCTCATCGGCGCCACTACCGAGAATCCGAGCTTTGAAGTTAATGGCGCGCTTCTTTCGCGAAGCCGGGTGTTTGTTTTAAAAATGCTCGCGCCGGAGGACATCAAGCTCATCATTTGCCGCGCGTTAGTTGATAAAGAGCGCGGGCTTGGCAATCTTGATATCAAACTGGAAGAAGAGGCGGCCAATTTTTTGGCGAATGTGGCATCCGGCGACGCGCGCAAGGCCTTGGGCGCTTTAGAAATCGCCGTAAAATTGAAGCAAAAATTGGACGGACAAATCCTCATTGATAAAAATTTAATTTCCGAGGCCTTGCAAAACAAATCGCTTTTATATGACCGGGCTGGCGAGGAACATTATAATATTATTTCCGCGCTCCACAAATCCATGCGCGGAAGCGATGCCAACGCCGCGATTTATTGGCTGGGGCGGATGCTGGAGGGCGGGGAGGATCCGCTTTATGTCGCGCGCCGGTTGATCCGTTTTGCCGCTGAGGATGTGGGCATGGCCGACCCGCGGGCGTTGATTCAGGCGGTGGCGGCGTATCAGGCCGCGCATTTTATCGGGATGCCGGAATGCAATGTCGTTTTGGCCGAAACCGTTGCGTATCTCGCCAAAGCGCCGAAGTCCAACAAAATCTACGAGGCCTATCAAAAAGTTCAGGAGGATATTCAAAATCTCCCCAACGAGCCGGTCCCGTTTCATATCCGCAATGCGCCGACCAAGCTGATGAAGGGCTTGGGCTACGGAAAAGATTACAAATATTCTCCCGAATACGATTATCAAGAAAATCAGGATTATCTACCGGAGAAGTTGAAGGGGAGAAAATATATATAATCTCCCCTCCTTAGTACTCGCTGTCCGAACGAGTGAGGACTGCGAGGGTGAGGGGAGGTAACTTATTTTTACCCCGCCCCGCCTTTCCATTCCTCGCCCGCTCGGAACGGAAGTATAAAGGGGAGGAAGACGAGTATATGTTCTATCGCGATAAAATTTACGGTGAATTTGAAATTACCGAGCCGGTGCT
>CAYHOC010000062.1:0-4910 GCA_964358135.1 uncultured Gammaproteobacteria bacterium
AACACGCATCTACATTAACATCAAAATTATTGCGCGTCAAGAATAAAAAACCTTGAGTAGCTATCAATGATATTACGTGTATCTGATGCTATAGCATAAGATACGCGTATGGGTGCGGAAAAATTAGACATTGGGTGGTTGGCAAAAAATATAAAAGACCCCTTTCGAGGTCTTACGGTGAATGGCCCGGATTAGTAGCCGAACTCCTTAATCATCTTAACAACAGCCGGACGATTTGCCCCGAGAAGACTCATGGCGTGTTTCCGAGATTCATCTTCGTCGCCGATTCCGAACCTTATGGACATCACATCATGAAACCGCACTCCATAAGACAACAAAAATGACGAATCGCTTGTTTTTCGTTTGAAAAAATCCTCAATGTAGAGCTAATACATTTGCGGTTTTTTCAAACTCCAAAACTTCGCGCTTCATTCATTTTTGTTGCTTCTTAATGCTGTTTCATAATGTGATGTCCATAGCCAGTGTTCCAGAACCTCTTTATCCGACACATCATCCGACAGAACAACATGCATGAACTCCTCTTCAAGTGCGGATGCCGTCGCGCCCATATCTTCCTCCTTTTTAAAAGACCCGGGATTATATCCCGAGTCAGAATGAACGACTACTTCTTGGCCTTATGGCACTTCTTGCAGTGCTTCACGTGCTTCTTGACCTTCTTGTGGCCATTCTTCGCATGCTTCTTGGACTTCTTCACCTTCTTGTGGTGCTTCTTCAGGTGCTTCGCCTTCTTGCCCTTCTTGGCCTTCACGACCTGCGAAGCCGGGTCACCGACCTCGGGCGTGGCCGAAGCGAACGCCGGCATGCCGGCAACGACGAACAGCGTCAAAGCAATCATAATCACCCACCTGCTCATGCTTCTCCTCCTTTCCTCCCGTTGGGAGCCGGTTTAATCTTCCACAATGAGGCGGCATAGGCTGCCGCACGCCATGAAAAGAATTGCTATGATAAAAACAGTCATCCAAGACCACGACGCCATTACCATTACAATGGAAACGGCGACGAAAAAGACGCCCAAAAGCACTCCGGTAATAATCTTACCCCTCTCACTCATGCTTCTCCTTCTCCCGATGGGAGCTGGTGATTTATATCTTACAACCCGAGGCCGCGACCTGTCAAGAGTCCCTATCCGCGAGCCCCAAAAACAACCGCCCATTCATCATTCTTTTTTTCTCGCCTTCGCGCGGTAATTAACATTGCATCCCCAATCCCAAAGACATCCGCCGATGGCCATCAGTCCGGCGCCAATCAAGGACAAAACGATTATTCCGATCACCGCGAAAAAAATAATCTGTAAAATTATCAACTGTTCGGCCGGCGCGAATATCTTTAACCAACCGCCGTATTCGTCCATGGCTATCTCCTCTTTCTCACCGGAAAAACCATGATGTGAAAACATCCGCCGTATTTTTCCTTAATGGCATAAAGATGGCCCCGGCGCATCTCGCGCCGAAGATAATCCCATGTCCAGGCGATTTCCGCATCGCTCATCTCGCGAAACGAAAGGTCAAAAGTCGCGCCCGTCAGATGGGTTGACGACTTGTCGCCCCAGACCGGCGCGGCATTGGGATTTTTCCGCAGACGCTTTTGGTACTCGCGCGTCCGCACCAGCGAAGTTATTTTAATGGACCGGCCGAATCGCTCCCTGAACGCTTCGCCAAGCCGCTCGATGAAATCCCGCGTGTCGGGCCGCGCGTATTTGTAAAATTCGCGATTGGCCGCGTCGTGCTCGCCCAAATGCTCGTCAAGATGATAACGCTTGTCGGAATCGGGAACCCGAACCAAACGCCCGCGCTCCACAAACCGTTTCAACATTTTTAGATTGGAGATGCGCGAAAGATTGAATCTGTCGGCCAGGATATTTTCGCACCGCAGAGAAGATGCGCCCTTGCAGGGATTTGCCGAAGCCGCGGCCGGCAGAAACAGAATGACGAGAAACGCGAGCGTCCGCATGCCTGCTCCTTGTTGTGAAGGACTACAGATAGCTTAGCGTAAAAGATTTATGAGGTCAAGATAGACCCAAACTTAGACCCAAACTTAGATTATTAGATGTCTAAATGCGAATTAACACCCATACGAAATTACGAAAAGGTTACGAAAATACGAAATTTTCGTATTTTCGTATGATTTCGTAATTTCGTAGGGCCACTTATTTGACAAACCCGCCCCCAAAATGATGAGATAGATATAGAGATGGTTTCAAAACCATTTTCGTAGTGAAATTGCTGATTTTTGGACGAGACAAGGAAGATGAGCAAAATGCCCGGAAACATAGCCATAGCTATGGTGAGGACATTTTGCGAAATCTGACGCCGTCGCAGTCAAAAATCAGCGATTGCAACAGAAATAGGGTTTTGAAACCAGCTCGTAGTTCATTTTACAATCTCGTAGAGACGCAAAATTTTGCGTCTTTACAAATAGCGCCTATCGGCGAACCACAGGAGGCGGACGATGAAAAAAACGACCTTGCTGATTGTCAGTATCGTGATTTCAAGCGCCCTTGGCTGCTCGTGCCGAAGCGGAGTCAGAAACGAATCTTGGGAAAAAATTCGCGATGCCGCGGCACCCGCCGAAGCCGAGGGCTCCCCTTTGGGGTCGGCGGGCAAAAAAAATAACGGCATCACCCCGGAAGAAGACAAAGCCATCAAAGAACAGCAGGCGATCTTCTACGACATTATCCGGCTTTACGCCGAAGAGGCGCTGGAGCGGCCGCAAGATCTCGTGGTCTGCGCCCGCGAAATGCTGGCGATGCGGACCAGCGACAGGTGCCGCGATAAATTCAGCCGCTATCTTACCCCGGAAGAAGTAAAACAGTTTGACGCCGATATGGAAGGAAAATTCGGCGGCGTCGGGATTCAGTTTGAAATGAAGGACGACAAATTTATCGTCGTGTCTCCGATTGAAGGCGGACCGGCCGAGGCCGCCGGCATCAAATCCGGCGACATCATCCTGAAAGTGAGCGGCAAGGAACCGAAAAGCAAAGAAGAGGTTGTTTCGCTCCTGCGCGGCGAGGTCGGTAAAAAGGTTTCGTTGACCATCCGGCGCAAAAACGCCGCCCAGCCGCTTGAGTTCATCCTCGTTCGCGCGGTCATCGTGATTAAATCCGTAAAGTCAAATGTCCTTCCGGAAAACAAAAAAATCGGCGTCATCAAAATTAACGCGTTTGACGCCAATTCCGGCGAACAGTTCGGCAAAGCGGCCAAGAACCTGCTCCAACGCGGCGTAACGGAAATTGTTCTGGACTTAAGAAACAACTTCGGCGGAGATCTTCATCAGGCGCTCGCCGTTCTCATGAATTTCGCGAAGCGTGGCGACACCCTGCTCACCATCCGAACAAGAAAGGGCGGCGGAGCCGTAGTTTGCCGGCCTCTAAGGTGCGGATTCTTTCCCGCGCTCCTCTCAAAAATAAATATCGTCGTCCTCGTCAACGGGAACAGCGCCTCGGCCTCGGAAATTGTTGCCGGAACGCTCAAGGACTGGGGCTATACTCTCATCGGACAGAAAACTTATATGAAGGGCGTCGGGCAGGCGGTTTTCACGCTTAGCGACGGCTCGCGGCTCATCCTGACAACCTTTGAATTTCTGGTCGGAAACTCAAAAACGCGAGTCCACAAAATCGGCGTGATTCCGACGATAGAAATTCCCGCGTCGGAAGATAAAGAATCCGATGCGGAGATGGAGAAGGCGATTGAGATTCTTGAACTCTGCAACCGCGGAAAAACGCCTCCGCAGGGAAAATGCAGACGATAATATCACCAAGGGCACACCCAACCGTGTGCCTTTTTTAATATCAAAAACTCCCCCGCAAATTCGGCGGAGGAGTTTTTAGTATCCGGATTTTATCCCGGCTCATTCATCGGCGCCGGCTTTGATTCTTTTTCAGATCGCGATTCCGCGCCCTGCTTGTTGCCAAGCTTCTCCTCAATCAGCTGTTGCAATCTTTCAAATTTTTCGTTGGTCGCGTCATCGGCCACATTCATTCGCAAAATCTTTGACTGCATTTTCATCAAGACGCCGGTAACCTCCTGCAGCGCCATATTGGCTTCCCGGAAATCGCCTTCATTAAAGGAATCAATAATCGGCTGGATGATTTCCTGAATCTGGGCTTGAATGTCTTTTGAACGCAAGGCCTTGACCCTCTGCATAATATCGCGAACCTGATACATCACGCCCTGGACTTCGCCCGGATGGCCGGTTTCGCGGACATCATTCATTGCCTCCATTGCGTCTTCAAAATCACCGGCATTGTATTTTGCCTGAACATCAGCCATGGCGGCTTTCATCTCATCCAAGCGGCCTTTTAGGATGGCCATATCAAAACCAAGCTTGGCAAAACTTTTATTAGTAACCAGTTTTGCGACGCGGGTTAATTCTTTGGTGTAATTTTTGATCTCGTTTGGAAGTTCAATTCTCGCGCGGAATTGATTTACTTGGTCCCAATAATTATTTTCATAAAAATCACGGAGAATGTCGCGGATGCTCATTTCCTCGGTCGGATTCTTGAGATTTTTTTCAAATTCGGCGATTTTAGCCAGGATGTCATTAATTTTCTGGACATCTTCAGCGGCATTCGGAAGCTTTTTAAGCTTGGCGCTAAACCGTTTGAGTTCCGCTTTCATTCTGGCGGCATCGCGCTGGGCATTTTTAATTTCGCGCGGGTCAACAAATTCTTCCTGCATTTCCGGCGCTTCGCCCCAAGGGCCCATTTGCTGTTCCTTGGTGTCCATCTGTTGTCCCTGCGGAGGACCCATTTGCTGTCCTTGCGGACCCATCTGACCGCCGGCTGAATTATCCATCCGAACGCAGGTTATTTTACCTTGATCATTTTTTGTATAAACCTCCCCCTTTTGGCATGTTACGCCCGGAGGCATCGGATAAACCGGCTGGGTTTG
>CAYHOC010000062.1:5010-6587 GCA_964358135.1 uncultured Gammaproteobacteria bacterium
GCATCGGATAAACCGGCTGGGTTTGCGGTACCATCTGTTGTGGTTGTTCCACCGGCTGTTGCTGCGTGGTCGGCGCCACATAATCCTGCGCGTAAGCGACCTTGAATCTGTGGATGACGGGCGTGGACATGGCAATCTCTTCCGCCAAAAGTAACACCGGGAGGACAAAGTATAGTCCCACCGAAGCGGCAACGGCAATGCCGACGACCGCCAGATGCACCTGACGGCGATGAAGCGCTTCGCAGTGCAGAGCGAGTTTGTTTAACATAATTTTTTTCCAATAAACCGCGCTGTCCGCAATTTATTGGCGTTAATTTTAAGCCAGCTAAAGCTGGGCAATGATATTATATTCCCCCGCTTCGGCGGGGCTTTGAAAGGCGCTAATTGAAAAACTCACTATAAGTTCATGATACCAAACCTCTTATTCCGTTGCAACTGATGACTTTTGGGTTTTAGGGTTGATCCGGATTTCCCGGCGGGGGTTCATCTTGAGTCGCGTTATCGGAAGGAGAGGTGTCCGGCGCGACATCCGGCGGGGCGCTATCGGCGGCTGGCGGGGTTGTCTCCGGATTGGTTACTTCGGGCGACCCGGACGCCGAAGACGCGTCGGGTTCACTTGGAATAGTTGGATTGCCACTGATTTCTGGCAGATTATCACTGATATTTTCGGATGGCGCCGAAGTCGGCGCCGATTCTACCCGCGCCCGCTCCAGCAATGTTCTCAATTCGTCTTTGGTCACGCAGACATCATCAATGCAAAGTTTCTTGGTTTGAATCTCGTCGCTGGTAATCTTTTCGGCAATCACCTCTTTAACTTTCGCAATGCCATTCTGAACAATCAGCCCCAGTTTGCGCAAACTGTTTTTAACGGCGAGAGTGAATTTATCCAACAATCCTGACAATGAGAAATCCGGAAAATCGTCGTTGCCGATATCATCCGCCGTCAATTCCCCGAATGACCAACCGGGATTGACAAAAACCATGATTACACCTGACACCTGACCATTTCCGCCAGAGGCGGATCCGCCTTCGGCGGAGACACCTGACGACCGACCATTGCCGAAACTTTCAAGCGCCGTTCCGATAACCCGGCCCGGTTCCTTGGCTTTCATCGCCACGCCCGGAATATCGGAAGCGGTAAGCTCATCGCCCGCGGCAATCGGCCCATTTTGCGTGGAAACCTTCAACGGCACGCGGCCAGCCAAAGCGACCGGCGGCCGCTCGCCGGCGCTAACCTTGGTGATGCCGATCACGGTTTCCGTCCCGGTCAAAATGATGCCCGGTTCGGATGAGACCACGCCAATGATTTGAGATGAGTATTTAGCAGTTGATTTTCTGACCACGGCCGGACTGGAAGTTGAGGTGTCCAGTTCCAAAAGATCCCCGGGTTCAACGGTTTCGGAAGCGATAAATTCTTCAGCAATATCAAGACAAGCGCCGGAGCAAATAGCCGTAATTCCTCCGGCCGCGGAAATTTTTCCGGCAAAAGTGGAGGTGGTGCTGCCGGTGATATTCAAGGCCAAAGCATTGATGCCGTTTGTAAAAGTTGATGTCGCTCCTGATATATAAAGCGTCCC
>CAYHOC010000063.1:0-6472 GCA_964358135.1 uncultured Gammaproteobacteria bacterium
GCCTGTCGCGCCGGCAAAACGCCCGAGAGAACGCCGATGATAAAGGTTAAAAATAAAACGACAAAGAAGCCCAAAAAATCCAGGGTGGCGAAAGAAAATAAACCGCGCACGCCAAACGCGGCGGCAATCAAACCGATAATATACGAAGCAATTAGCCCAAGGATAACTCCCAGCGCTCCGCCAACCAAGCCGATCATACCGGATTCTATCAGGAATAACGATAAAATAGCGTCGCCGGAAGCGCCGACGGCTTTCATAATGCCGATTTGTTTTGTTCGCTCTAAAACAGAGGTGAACATCGTATTCATAATGCCGACCGCCCCCACCACTAAAGACACCAGCGCGATGATCATTAAAACCAACTCAACGATTGAGATAACATTATCAATCAAACGATCAGCTTTATCCGGAGTCAAGACCGAAAAATCCCGGACCACTTCCTGTTTGGAAAGCTGAAATTTTACTTGTTGAGCGACCAAATTAATATCCGCGCCGGGCGCGGCCTTTACTAAAGCGCTGGACGCGCCGCGCGAATCGGTTAAATTACCCAGCATATCCAAAGAAAGAAAAACAACATTATCAAGCATCTGCTCGCCAATCTCGGAAAGAATACCGACCACCTTAAATCTTTTTGATTTAATGATTACTTCATCTCCCGCCGATACTGCTTTTTTAAAAAGTGTTTTAGCGACCAAGTGTCCCAAAACCGTTTCGGAAACGGCGTCGTTTTCCGGCCAGCGCCCTTTTTCCAGTTTAATGCCTTGAGACGACTCCAATACTTCCACGTATTTTTTCCAGTTGGCGGCATGAATCATTGTTGATTTTACCTCTCCTTTATATTCAATATTCAAATTGCCGATGCCCATCGGGACGGCAAATCTGACGCCGTTAATTTTCTCCAGATCCGATAGGTCTCTCTCTTTGAATTTTTGCCCCGCCAAAAATCCGACGATGGGATTATTCTCTTTACCGGGGAAGATGATGATCAGGTCCGAACCGAAGGTCTGCAAAGCTCCGGCAATCGTATTTTTAATGCCGTTGCTCAACGCCAAAATAATAACCACCAGCATGATGCCGATGACAATACCTAAAATAGTGAGCCAGCTTCTCATCGGCCGATATCTGATGCCCTTCATCGTCAAAATTAAAAGATTTTTAAGCATATTGAGGATTTTTTCGCGCGAAAAACAAGCAGATTGCCATTTTTATTGATTATTGAGTGCAGTTTCATAATGTGATGTCCGCAATTACTCGGTATATGTTTCTTTGGCGTGATGGTTTCTAAAAACGCGCCCGTCCTTGATGGTAATAATTTGATCGGCGCGCTCGGCGATATCGGCGTCGTGCGTGACAATCACCAGGGTCTTGCCCTCCCGTTTGTTAAGATTAATGAGAATGTCCAAAATTTTGTTTCCGGTGGCCGAATCCAGATTGCCGGTCGGCTCATCGCCTAAAATAATTTCCGGATTATTAGTCAAAGCCCTAAGGAGCGCCACCCGCTGTTGTTCACCGCCGGATAGTTCAAACGGCCGATGCGTCATTCGCTCTTTTAGGCCGATCATTTCAAAATCCGCCGACGCCTTCTCCCGCGTCGCCGCGCGCCCGGCAAAAATTGTCGGCAAAAGGACATTTTCTTCCGCCGTCAGCCATGGAACCAGATTGTATTGCTGGAAAACAAAGCCGAAAGTGCGGGAACGCATTTCAGCCCGCGTCGCATCATCCAGCTCGGCGACATTCGTATTTTTTAAAAAAATATTGCCCGAAGTCGGGCGATCCAGAAATCCGAGCATATTAAGAGCCGTACTTTTACCCGAACCGCTCGCGCCGATCATCGCCACAAAATCACCCTGCCAGATATTAAAGCTTAATCCGCAGAGCACCTTTGTTTCGATCTCGCCGATTTTGAAGATTTTCCAGACATTATCCAATCGGACAAAAGGCGCGCCCGAAAATTTTTGCGGGTTACCGGTAAATCTCGCCTGGCAGGCCCGGCCGCAAAAATAAAATTCCCGCTCTTGGAAAACAAATTTTTCCAAATCTTCCAACCCCGCCAAATCCATCCCGCAAACCGGATCAATTATTTTGTCCTTTTGTTGATTAGCCGCCATTTTATTCGCCCGCTGTTACAATAGTTTGACCCTCAATTAAACCGCCGGTGATTTCTATAAACTCGCCGTCGGAAATTCCGGTCGTCACTTCCGCTTCGCTCATCCGTCCGTTATCCGAAATTTTTACCGTCGTTTTTTCGTCGCTCTTTTCCAGCATATATTCGGGAACCTTGATAATGTTTTTTTTGGAAGAGATTTTGATAATCACATCGGCGCTCATACCCGAACGGACTTTTTCGCCGTGCAGTTCCAGATAAATATTAACGGTATAATATTTATCACCCTCTTTTAAAATTTCTTGGGGTTCGACCGATAAAATTTTGCCGACGAATTCGGTTCCGGGAAAGGCGTCAAGCTTGATAACAACATCATTGCCGTCGGTCTCGCGCACCTTGCCGATTTCCAATTCGGAAACATCAGATTGAATTTTATGTCCGGCGGTTGATAAAGAAACGGCCACTTGTCCGAGTTGGTACAATTCACCTTTCTCCAGCCCGATTTTTGTAACTTTCGCCGGAGCCGGAGCTTTGATGACGGCTTTTTTGAGCCGATCCTGCGCCGCCCCGACCTGGCTTTGTATCTCCTCTACCTGGGCCTTGGCGATATCAATATCCTCTTTTCTCGCGCCGGCTTTTTTAAAATTTAAATTGCTTTCCGCCAACCCTAAAGCCGACTTCGCGTTATTAACATTGGTCTCCGCCGTCTTAACGGAGCTTAGATTAGATGCTTTTTGAACCGAAATCGCCTGCTCCTTGGCCGAAATGTTGGCAATCTCCGTATTGATTGTTGTCTTTTCCGAACTTAAATTTGTCTTTTCCGTTGCCGTCAAGTCGGTTATCAAGGGGACAGCATAAAGCGCGCTTTTTACTTTATGCAAAGCGGAAAGCGTTACCGACAGCGCCCGGTCAATATTGGTATATGAAGGATCGGCCAGGGCTTCTCCCACCGAACCGAAAGCCCCGCCATTTAAATTACTGATTGCCGAAGAGAGCGCCCGGCCGCCGTCCGTTCCGCCCAAAAGAGCCAGCACCGCCTCGGCTTTGCCGTTGGCGATATTGATGGAATCCTGGTTGGTGGCGGCAAAATGAGAAAACTGGATGTCGGTCAAGGTGTACAAAGAATTTCTGGCGGCATTAACCGTTTTTTCCAACGCCGTCAGAGCCGCGTCGTAAACACTTTTTAAATCCGCATTGGCTTTATTTTTTACTTTTTCCAAATTGGCTTCGGCGTCGCTAAACGCGACTCGAGAATTTTCAACTGCCGTTTCCAAAACCCGGATATCCTCAAGGGTGGCGCCGGCTTGCAGTTTTTCTAAATTGCTCCGGCTTTGCGTTAAAAGCGCCTCTAACCTCTTTAATTCCAACCCTAAATCCGTAGTGTCCAATTTTATCAAACTCGCGCCCATGGCTACCGAATCACCCTCTTTGACGAAGATCCGGTCCACAATGCCGGAAAAAGTAAATCCCAAATCAAATTCCGTCTCCGGCACCACCTCGCCCCTGACCTTGATGGCTTCCTCGATATTTCCCCGCTGGACTTGGTATGTTAAAATTGCCGGTTTTTCTTTTTTAAAATAACGGTCATAAGTCCAAAAAGCGACTATTGCAATACCGATCGCCCCAATGGCGATAAAATAATAAGATACCTTTTTAATTGTCATATTTTATGTTATTATGAGCTTATATGAAAAAGGAAGCGCCTAATTTTTCCGTCGTTGACCCTTCGGGGAAAATTTTTGATTTATACAAAACGCTCAAGAAAAATCCGGTTTTGCTGATTTTTTATCGCGGCTATTGGTGCGACCACTGCCGCGAACAACTGGCGGAAATTAATAATAATCTTAAAAATTTTTCCGGCATCAAAGTTGTTGCCGTCTCCGCCGACCGGCCGCTTGAGGCCAGTCTGATGGTGAATTTTTTGGGGCTTCAATTCACTGTCCTGCCGAATTCCGACTGGAAAATCTTCGGACTTTACGGATTCACGCAACCGAAAGACATGAAAGAAATTCTGCCGGCAGTTTTTTTAATAAATAGAAAGAAGGATATTATTTATTCGCATATCGGAAAAGATTATCTTGATCGCCCGCCAATTGATACATTGCTTAAAGAAATTAAGAAAGTTAATCCGTGATATCTGTGACGAAAAATCTGTGGTTAACAGCAGTTATCCAAATTGACTTTTTTCTTCGCCTCAACCAGCATCTCTTCGTATTTCTTAACGCAATCCTCGCTACAAAAATAAGTAGCGTGTTTTTTTATCTCCGCGCCTTTCGCCGTCTCCATATTGCAGACAATGCATTTCTTCTTAAAAAATACCATAAAAAATATTACTCCACGATAAACTTCCCCCGATACATCCCCATGGAACAAGAAAATGAAATTTCACCGACCTCGGTTGGCGTAAAAGTAATTATATTCTCGCCCGACTGAAGCGGTTGACTGATGCCAAACTTTGGCATCACGAGAAAACTGGCGCAGGAATAGGCGGTTTTTGAGTCAATAATCCATTTGATCGGCATGCCGCGCTTCACATGAAAAATATTCGGCGCATAACCGCCGGCGTATTGCGTCATTCTTATTTCTTGAAAATCGCCATACTTAAAACCAGCCGCGTCAACTGAGTTTTTTGGCCAAGCCAAAAGCTGGGTGCCGTTGGCGATATTCACCCAGCCAAAAAAGATTACCGTGATACCGGCGCCGGCAAAAAATAAGCGCGCGCTTTTTCCCTTAAAGACCGCCGAGAGAGCGCCGACGGCGAGCAATCCCAAGGATGTGCCCAGCGCAAAAAGCGACATAATGAGCGCGCCGCGAAAAAAACTCCCGCTGCTGACGGCGTAAAGCTGCATTGCCTGCGTAAAACCGCATGGTAAAAAGAAAGTGAACGCGCCGGAAGTTGCCGCCCCGCGGTGGCTGTATTGACCGTCGCCGTTTCCCCTTCCCAAAAACCGCGAAATGCTCTTCGGCAGAGAAAAGGTCTTTTCCTTCAGCGCCGGAAAGATTTCTGTGAGCTTTAGCCCCAAAAAAATCATCACTCCGCCGACCACCACCGTTAAAATGCCTAACATATTCGGCGACGGCTTTAACGCCGAACCAATGGCGCCGATCAGGCCGCCGAAAAGCGCGAAACCGCCGATTCGGCCCAGATTAAAATATAGATGCGGGCGGAATTTTTGGAACGCGGTTGCCTTCGGATGGCGCTCGGCATGGCGCGCCGAAAGCGCGAGTACCAGGCCCCCGACCAGCGCCATGCAAGTGGAAATTCCGGCAACAAGCCCGACAGCAAAGACAATCAGGAGCCCGGCGTTTTCCGTATTAAAATTAAATCCTGAGAGCCCGAATTTTTTCGCTATAAAATAAATCGCTCCCAAAATTATCGCGGCGAGCAAAAGATTTTTATAATCTACGGGGTTTTTTGAAAACCACGGCGCCTTATCCTTTCCGCCAACTTCACAGCCGGCATTTTTAACCGCGGCTTCAATTTTTCCGCGATCCGGCTCCGCGCCGTCAAAATAAATCTCCGCGCGGCTTCTTTTTTGGCTGACTTCAACTTTTGTTATTCCCGGAATGTCTTTTAAGTTGTCTTCCACGAGCATCTCGCAGGACTGGCAATGCATGCCGCGGATTGGAATGATAATCCTATTCATAAATTCTATGATTTATGTTTGCATTTCAGAACATCCATCAGCTCGCCGATAACGCGCTTTTTTTCTTTCACGCTTCCTTTGGACATCGCCCGCGCGACGCAAGAGTTCATATGCGCTTCCAAGATAATCAAATTGATTTTTTTGACGGCCTCAACAATGGCCGCGTTTTGGTTCAGAATATCCATACAATAAACATCATTTTCAATCATTTTTTGGATACCCTTGATGTGGCCAACGATGTAATTGAATCTTTTAATTGAGTCCTTTTTTAATTCTTGATTCATATATTTTTTATTGCCCTATATTTATCTCTACCCCATACTGGGGGGTATGATATTATCATATCTTATAATATAACCTTCGTCAAAGAGGCGGGCGCAATCAAAACAAATGAACGAATGCGGCGAAGCGACGCGATGAGGGCGGCACAACATAGATTTTGAAAAAATAAAAGCAATTTTATAATTTGCCGCTATGTAATTTCATCTGCTAAACCATTCTCTCCGGCTTTTTGGCCAGCCAAGGAGCAATAACAACGCCAGCGGCGCGCCCCAGTTTGCCCAGCGTTCAATAAAGTCCCAAATTGGCTCGCCGACGAGAGGACGCACAAGAGCGGTCCAAAACCCCCAGAACGCCGCCCACAAAACAACCACGCGAATTGGGCGCGCCAAAACAATCAGCGCGACAAACAAGTCCGCCAAACCGATTAGCGTCAGCAGAG
>CAYHOC010000064.1:0-3034 GCA_964358135.1 uncultured Gammaproteobacteria bacterium
GCATATACCTTTGAGTATACCACTCAAAGTTGCACTTCTAAATTGATTATACCAAGTTTTGTATTTTGAAATTGTAATTTGAGATTTATTTGGAATTTGTAATTTTGGATTTGGAATTTATACCGGAGCTTGAGATTTTGGATTTGTAATTTTAAAGGTTAGCCATTATTTAGAATAATTAGGTCAATTAGTATAATTAGAATAATTTATGGACAAAATCCCCGCCTCCATCGGCATCCTCACCTTAAACTCCGGCCAAACGCTCCGAGCTTGCTTGGAATCGGTTAAAGATTTTGCCGAGATTATCATCTGCGATGGAAATAGTACCGATAATACCTTGGAGATCGCCCGCGAGTACGGCGCGAAAATCATCAAACAATATGAAACCGACGAACCGAATCTCACCTGTGTTACCGACAAAGCGAATGTCCGCCAGAAAAATATGGAGGCCGCGAGTTACGACTGGTATTTTTTTATGGATTCGGATGACACCCTTTCGCCGGAGGTCGTGGAGGAAATTCGCCGCGCCGCAGAAGATCCTGAACCGGCCCATCTTGTCTGGAAAATGCCGACAAAAATATTTATCGGCGAGCGCGAAATCAAGCGCGCTTCAATTTATCCTTCATTTCAAATCCGCTTCATCAACCGCAAAATAAATCCGCGCTTCCGCAACCAGGTTCACGACCGGCTGGTTTTTGACAAAAAATATGCTGTCGGAACATTGCAGAATTTCTATGAATACCACTGGCCGGAGAGCCGCGTAAAAAATTATTGGCAATTCCTGAAAAAATATGTTGGCGGCGAAGTCGCGACTACCGGCAATCTCCCGCTCGCATCTTTTTTTCTGATTGATATTTTTCGCCCGCTCAAAACCGCTTTCGGTTATCTTTTGTGGCGGATTCCGCGCGTCTATCTAAAATACGGATTTAAAAATTCAATGCCGTGGACCGTGGAATTTAATCTGCTCGTCCGTTATAATTTTTCGCTCGTTTATCATCTTTTGAAAAAACTGGCTGCGGAGACCCTGCCCGTTACTTTTATCGCCGAAATTTGGCGGAAGAAGAATGTGGAGCGGATTTTGGTCAATATCGCGCTCCGGAAAAAAGAAATCTACGGAAAAATGCTGGACATCGGAAATGGCGATGGACGGGCCAGCCATTACCGCTTTCTTAAAATGGTAAAATGGGCGCGAATTTATACGGCCGACATTTCGCCCGCGTCTAATCCGCATTATGTTTTGGATATTGAACGCGACCCGCTCCCGCTAACTGACGGCTCTTTTGATTTTGTCCTCATCTTTAACCTTTTAGAGCACTTAAAAAGCCGGGATAATCTTTTGAACGAGGCAAAAAGAATCTTAAAAGACGGACAAAAAATCATCGGCAGCGTCCCTTTTTTGATGGATGTGCATCCCGACCCGCACGATTATTTCAGATTTTCAAAAGAACAGCTGCAAATAATTTTTTCCGACGCCGGATTTAAAAATATCAAAATTGAGGCCATCGGCCGCGGACCGTTTTTAGCCGGCTATTATCAAATAGATTTTCTGACGCCGCGGATTATAAAGATGCTGATTCTGCCGGTCGTCGGCGCGCTTGACGCCCTGCTCCAGTTGGTAAAACCAAAAATAAAATTCCGCGAAAAATATCCGCTGGCCTATGTTTTTGAAGCGACGAAGCAGATTTCCACGCCTGCCTGTCCGGTAGGCAGGGATGATAGCGCCTGCCCGCCGAAGCTTTAACGTAGGCGGGGATTCACGCGGATTTCAACTTTGGGACACCCGATGTCCAAGAGTTAATTCTGCCTTCGGGACATCGGGTGTCCCAAAGTTTAACGGATTCACGCGGATAACAATTCTGCATTCTGCAATTAAAATACTTGACAAAAAATAAAAAATAAAGTAAGATATATAAAGTTAATTATTCAGCTAAACATAGAAAAATATGCCCAGTAGAGCAACCTTGACCGCGCCCTCGAGGGGCGCAAAAATCCTGCTGGGAATATAGAGAAAAACATCCAATCAGATTAGAAATTATTTTTAATATCAAGACAACGTATTCAAATTTATTGTCAAGGTTGTCTTACTGGGTATGACCGTCAAATCAACCGCCAGCGCGTCAATCACTCCCGACGAACTAAAGCCGGGAATGGTCGTAAAAATCCACCAAAAAATCAAGGAATTAAATACCAAGGGCGAGGAAAAAGAGAGAATCCAGATTTTTGAAGGAACGGTGCTTTCGATCCGCGGCAATAAAAATAACGGAACTTTTACCGTCCGCAAAATCTCCAACGGCTTTGCCGTAGAAAAAATCTTCCCAAAAAGATTACCGTCAATCGCCAAAATAGAACCGGTGCGCGCCTTCAAGGTCCGCCGCGCGAAACTTTATTACACCCGGGACTACGGCAAAAAAATGAAGGAAATAAAGTAGCGCAAAATCGTCAAGATGTCTATCTGGGATTTCACGCCCGCCAAAACCTTGGCGGCGGGCGGGTGTCTCGATCTTAAAAAGGAGGAGACGATGTTCAAGTGGCGCGATTACGGCATTAAAAGAATTATCGCGAAACCGGCGGGGCGTAGTTTTAGCGCATATTATTTCATGCCCAAAGAGCCGCTACCGCATGTTAGCTATATTGAATTTGCCGACCAGTTTTCAACCGTTTGTTTTTCTCTGATTTTTTCCGCGATCCTTTCATCGGATTACCAAGCGCGATATCGCGCGGGAAAACAGCTGACGGTCTTTGACATCATCGGAGAACAAGATTGGCGGCCGAAGGAAGAAATTCTCCGCCCATTAGTTTTGGAACTGACGCTGTATGGCGGAAATCGCTATTTCAAAATATCTTTCTGGAGAGACGGCCGCAGTATCTATTCGGTGGAAATGGATTTTTCTTCAGCCGGAAATATGGTGAGAACGATAGAATTTTTGGATGATTTACTTGAGGAAAATTCCTCTTCCGCGAAAAATGACATCAGAACAATTTGCCGCGAGATAATAAAACAATCGGCCGCGGCTCAAACAATAATTTATACGCT
>CAYHOC010000064.1:3134-6381 GCA_964358135.1 uncultured Gammaproteobacteria bacterium
CGCTTAGGACGCCGAGAACCGCGGGCGTCTAAACCTCGCGCGCAAAGCGCGGGGTCTTTATATTGCCACAGATAGTTTAATCACAGATATCACGGATTTAATCTGTATAATCTGTGCTGATAAAATCTGTGGTGGTGTATATGGACATCTTGACGATTTTACGCTATACTAAACTTAAATAGCACCCGTTTATATAATTTGCCTAAAGTCAGCCAAAAATAATGGATGTCCGTGCCAATAAACTTCCAAAAATTGCTACATTGTCACATTGTTGAATTGTTAAAAACCTTAACAATGTATCAATGTAACAATGTATCAATGTAACAATTGAACAATGAATAAAATAAGTATCCGCGGCTGCCGCGTCCACAACCTGAAAAATATTGATGTTGATATCCCGAAAAATAAATTCGTGGTAGTCACCGGCCTTTCAGGTTCAGGAAAATCTTCGCTGGCTTTTGACACCATTTACGCCGAAGGCCAGCGCCGCTATGTGGAATCGCTCTCATCTTACGCGCGGCAATTTTTGGAAGTGCAGGACAAACCCGATGTGGACGAAATTATCGGCCTCTCACCGACCATCGCAATTGACCAAAAAACCAGTTCCTCAAATCCGCGTTCAACCGTCGGCACGATTACCGATATTTATGATTATCTGCGGCTTTTTTTCTCCCGCGTCGGCATTCCGCATTGCCCCTCCTGCGGCGAGTCCGTCAAACAGCAGACAAAGGAAGACATCGCTAAAAAAATTATTGAAATGACCGCCCCGCCGTCGGCGAGCGGCGTAATTTTGCTGGCGCCGGTTATCCGCGGACAAAAAGGCGAGCACAAACAGGCACGCGAAGCCATCCGCAAGGCGAAGTTCAAGGATATCCGTTTTGACGGCGATTTTTTATCGCTTGACGATGTTGACGAAGCCGGAGTGGACGCCTCAAAAAAACACGACCTTGATGTGGTGATCGCCGCGTATAACGCAAAAACGAATCCCGATTTTTGCAAGCTCCTTCCCACTCTGGAATTGGCGCTTGATTGGGGAAACGGCATGGTGATTTTGCACCGCGAAAACAGCCATGCGGATCACATCATGGGCGACAAGCTTCTCTGCCCGAAGTGCGGCCTGCTTCTCCCAAAAATAGAACCGCCGCTTTTTTCTTTCAACAATCCGCGCGGCGCTTGCCCGGACTGCGCCGGTCTCGGCAAAAAACTGGTGATTGACCGCGAGCTGGTTATCCCCAATAAAAAACTCACCCTGGCCCAGGGCGCCATCAAGCCCTGGACGCGCATTGCCGGAAATCAGCAGGCATCAATGCGCCTGCTTGAGGCCGTGGCCATCAGGTATAAATTCGGAATGCATGAACCCGTGTCCGCCATCGCCAAAAAAGCGCTGGACATTATTTTTTCCGGCACCGGAGACGAAACCTACGATGTCGGCGGGGACGCTGAGCGTGGCGGGGACGCTGAGCGTGGCGGAAAAATAGAGAAATACGAAGGCATAACAAAAAATCTGGAAGCAAAATACAAAGAAACCGATTCCGATTACATCCGCCGCGAAATTGAGGGCTATATGCGCGAAGTCGTCTGCCCGGCCTGCGGAGGAAGAAGACTGAAGCCGGAGCTTTTAGCCGTCACCATTGCCGATAAAAATATCTCGGACATCGTCAATCTTTCAATTGTTGAAGCACGCAAATTTTTTGATGAACTCCTGCCCAAAATGACCAAAGGAAAAACTCCGGCTTGGGGCGAGACGGAACAAATAATCGGCGCGCCGATTATTAAAGAAACGCTGATTCGCCTTAAAAATATCGCGGACATCGGGCTCGGCTACCTCTCGCTTGACCGCTCGGCCGTAACGCTCTCCGGCGGCGAGGCCCAGCGCGTCCGCCTTTCCACGCAAATCACTTCCTCGCTTTCCGGCGTAATTTATATTTTAGACGAACCCTCAATCGGCCTGCATCCTTATGACGATGACCGCCTGATTTCAACTTTGAAAAAACTCCGCGACCAAGGGAACACCATCATCGTCGTGGAACACGACCGGGCGACCATGCTGGCGGCGGATTATTTGATTGATGTGGGGCCCGGCGCCGGAGAATACGGCGGGAAAATCGTCGCCGCCGGCACCATCGCGCAAATTAAACAAAATAAAAATTCCCTGACCGGCGCGTATTTGACCGGCAAATTAAAAATTGAGACGCCCAAAACCTACCGCCGCGGTTCAGGCAAAAAAATAACCATCCACGGCGCGTCGGAATTTAATCTGAAAGATATTGACGCGGAAATCCCGCTTGGAAAACTGGTTTGCGTCACCGGCCTTTCCGGCTCCGGCAAATCAACTTTGATTATTGATATTTTGGGCAAAGCGCTGGCAAAAAAATTTTACGGCGCGAAAGACGAACCCGGCGCGCACAAAAACCTTTCCGGCGCGCAGAATGTCAACAAAGTAATCACGATTGACCAATCGCCGATCGGCCGTTCCCCGCGCTCCAACCCGGCCACTTACACCGGCGTGTTCACCGCCATCCGCGATCTGTTTACCGCCATTCCGGAAGCGAAAATGCGCGGCTTTGACGCCGGAAAATTCAGCTTCAATGTGAAGGGCGGCGGCCGTTGCGAGGCCTGCGCCGGCGAAGGATTCGTCCGCACCGAGATGCAATTTTTGCCGGATGTCTTTATTGAATGCCGCGAATGCCGCGGAAAACGCTACAATGCCGAAGCTCTGGAAATAAAATACCGCGAAAAAACCATCGCCGATGTGCTGGCGATGAGCGTTGAAGAAGCGCGGCAGTTTTTCGCCGACATCCCGCTGATTTACGACAAACTGACCGTCTTGCACGAAGTCGGACTCGGCTACATCAAATTGGGACAACCGGCAAACAATCTCTCCGGCGGCGAAGCCCAGCGCGTCAAACTCGCCACCGAACTTTCCCGCCGCGACACGGGCCATACATTATATATCTTGGATGAACCGACGACCGGTTTGCATTTTGATGACATCAAGCGACTCTTGGGCGTTTTGAATCAGCTGGTGGACAAGGGCAATACGATTGTGATTATTGAGCATAATCTGGAGGTGATCAAAACCGCGGATTGGATTATTGATCTGGGGCCCGAGGGCGGCGTCAAGGGCGGATACATCATCGCCGCCGGCACCCCGCGCGACCTCGCCAAACATAAAAAGAGCCATACCGGAATGTATTTGAAAAAGATGAGGATATAAAAAATTTGAAATCAAAAAAATCCCCGCCGA
>CAYHOC010000065.1:0-6295 GCA_964358135.1 uncultured Gammaproteobacteria bacterium
CCAGCCGGCGCGGAATATCTTACCAATCAGAATCAAATTACATTAAGCGGAGAAAAGTCGGAGGATACGGCGATAATTGACATTGAAATTGTCGGTCTCTCTTTGGTGAGCGTTGAAAATATAATCATCACCGGTTTTTCGTCCAGTACGGCTTGGTCAAAAGAGTTGGATTTGCCGTCCGGCGAACATCAAATTAAAATTAAAGCAAAAGATGCGGCGGGAAACGCGAGCGAGTCCGCGGAAATTAAAATTACGATTGACGGAGTCGCGCCAACGGTTGCGTTTATAAATTTTCAAGCAATTCACGCGAATCCAACTTTTGAAATCAGCTGGTCCGGGGAAGATAAAATCGCCGTTTCCAGCGCCATCGCCGGGGCAATTGACGCATATAATATAGAATGGCGCGGTTCTTCGGGTGTCTGGCAGAGCTTGGCGACGACGACGGAGGCATCCGTAAATTTTTTCGGGGAAAATAACAGCGCGTACGCTTTTCGCGCGCGCGGAACCGATCGGGCGCGAAATGTGGGCGTTTGGACCGAGTCGCCGACAACTACGGTGCGTTTGCCGCATCTGGTAATTTCCGAAGTTCAAATCGGCGGCGCGACGGCCGGCGACGAGTTCGTGGAATTATATAATCCAACCGCCTCTTCGGTTGACATCACCGGCTGGAAATTGTCAAGAATTACCGCCTCCGGCGGAACGTCTGAAAATCTTTTAAGACCCTTTCCGTCCGCCACCATTTCGGCGCGCGGATTTTATTTAATCACTCATCCGACAGATTACACCGGCGCGGTTACGCCGGACGCGATTTATTCCACCACCAAGTCGCTCGCGCCAAATAACACCGTCGCGCTTTATGACGCAAATGGCGCGGCAGTTGATGCGCTCGGTTTTGGCGAGGCGGCGATGTTTGAAGGCGCGCCAGCCCCCGGTTTGTCATCAAACGGAAATTCTTTGGAACGGAAAGCCAGCATCTCATCAACTGCCGAAAGCATGTTGCCGGGCGGCGAGGATGAACTCGCGGGCAACGGCGAGGACACGGATAACAACGCCGCGGATTTCATCTTGCGCGCATCTTCAGATCCGCAAAACAGCGAAAGCGCGTCTGAGCCGGAAATAGACACCGAGGCCAAGCCCGGACGCATCACTGATCTGGCCGCGGCGCTGACTGAAACAACGACCAGTTCGGTGCGGCTGATTTGGTCATCGCCCGAAAACGCGGCGATAGAGGATGACGCCATTTACGACATCCGTTATCTGCCGCAGGTCTTGCCTACCGGCTGCCTTTTGAATATCTTGTGGAGCCAGGCGGCGCGCGTCTCGCCGTCTTTATCGCCGAATGAAGATTCCGGCAGCCGCGAGACAATTACCGTCTCCGGCCTGGGCGCGAATAATTATTATTGTTTCGGCGTTAAAACCTGGAACGGATATCGCTGGTCCGATCTTTCCAATCTTTATGTCGTCCACACGCTCAAAACCGGCGCGACGGTTGCCGAACGCGGGACATATTTTCCGGACCCGGTCGGAAACGCCATCGTTTTGACGCCGGATAATAATCCGTACATTGTGGTCGGCGATATTACGATCAAGAAAAATGTGAAGCTCACTATTCAACCCGGCGTGATTATAAAATTTAAACCATTTTTTTACAGCAAAACAGGCCAGTTCACTTCGCGGCTTTTGATTGTCGGCGAGCTTGACGCGCGCGGCACGGCGGATAATCAGATCATTTTCACTTCGTTGTATGATGACCGTTTCGGCGGCGACACTGACGGCGCGGTAAATATTCCGGCAAAAGGCGATTGGGCTTATTTGGATTTCAGCGGCGGCGCCGCTCCGGCCGTGATTCAGTATGCTAACTTTTATTTCGGCGGCGATAGCACCGGCGGCGGCAATAGCGGCGGGGCAATCTTTTTTTGGGGCACGAGACCGCTCGCCGTAAGTGATTCTCTTTTTGAAAATAATCACGCCGGAATTGTCGGCAGAAATCAAACCGGCGCTGCCAATTTAACGCCGCTCATCGTCCGGAATTCCACTTTTCGCGCCAATACTTACGGCCTGATGATCGTGGAGGGCATGACTTTTGAGGCCGCCGGTAACACTTTTGAAAACAACCGCGTTGGTTTTTACACCAACGGTTTGCGCGCGGATTCCGCTGTTTTGCGCGGCAATAATTTTTTGGGGAATATTCTCTTTGGCGCGCAAAATCAGGGCGCCGTCATTTTGGACGCGCGGGAAAATTGGTGGGGCGATGTCTCGGGCCCGAAGCACGCGTCAAATGACGGCGGGGCCGGGGATAAAGCCAGCGACAAAATAAATTTTTCCGAGTGGTCATCCGAAAAATTTTAATCTTTCATAATTTTTTTATTCATAATCTGTTCTCTAATTCGCGCGAATAGGCGAATAGTTTAAAAACCACTCTCCTTGCTCTTGCGCTAATAAATTTAAAAATCCCTCCGAAATAATTCGGAGGGTTTTTAGATTTCTACCTGATGGTTGCAGGTAACGGTAATGAGCTTTCGGACTTTGAGCGGAGCGGTCGCGAGCGGCGCGCCGTCGCGGTTTTTGACGCCGAGCGCTAAACTGAATTCCAGTTTTTCGTTTATGGCTTCAAGTTCGGGCGTACATTGAATGCCGATGGCGATTTCAAAGATTATTTCGGTTCCGGGCCGAAGCGCCACCATCCAGGGAAGCGCGAGGACCAGGTCATTATCCGCATCCAGCTTAACCTCTTCCTTTCTAACATAGTCCGACAGGCCGTAGACAGCCACCATGGGCGCTTCCATGAGCCGTTTTATGTGCGCGGCGTTTTCGGCGCGAAGCACGGCGCCGCCGAACAAGGTCAGTTGATTTGCGCTGATGGTGATGCGCGCGACGGCAACGCGGGCGTTGTCTCCCACCTTAAAACTTTTCCGTTCAATCTTGATCGGAACCGGAGCCACGGTGGCTTGATCGTTTTCAGCCCGCGGTCGCGCGAGCCATATTCCCGCCAGTCCGGCGCCAATAATGAGAAGCGTGCCCAAAATAACGACCAGAATAAGTTTCTTGGTCCCGCGGTCCATTTCATCCTCCTTTGTTTGCGGTTACTTCTTCGGCAGCGGACATACTGGGGCGTTTGTTTCCGGCGTCAAGCGCGGCGGCTTGTTGTTACCGGGCGGATTTTTGACCAGGATTAGCGCAATAACAGACATCGCCAGCAACAGGGTCAATACCACGGCAATGATTTTAAAAAACGGATCGTTTTTGCGTTTCGCGTCCATCTTTTGCCCCTTGGCGTAAAAGGCGCCTATTTCAGCTTACAATATTATAAAGATATTTGTCAATTAAGTTAAAAGATGGTATCATTTACCAGTATGTCCCGTTAGAAGTTTGTCGTCAAAAGATAACGGAGCAGGGTTTAGATTAATAATTTTATTAGTTTTGGCAATTATTTAGAGACAATAAAAACTTTATAAAGATTTTATTGCCAAGGACTTCTAACGGGATATGGATGTAGTCGGTCATAAAAAAATTCTGGATTTTTTGCGGGCCGCGAAAGACGCCGGCCGGCTGGCGCATGGATATTTGTTTTGCGGTCCGGCCGGAGTCGGTAAATTTATGGTTGCGAAAAAAATGGCCGCGGAACTTTTGGGGGTGGATGAAAACAGGTTCTTAAACCATCCCGATGTTACCGTTCTGGAGCGCGAGATTGACGCCAAAACAAAAAAACTCGCGAAAAATTTGAGTATTGACCAGATCCGCGGAACAATCCATCGTTTGAATTTGAGTTCGTTTCTTGATTCGTGGAAAATCGCGATTATCAACGACGCGGAAACTTTAAGCCTGCCAGCGGCCAACGCGCTGCTTAAAACCTTGGAAGAGCCGCGCGATAAAGTGATGATAATTTTAATTTCTCAATCGCGTGAGGCATTGCCGGCGACGATTTTTTCACGGCTTCAGGTTATAAATTTTACCTTAGTGTCGGATAGCGAAATTTTATCCGGCCTCTTGAATCGCGGGATGACGCGTGAAACGGCCGCGGAAATTTCGCGGCTGGCGCTCGGCCGGCCGGGCCGGGCGATTGAATTTTTGGCCGAGCCGGAAAAAATCACGGAATACAAAGAACGCGCGGAATGGTTTATTAAATTGCTCAAAAATAATTTGGCGGCGCGGTTCAAAATGGTTGAGGAATACGCGGGCGAATTCGGAAAAGAAGAGGCGGTGTCCGAGGCGCTCGGCGTGTTGGATATTTGGAACGGCGTTTTGCGCGATATCGCCAGTTCGGCTTTGGGAAATCGCGAGGCGATCGCGCACCGTTTTTTGGAAGAAAAATTTTCGGCCGTCAGCCGGGACTTCGGCGGAAAAATACTTTTGCTGAAAGACGGGCTTGACGAAGCGCGGCAGATGATTTCGGCGAATGTAAATTACGAGCTGGCTTTTAAGAATATTTTTTTAAAAATTTAAATCCATACGAAATTACCTGCCCGCCAATGCGGGGCGGGCGAAAAATCCGCGAAAATACGAAAATTTCGTATGGCTAATTGATTCATCGGCGTATGAAAACAAAAATACTATCTATATTTTTTATCCTCGGCGCGTTGGTTCTCCTCGGTCCCGGATGCATCCAATTTAATTCCGGCGGTACGGCAAAAGCCGATGGCGGTGTTTTTAAATCAATTGACCGGGGCGGTAATTGGGCGCAAAAAGCAAGTATGGCTTCAATTGGCGGCGGTAAAAGCATTGCCGGTTTGAATATAAAGTCAATCGTGATGGATCCGTCGGACAATCAGGCGCTTTACGCCCTCGCCTCCGAGGGAGGCGTCTATTACACCTATGACGGCGCGGAAAGCTGGCGGCGTTTGGACGCCCTCGGCGGCGGGGGGATCAATGCTTTTTTAATTGATCAGCGCAACAAGTGCGTGCTTTTCTCCGGCTCCGGCAACCGCGCGGCCAAAAGCATTGATTGCGGCCGTACCTGGCAGGCGGTGTATCTGGACAGCCGCCCGCAACAGGTTGTGACGGCGCTGGCGCAAAATCCGTCAAACGGAAATATTATTTATCTCGGCACATCCGGCGGCGATCTCATCAGGAGCGCCGATAGCGGCGCCAGCTGGACGCCGATAAATATTTTTGGTTCGCGGATTGCGCGGATAATTTTTGATCCTTTTAACAGCGGAATTATTTATGTCGGCACCATGGGCGGCGGCGTCTGGAAGAGCGATAATGGCGGCGCGGATTGGAAAGATGTCAATGAAAAGATGGGCCAGTTCCCGGAAAATATCAAATTTATAGACCTTGTCCCAAGCCGTTCGGAACCGGGAACCTATATCCATGTGAGCCGTTACGGATTGCTGAAGACAGTTGATGGCGGCGAGGATTGGAAAAAAATAAATCTTTTGACGCCCCCGGGAACGACGAATATCTACAGTTTGGCGATTGACCCCAAAGACGGTAAAATCATTTATTATTCCACCGGTTCAACTTTTTATAAATCAACCGACGGAGGAAACAAGTGGATTACCAAAAAGTTGCCCGGCAGCCGCGTAGCCGCGACGCTGTTGATAGATAAAGACGCGCCGGCGACAATTTATATGGCGGCACTCCGCGTAAAAGAGCAGAGTCCGGGCGTGTTTGGATTTTAGATCTTAAATTAAAAATCAGTAAATTTTAAATCATAAATCTTCCGCCCAAGGCGGGTCAGCCTCGGGCTGATAAATCTAAAATTATGAGCATTGTCAGCGAGTATAAGCCGGAGTTTATAGGGGCTATTGACTTCTATAAATCAGATATTAATGGTTTGCGCACCGGACGGGCCAACGCGGCGATTGTGGAGAATATTATGGTTGAGGCATACGGCGGGATGATGCCGGTTAAGGGGCTGGCGAGCATTGCCATTCCCGAAGCGCGGATAGTTGTAATTGAGCCCTGGGACAAATCCATTATCAAAGATATAGAGAAGGCCATCCGGCTGGCGGGTACGGGTTTGAATCCTTCAAACGAAGGAAATATTTTGCGTCTCACTTTGCCGCAGATGACCGAAGAAAATCGTAAGGAGTTAATTAAGGTTTTGGGACAGAAGACCGAAAATGCCCGCATCCAAGTCCGCAAAGTCCGCGAAGAAATCAAGGAAATGGTGATTGAGATGGAAAAGGAAAAAGAAATCAGCGAGGACGAGCGGTTCAAACTGCAGGACGAATTGGAAAAGATGACCGGCGAATTCAACGGCAAAATTATGATGATAAAGGAGGAGAAGGAAAAAGAAATAATGACGATATAAATATCTTCTCCCCCTCGTAAAGGGGGAGCGAGAGGGGGT
>CAYHOC010000066.1:0-1478 GCA_964358135.1 uncultured Gammaproteobacteria bacterium
CGAGGCCCTTTAGCTCTAAAATCAGTGATCTTACGATCAATTGCATTGTAGCATAAGACAACGAAAGTTGTCCACAGATAGTAAAAATATGGAAATCGAATCAAAACAACCCCGAAGCAAACGCGATGCGTTGCAACGGGGCAGGCAAATTCTTGAACGGCGGAAAGAGATTGAGTAGGATCTTGTAAACATGCTTAAGGAAACCAACCCGCCTTCGCCAAGGCTACGGACGGGCAGGGAGCGATTTACGTTAGATGATACTAAAAAGATTATTTACAACGAGGAGGACAATGACGACATGATGAAAGTCGTGGCTATGTTTGATCGCGGTGGAGACGCTTCAGAATTGAGCAATGTTCTTGAGCTGGTAACCGACGCTTGGAATTACCCCAGTAGCAGAAACCTTGTTTCGCTACGGGGCATGCTTTCCGCACAAGGTTCTTGGTGGTATTTCTCCGGCCGAGAAGCTATTAGAGCACCAACAAAGCAAATAACATCCTTACAAACTTGAGAATGTAAGGATGCCATGTATAATAGAACTATGGCAAAAACGAAAACGGCAAAACAAATGGAACGACACCTAAAGGGGATGGCCAACCATTACCGCATTGAAATACTACTTTTAATCGCCGATCAAAATGGTATTACACTGGAGGGTATCGTTCGAACGATTGGAGCAAACGAAAAAACGCTCGGCGAACATACACGGCGGCTCTCTGTAGCTGGATTGGTAAATAAGAAATATCGCGGTAAGTTCGTAGAGCACACGCTTTCGCCATACGGCAAGACATTCGTCAGCTTTCTCAAGGCATTCCAGCGCACCCAATAACATACTTATAAACTGGAGTTTATAAGTATGTTGAATTAAAATGAGACGAATATGGCCAGAATTTGGAATAAACACAAACAAATTCACCCCGTTAGAAACGGGAGATTTTCTAACGGGGCAGGTACCCCTCTTAAACCCCGCACCAGTTCGCTACGGGGCAAGCGAAAGGTCTTCGTTGCAATGAGCGGCGGTGTTGACTCCTCGGTTGCCGCCGCGCTTTTGATTAAAAAAGGTTATGATGTGACTGGCGTATTTATGAAAAATTGGTCCGAGCCGCATTTGGATTCGCACAAGGGCCCGTGCTGGGTTGATGAACGGCGCGACGCGATGCGGGTGGCGGCCAAGCTCGGCATCCCGTTTTTGACTTTTGATTTTGAGAAGGAATATAAAGAGCGGGTGGTGGATTATATGTTCCGCGAGTATAAGGCCGGTCGGACGCCGAATCCCGACATCGTGTGTAATAAGCTTATTAAGTTTCCGCTTTTTTGGCGCGAGGCAAAAAAGCTCGGCGCGGACTTTATCGCGACAGGTCATTACGCGCGGGTTAGACCCCCTCTCGCTCCCCCTTTAAAAGTGGGGGATAAGTCAATTTCCTCCCCTCGCAACTCGCAATCCGAGCGGGCGCAGGATGCGAAGGCGAGGAGGGGTT
>CAYHOC010000066.1:1578-6254 GCA_964358135.1 uncultured Gammaproteobacteria bacterium
TTGATGAAAAAAAAGACCAGTCATATTTTCTCTACGGCATAAATCAGGAGGACTTATCGCACACGCTTTTTCCGGTGGGTGATTTAACCAAGTCCGAAGTCCGTAAAATCGCCGCCAAGTTAAATTTGCCGACCGCAAAGAAAGAAGAGAGTATGGGCATCTGTTTTGTGGGCGAAGTAAAGATAAAAGATTTTTTGCAAAAAAAGATCAAGCCCGTTTCCGGAAAAATCGTGGATACGGACGGTAAAGTCATCGGCAAGCACGAGGGCGTCTGGTTCTACACCATCGGCCAGCGGAGCGGTCTAGGCGTGGGCGGCGGGGAACCGTACTTTGTCGTCGGAAAAGATGTGAAAAAGAATATTTTAATTGTTGCTCGCGGCGCAAATCATCCCTTCCTATATAATAAAGAAGCTGAACTTCGGGATATTCATTGGATCTCCGGCATTGCGCCTAAATTACCGCTTAAAGCCACCATCCGCCTCCGTCATCAGCATCCCGGCGGCCGGGCGACAATTAAAGAGGTGGCACCTATTTTAGAGGTGGCACCTCCACAAGTTAAAATAATCTTTGAGCAACCCGAGCGCGCCATCACTCCCGGCCAATCTGCCGTCTTTTATAAGGGGGAAGAATGCTTGGGCGGGGGAATCGTAGCATAGAATTTAGAATCTGGAATTTAGAATATGGTGTAGAGACGCAAAATTTTGCGTCTCTACATTATTTTTTCGACTACGGTAAATACAAAGATTTTTTTTCTTGCCAAAATAGCTGTTTTTGGGTATAATTTCAACATCAATTTCCTCCCCTTAATACTTCCGTTCCGAGCGGGTGAGGAATGGAAAGGCGAGGAGGGGTCTCATTTATTTTTTATAAAATATAAATATAAGTGACCACCCCCAGCCCCTCCTTATTAAGGAGGGGAGGTTAGTTTTTATGACTGCAAACGATTTGCGTGAAAAATTTATTCAGTTTTTCCAAGAGAAGGGGCACGCTCAAATCCCTTCGGCTTCTTTGATTCCGGAGAATGATCCGACCGTGCTTTTTACGACCGCCGGAATGCATCCGCTGGTTCCGTATCTTTTGGGTGAAAAACATCCGGCCGGCAAGCGTTTAGTCAACATCCAAAAATGTATTCGCACCGGGGATATTGACGAAGTTGGCGACGCGATGCATCTTACTTTTTTTGAAATGCTCGGCAATTGGTCGCTTGGGGACTATTCTAAAAAAGAAGCGATTGAATGGAGTTTTGAATTCTTGACCGGTAAAAAATGGCTGGGGATTGATCCGAAAATGCTGGCGGTTTCGGTCTACGAGGGCGATGAAAATATCCCGGCTGACGAGGAAGCGGCCAAGATTTGGCATAAGCTTGGAATTCCGAAAGAGCGCATCGCCTATCTCGCGCGCGAGGATAATTGGTGGGGGCCGGCCGGCGAGACCGGCCCATGTGGTCCGGATTCGGAAATGTTTTATTGGACCGGGGACAAAAAACCGCCAAAAGAATTTGATCCCGAGGACAAGCGCTGGGTGGAAATTTGGAACGATGTTTTCATGCAATACAATAAAACAAAAGACGGCGCTTACGAACCGCTTGCAAAAAAAAATATTGATACCGGCATGGGATTGGAGCGCACCTTAACCGTCCTTTCCGGAAAATCCACAGTTTATGATACCGAACTTTTTCAGCCGATTTTGAAAAAGATAGAGGAACTTTCCGGAAAAAAATACGGGAACGCTGAGCGTTCCCAAAGCCACGCTGAGCGTGGCGGCGAATCCACGGAAACAGCCATGAGCATGCGGATTATTGCCGACCACATCCGCGCCGCGACTTTTATTTTGGGAGACGATAAGGCGATCGTTCCGTCCAATAAAGAACAAGGATATATTTTGCGCCGATTGATTCGCCGGGCGATTCGGCACGGATACGGTCTGGGGATTAAGCGCGTGTTTATTTTTGAAATCGCGGAGGAAGTTATTTTTTTAATGAAAGACGCTTATTTTGAGCTTGGGAAAAATCGCGACTTCATTATTAATCAGTTGGTCAAAGAAGAAGAAAAGTTTCGCGAAACGCTTGAACGAGGACTCAAAGAATTTAATAAAATTACCGGCAATTCTATTTCAGGCGAGCAGGCCTTTCATTTGTATGATACCTACGGATTTCCGCTGGAGATGACTTTGGAGCTCGCGCGCGAGACCGGCAAGCAAGTTGATGTTGCCGGATTTCATAAATCATTTTCCAGGCATCAAGCCCTCTCCCGCGCCGGCGCGGAACAAAAATTTAAGGGCGGGTTGGCGGACACTTCGGAAATCTCCACCAAATATCACACCGCGACGCATCTTTTGCATGCCGCGCTACGGAATGTCTTGGGTGAACATGTTGAACAGCGGGGGAGCAATATCACGGCCGAGCGGATGCGGTTTGATTTTTCGCATGGCGAAAAAATGACGGACGAGCAAATTAAACGAGTTGAAGAAATTGTGAACGAACAAATCACAAAAGATTTGCCGGTATATTTTGAAGAGATGTCGGTTGATGAGGCGAAGTCAAAAGGCGCGCTCGGGCTTTTTGGACATAAATACGGCGATAAGGTTAAGGTATATAATATAGGAAGCCCTTCGACGGGCTCAGGGTCTCCTTTCAGTAAGGAAATCTGCGGCGGGCCGCATGTGGAACGCACGGGAACATTGGGTAAATTCAAAATCCAGAAAGAAGAAGCGAGTTCGGCCGGAATAAGGCGGATAAAGGCCATTTTATCCTACTGACCCTTAACACATAGCTTAACGCAAAAACCGCGATTTTGGCCCGTTGCTTGCCGTTCGTTCGAAGCCGAGGGCTCCCCTTCGGGGAAAAATCCTCATCGCCCCATCGGGGCGGTTCCGGTTTTTTCGGACTCCACGGCGGCGCACCTGCCTGCGGTAGGCGGGCCGAACTCAAAATCGCAATTTTTACTTTATTAACCTATGGACATCACATTATGAAACAGCATTAAGAAGCAACAAAAATGAATGAAGCGCGAAGTTTTGGAGTTTGAAAAAACCGCAAATGTATTAGCTCTACATTGAGGATTTTTTCAAACGAAAAACAAGCGATTCGTCATTTTTGTTGTCTTATGGAGTGCGGTTTCATAATGTGATGTCCATATGTGTTAAGGGTCAGTAAATTCCACCCCGCTATCTTTTCTGTGCGTATCTTATCAGTTTTAGCGCGCTATTTCAATATTTACATTCGTTTGACTTTTTATGTTTTTCAAAGTATAATATGGATACTTATCAATTTCATGTTAGAGCTTTCTCATAAATAATATGCCCAAACGCATAGAAACTCCCCTTACTCCCAGAGACATCGGGATTATTACCCCGGATGTTAAACAAGAACATTCAGCGGCAGTAAAATTATTAGCGCGACAAAATGTTCTTGTTGACGGATGGCTCGCAACCAATACTACAATAGAACAGCTTGGCGATATCGCGGATCCGGAAATCATCCGCGCTCTTAACGATCGCCTGCTCTCGCTCAATGAGCAGTTGCGCGCAACATTCGGAGCAACTGACGCCGAGGCGGCCTCGCCGGAAGAAGCCGCGGCGTTTAAACAAGCGGCGCGGGATTTAGGACTGCTCGCGGTATTGCAAATGGAAAAAGAAAAATCTGACGGCGCCACAGATAGCGGCCAGCCGTTATTTTTTAGCGGCGATGATGTAAAACGCGCCGCTGAGGCGCGCGCCACCGAGAAAACCAGCCATTGGTGGCCAAAAAAATTGCGATTAAAAATGAATATTGGAGAATTGGTCGGAAAAAGCAAAGGCCATCAAGATTTTAAGGACAAACTGAAAGAACAAGAGTCCTTGCGTAAACACCACCGGACGCGAGCCGGTTACCGGAAGGCGATAGCTGACAAAGTTATTGAGTCGCTTAGCGCCGAACAATTAGCCAAGATGGAAGAGCGGCTCAAAGAAATTCAAACCATCGCGCGAATTATTGAGACCGGCGCAGATACTCTCAAGCAGGATGATGCCACTGATCTGCAAATAATCAAAGCCAAACAGTGCCTTTCCATAGCGCAAGAATACCTGACAGAGCCGACTTCCGGCCAATCCTTTGCGCCGGTGGCAAAAGCGTATGCCGAACTTCAACGCGTCTTGGACATTAAGCGCCTGACGGCGGCAACAACCAGGCGCGTGGAGCGAATGGCGCTTGGTCTTGAGGAACAAATTGCCAAAGCCCGCGCCAAAGGGCGAGGCATTATTGATTTATTTGAGACCTTGCCTAAATCCGGTCGATTGGATGTGGCAGAATTAGAGCGCATTTATGGCGAAGTCCGGGCAGCCGGTAAAAAAGTTGAAGCCGTCTATACTGATGTTAGCGCTACGGCTAAACTGGTGCTGGAGAAATTGCAGTCCGGCTCAAGCAACCCGGCGCAAGTAGAGGGTCTGGTAATGACTATTGAAAACGGGAATCTCAATGAACTCTATCTCGGTTCTTTCAATGCGGCGATGAAAGAATTTAATGCCGGGCTTGAGGCCTTAGGCAAATTGCTGAATCTGCGGCCGGCGGCGGAATTAGCCGCGAGGCGAGAGCTAAAGGGCTTGCTTAAAGGAAAAGATAAAGAAACCGTAGTTGAATTCGCGGCCTTTGAAAACAAATCTTTGGAATATATTGAAAAAATGCTGAAAGAAGGCGCGGA
>CAYHOC010000067.1:0-6209 GCA_964358135.1 uncultured Gammaproteobacteria bacterium
TTTTCTCCGCCGTGTCGGACCAATCCTGATAGATATTCGGGTAGATTTTTTGCATAAACCATCCGCGACAAACTTTCAAAAGCGCCGGTCTGTTTCCCGGTTTTCACCCGACCCGTTATAATCTTTACGGCGCTATCCAAATTAAAAAAGGCCGGCGATGTCTCCATAACATACATGGCCGCCGCTCTTTGTTTGGGGTTGTCGCCAAAAGCCGCCAAACCAGAAAGTTTTCTTACGGCTTCCTCATCAGAATAATTTTGCAAATTGACCTCATTATTAACCTCCATTTTCTCCGGCGCCGCATCCAAAGAAACGCAAAAAGCGGCCATCTGCCCCAGGCGCACAACATCAAATTTATATTTTGATTTGATTAAACTTTCCCCATCGTCAAAAGAAGATATCGGCGCCGGCAAAGATCTTAACTCGTGCGTATTATGGTTGGTGTTAACGTGGCTTTCAACAAAAAATTCTTTAACCTTATCAGCGGATGTCAGGGTCTCATCAATATGAAAATGCGCGGACAGCGCCCACCCCGGCTCTTCCCGCTCAATTTTATCCAATGCCTTTTTCACGGTATAAAAGGCGGCCTTGGTAAACGGCACGCCGCCGGCGCGCGTCCTGAACTCCAGCCAATTTCCATCTACTCCGCTTGTTAAAACATTATCTTTACCGGCGAAATCAATTTCCTCGAGATGTTTGACGGCCCTCTGATTATTTTCGTCAAAAGGCATTGTTTCCAACTCAAAACCAATATATTTGTTTTTGAACTCCGGGTCGTCAATGCCGATAATGCTTAAACTTTTTACCTTTCGCGCCAAATCAAGCCACTTAGCCCGGTCATAAGCCGCGAGTGCGCCCTTCGGCTGGGCGATTTCTTTTAAAACGGATTTTTCGAACTCTTGATACGCCTCTTGCGTCTTTTTTATAATCTCATTGCCGCTTTTGTCGTTTAGAAACGAAAAGGCCAAGCCGGACGAATAATCGTCAAATTCAGACATCGACAAAGCCGCGGCCTCTTTGGCTTTTTCCGGCAATTGCTCATATGGCGCCAAATCCAAAAGTTGATGGATTGAAACCCTCAAACCGCGGTCAACCGCGCCGGCAAGTTCGGCCAAACGCAAATAGAGCTCGCCGGCTTTTGCCTCGCTGATATTTTTTGTGGAATGCAATACTAATTTTAACCCTTCCAAGAGCGAAATCTTCTGCGACTGGCTCATGCTATCCCACAAATGCGGCATCAAAAGCAAAGACAATTTATCGTAAGTCGCCGGGGACTCATATTTTTTTTCCGTAATAACCGTCTCTCCGGCGCGTCCCAGCCGTTTTTCCGTTGTTTTCGGGCGGGGATGCGCGAGCCCCTCTCTCATAAAAGTTATGTCCACCTCTCCTTTAATAAATGAAATAAGCAGGCGGCGCGCGGCGTTTGACTCTTCAAATCCGAGCTCCTCTAAAATTGACGATAAATAATTCGCAAACTGCTCGTTATGGCCGGAAAAAAGATTGGTTAGTTTTGCTTTATGGGTCATTTCCACTCTTTGAATCAACTTCGGAGAAAAATCAAAATACTCCAGGGTCGGCGCTTCCTCTTCCGCTTTTTTTTGCCGGATTCTTATTTCCTCGCGCGAGGCAGTCGCAAATTCCGGCCTCTTCATAATAACAAGACCGACGGCGCTCTCGGTTGCGCCATATTCTTTATAATCGTCCAAGAACGGCGGCGCGGCAATTTTCAATCTTTTTTTACCGCCCCTCCTAACTAAAACAGCATCCTTTTCCGTTATCGGCTTACCGGTTTCAGGATGGATTAGCCCCGTCTCTTCAAATAATTTTTTTGTATAAGGATTAATAATTTTTTCTTCCCGCATATGGACATCGCATTTAATGAACCCCGCTCGCCTCTATTTCACTATATTATATTTGAGTATTCTTGTATAATCCCAAAGGTCGGTTTTGTCCGGACTATCTTAACTGCTCGCGAATTTTGCCGGCAAGCGCCTCTGCCTCCTCGGCGGCATAGTTCTTGCGCGGCCAATGGCGAAGACCGTCATCGGCAAATCGCGGGATGCAATGAAAATGCGTATGGAAGACCGCTTGCCCGGCGGCTTCGCCATTATTCAATGCAAGATTAAATCCATCAGCGCCGACCGCCTTCACAATCGCCGGCGCGATGATTTGCGCCGCGCCCATAATATCGCGCAGAACTTCAAGCGGAGCGCTCAAAAGATCTTGATGATGTTCGCGCGGCACAATCAACGCGTGTCCGGGATTTATCGGCTGGATATCCAAAAAAGCGACAGCATGATGATTCTCGTAAATTTTATGCGCCGGAATTTCGCCGGCAATAATTTTGCAAAAAATACAAGTCATATTTTTACATCTGACATTTTCCGCCCGAGGCGGATCAGCCTCTGGCTGAAACATCTGACATTTAACTGTCCTTTTCAGATTTTAGCATAAGATAAACGCTCGCGCAAATTAAAGTTGCCAAAAACCATAAGTTCAAGTTTAGATAACTCACGACAAATCCGGAAAACTTCCACTCAAGAACGGCGAAAATTATGAGCATCAAAAAGAGCCCGAGAAATAAATCGTGAAAAATAACAACGATGGATTTATGATTAGACATAATTGGACATCACATTATGAAACAGCGCTTAGAATCAAAATAAAAATGGATAAGATGCGCCGTTTTGGAACGCGAAAAAACCGCAGATGTGCCCATAGGCACATTGAGGATTTTTTCGCGTGAAAAACAAGCAGATTGCCATTTTTATTGATTATTGAGCGCTGTTTCATAATGTGATGTCCATAAATACCTTTTTAATCTTCTCCCATACCCACTCCCACCCCGCTTTTTCTCCGGTAAACTCAATTTCCACTTTTTTAATCCGCACGCCCGGCTCGCCGGATTTTAATCCCGGCAAAGAAATGACGAACCGCATTTTTCTGTTTTTTGAAACCTCAACATTTTGCATGTGAAACTCCGCTTCGGAAACCGTAACGCCATTCTCATCTTTTGCTCCCTGATACGATGTCAAAATATAATTTATATTTTCCGATGGCGCAACGCCCGGCAAAAGCGTTCCAATAAACGGATTAAAAAAATTATTCCACGCAAAAGCAAAAAGTCCGTCGCCCTCAATTTCTATCTCGCCGCCGTAAAAATAAACAAGATTCAAAAGATACGGCGAATCGCCGAGGTCAATTTCGTAGCGCTTGTCTTTTTCTTCCAATTGATGCTCCCGCCCGCCAACCCGGATGGAAACCGCTTGGTCGCCAAGCGACTTGACGCCAAGCCGCCGCGAAGAAGTCAGAAACGCCGTCGCGCCGGCGAATTTTTTAAACACCAGGGGGCTCGCGAAAGTTATAAAATGCGGGTTGCCGAATATTTTTTCCGTGGTGACGGATTTGTCGGCGGAAACCTCAATGCCGTACGCGCCCTCCGGCAGGTCATAATTTATAATGCGGAATTCGCGGCGGGTTTTTAACTTTTCCGCGAGTCCGTCAAGCGGGACGAATTCACGTTCGGAAACGAGTCTTTCCCCGGACCAAACCCTGATTGTAATCGGGAGAAACCCTTCTTCCGCGCCAAAGACAAATCTAAAATTTAACGGTTCATTTTTTATATAAGTAAAAAATTTGAAAGAACCCGAAAGATTCGCGTCAATCCTCCGCTCGCCGCCCCAAGGAACATAATCGGGAATTTTATAATTATACTGCAGCGGCGCGCGATAAAGCGCGATGGAATCCTTGGACGGCAGGCGGCGCAAAAAATCTCCGATTTCTTCAAATCCCCCGTTGCGCTCATATAAAACCAAATTACCGTCAGAAATCTTTTTCCAATTCAAATCATCCAAAGTTTTATTTTGCAGCGGCCGAAAAGTAAAATTCTTTTTCCCGGGCGAGCGCTCCGCTCCGAGTTCCAAAATCGGCGGCGCGAGATTGTCATAATAGACCTTCACTTTAACTTTCTCAAACTTGCGCGGGACGCGCGCGTCAAAATACGCCGGCTCTTCAAAAATGGAAATGCCGTCTTTTTCTTTCGCTGTCCGTCCTTCGGGATAAATCGGCGAAATAAACGGCGACGCGCTTTGAAAATCGTGCGCGAGATTGAGTTCGCCGCCGGGAACGATGTTTTGGTAAAATAAAAATCCTAAAATACTTGCGGCAAAAATAAATAAAATCGTCCTGATGATCCAAATATTTTTTTGACCGTCGGCCATTGGCTAAAAACTAACTCGTTTCCGCCAAAGGCGGATCCGCCTCGGGCGGAAACTCGTTAATTATTTAATTTCATATAAAACATTTTTACCCATTATTACTACGCGCTTCATCGCCAAATTTCTTTCCGCAAATTTATAATATATGTGAAACTGCTCTTTCGGAGTCGGACCCGGGCGGAAATAAAAGACCTGCTTTTCTTTACGCACTTTGGCAATCGTGTCGTAAAAATTATCGGTATCGTCATAAAGCGCGACCGGCCACTGCGGAAAAAAAATCTTATCGGCTTTATGGACGATGATGACCGAGCCCGGCGGAACAAGCGCTTCCGTTTGCGCGATGATATCGCGGTACGAAAAAATTTCGCGGTTGACGTCAACCAGCCCGTCTCCGGGAGTAAAAAATACGATGACGAAAGAATTAACGGCATAAAACAGGAAGATCGCCGGCATCACGACCTTCGCAAAATTTTTGGAAAATATTTTGAACGCGGAAACAACCCAACCCAAGGCCAGCGGCAGGCCAAAAACATAAATCGGCAGCCAATATCTGAAATAGGAAGTTGCCGGCGAAAACATTTCCCGATCCGGAGTATCCAGAAAAACTCCGCTGCCGTAATAAATAAACAACGCGAAGGAGGCCCAAAGCCATCCGCCAAAATACAATTTTTCTGCGCGCGTTGCGTCTTTAAGATAAACCTTCAGGCCGAAATAAAACGCGCCGACAACATAGGCGATGCCCAGCGCCGGAAACAGGCCAAAAAAATAACGCCAGATGTTGCGGAGAATAATCAGCAAATTGAAACCGAACGGCAGCAGAGATTCTTGAATGGCGGCGCCGGCGGCCGCGGCATCGGCGCCCCTGGCGGAAAGGTATCCGCTTCCGAGCCATGAACCGTAAAGCGTTTTATTGATAAAAAAGAAAATAAAAATAAAAACCGCGAACACCGCAAAAAACACCCAAAGTTTTTTTCCGGAAATCTTATCCCGGAAAAGAAACATCGCGGCCAGAATAATCGGCAAAAGCCACAAAAATTCCGTCGGACGGGTGAGAAACGCGAGTCCCAGAATAATCCCGCCCCAAATTTCGTCTCCGAACCGATAAATCCACTTTTTATTTCCGGCATGTTTTTCCAAGCCGCCGAGCGGCCTAAAAACCATTACCGCGGCAAAAAGAATTATCAAATCCAAAAAAAGAACATTGTGAAAAAGCCCGCGGTTTGAAAAATACAAAAATGGCGGCAAAAAAACCAAAAATAAAGCGCTCCAGAAAGCCGTGTCCGCGCCAAAAATCCTTTTGATTAAAAAATAAAAAATAACGACGATGGCGGAAGAAAAAAACGGAACAAAAAACGGCACCAGGCCGAGTCCGGTAACTTTAGAGAGCGCTCCGTAAATAAGCGGGAGCCCGATGAAACTTACGGGCAAAAGATAATCCCCGCGCGCGACGATGCTCCGCGGATGAATCAGCCCGCCGGCGATATCGTTTAACGGCTCGGGACGGCCGAAAGAATTATAAAAATTAAACGACTCGGTTGCAAAAAAATTCGCCGTTTCGTCCGGAGAATTAAAAATAAAAAGCGCGCTTGTCGGCAGATAAGTGTAAAGAAAAATAGACAGCGCCGCCGCGCATAAAATGATTAAAAGATATGCGTTTTCCGATTTTACCGCCTTGATTTTCATAAATCTTCAAACTTAAAAGGAGGATTCCTCCTCCGCACTATCTTATCACCGAGCATCCAAAAAATCAACCCCGTGCCCGTTAACGGAACAAAAATCCGCCCCGATGTCCATCAGGACGCAGTCATAATTTATACACTGGGATGGCTGCAAAACTATTTTGTCGCGAAATTTTAGATTTTTTGGCGAGACTGCGTAGGAGCGAGATCTCCGCCAGCTCGTTTCAGTAACCATCTCACTTATGGACATCCCATTATGAAACAGCATTAAGAAGCAACAAAAATGAATGAAGCGCGCTCGCCGCGGCGGGTT
>CAYHOC010000068.1:0-5939 GCA_964358135.1 uncultured Gammaproteobacteria bacterium
GGGATATAATAATTTTAGGGTTAAAAATGACGCGACCGCTTATGTAGATTACTTATAATTTACATTATGACTATAAATTAGGCAAATTATCGCGTCCTTCTACTCACCAAAACAAGCAGCCAGACCAATAAGATTCCTGAAAATAAAAATCCCAATTTTCCCAAAGACACGCCCCACACCCCGGTTCCCTCCTCCAGCCGCAGGATGACACCGGAACCGATAATCATCGCCACGACCACCAAAGATAATACCCGAACATCGTTTTGCCGATCAAATTCGCGCTTAAAATCTTCCAATTCGCCGAGATCGATTTTTACGCCCAGCTCGCCTTTTTCCAATTTTTCCAAAAGACGGCTGGTCCGCTCCGGGAGCTCGCGCAAAAATCCAAGATATTTTCTGCCCTCATCGCGCAAATTTTTCACGATTTTTTCCGGCCGCAATTCCTCTTGATACAAAACGGAAACAAAATTTGCCACCTCCCGATTGATGTCAAAATCCGGGTCAAGCTCGTAAATCATTGATTCAAGCGTCATCAGCGCCTTGCCCAAAAGCACCAAGTCCGTATTAAAAGAAAATCCATATCGCGCACCGGCATGGAGCGTGCGGTAAAAAGCGTCGGTCAGACTTTCGTGCGAACGCAACTCAACGCTAAAGATGATTTTGCTCATAGTATTCTCTATAAAGATCCTAAAATTGTCCAAATCCGCGCCGTTTCCGGCGGTGGCGAACTTGAGCAAATGTTCCGCGGCTTTTCGCGGATCCTTGTCGCGGAAAGCGATGATGTAATCAACAAATCCGGAGCGTTCTTCCGGCGTCAAATAGCCGACAATGCCGAAATCGTGAAGGCAAAGACGGCCGTCCGGAAGCGCGAAAAAATTTCCCGGATGCGGGTCGGCGTGAAAAAATCCGTCAATAAAAAATTGCCGGAAACCGATTTTTAATCCCCGGCTCGCAAAATCTTTAAGCGGAATTTTAAGTTTTTTCAAGCCCCGCTTGTCATTCAGCATCACGCCGTGGACAAAATCGGTAACGAGCACGCGCGGCGAAGTGAAATCCCAATAAACATGAGGGACAAACGCGCGCTCTTCTTTTTGCAGGTTAAACCTGAAGCGGTCGGCGTTGGCCGCCTCAATCGTAAAATCAAGCTCCCGCATCGTCCAATCGGCAAATTCCTTAACCACTTTTACCGGCTCAAAATTTCGGCTTTCCGGAATATATTTTTCTATCAGATGCGCGAGATAAAACATCAGATGAATATCGCGCGTCAGGATTTCTTTTACGCCCGGGCGCTGGACTTTAACCGCGACTTCGTCGCCATTTTTTCCGCCGGAGGCGGATTCGCCTTTGGCAAACAAACATGCCCGATGAACCTGCGCCAACGAACCGGCGGCCACCGGTTTTTCTTCAAATTTTTTAAAGATTTTTTCAAGCGGTTTTTTCAATTCCGCCTCAATTATCTTTTTGACCTCTGAAAATGGAAAAGTCGCCACATTGCTCTGAAGTTTTTCAAACTCTTTCACATATTCCAGCGGCACCACATCGGGCCGCATACTCAAAAGCTGTCCGAGCTTCACAAAAGTCGGACCAAGCCGCTCAAAAATCTCGCGGAGATGCACCTCGGGCGGAAAAAGTTTTTCTTCAAAAATCGGCTCCGGGCCTTTTTTACCGAATCTAAACCAGAGCCGTTTTCGCCACGGCAACAGATACCGCAACTGCAAACGGATGATAAAATACCCGAATCCCGACTCAAAAAACACGCCAACAATTTCTTTTAGACGCTTAACATCGCCGATAAATTGTCTCGGACGGCGAAAAAACATGTGTTTACTTAGCGTAGAGACGCAATGCTTTGCGTCTCTACATAACCGACTTAACATAGAGACGCAATTAATCGCGTCTCTACCGATATTTATATTTTACCACAAAAACAAAAACCGCGCTCCAAGCGAAGTTGCGGAAAAACACGGGCGGGGGAGTATTTTACTTACTCACCCACACCACCCTGACCAGCTTGTCATCTTTTGATAATTTTATTTCGAGCTTCCCGCCTTTGTGGCTGGCGGCAATCTGCTTGCCGATTGACAGCGCCAGTTGGTTTTCGGTGGTGGTGACGCGGATGGTTTTACCCCTGTCTTCAATTTTTATAATCTGATCTTCCGGATCGCGGCGGAAAGCGCGGGCGCCGATGTTTTTAATTTCCCTGATAATTTCTGGTTTATCCGCCGCTTTGATGTTTTTTAATACAACTTCGCCGCCAAAACCGTCTTTTTGCTCAATCATTTTACATTCGCCGCAAAGTATTTCCGCCGCATGATGATGAACCTTAAATTCGGCGTAAAGTTTGTGGTCCGCGTGCCAGCGCTTGTGAAAATAAACCGCGTGACAGCGTTTACAAATCGCGTCACCGGCATGCGTTTTAACTTCCTGCTTGACCATTTTATTTGAATGAATAATTTCAGCGGATTTTTTCATATGAATTGTCTCCCCTCCTTAACAAGGAGGGGCTGAGGGTGGTCACTTTGGTGAATATTATATTTATTCAATGAGACCCCTCCCAACCTTCGCACTCCTCGCTCGCTCGGAGAGCGAGTACTAAGGGGAGAAGTTTTTTATTTATAATTTTTCAAACTCCTTCGCTAATTCCAAAATATTTTTTTCATCAAACGCTCGGCCGAGAATCTGGAGTCCTACCGGAAGACCATGCGCCTCGCCCTCGGCCGTAGCCCTACGGGCGAGGCCGCAAGGCACCGAAATTCCCGGAATGCCGGCGACATTGGCCGAAACGGTATAAATATCGGAAAGATACATTGACAGCGGATCCAGAATTTTTTCACCGATGTTCCAGGCAACGGTCGGCGCGGTCGGCGTTAAAATAAAATCAACATCCAAAAACGCCTTGTCAAAATCGCTTTTCACGAGCGTGCGCATCTGCATCGCTTTTTTGTAGTAAGCGTCATAATAACCATGTGATAAAACATAAGCCCCAAGCATAATGCGACGGCGAACTTCATTACCAAAACCTTCGCCGCGCGACTTGGCGTAAATATCAAAAAGATTATTAGCGCGGTCGCGGACCGAATAACCATAGCGCTGACCGTCATAGCGCGCGAGATTCGCCGACACTTCCGCAGGCATTAATATATAGTAGACCGCGAGCGCGTAATCGGTGTGCGGCAGACCAATTTCTTTTATGTCCGCGCCGGCTTTAGCCAACTTCTCCGCCGCCTCGCGGACCCTGGCGTGGACTTCGCTGTCCAAACCCTCACCGAAGCATTCCTTGGGAAGACCAATCCTGACTTTCGTCAAGTCACATTTGACATCTGATATCTGATATCTGATATTTTTGACCGTCGTCGAATCTCGCTCATCCTGTCCGGAAATAACATTAAAAACAATCTCCGCGTCTTCGGCGCATTTGGTAATCGGCCCGATTTGATCCAAGCTTGAAGCCATGGCCATTAAGCCATAGCGGGAAACGGCGCCGTAAGTCGGCTTCAAACCGGTGACGCCGCAAAAACTGGCCGGTTGGCGAATTGAACCGCCGGTGTCGGACCCAAGCGCAAAGACGCAAAGGTCAGCCGCGACCGCCGCCGCCGAACCGCCGGATGAGCCGCCCGGAACCTTGGTTTTATCACGCGGATTTTTAGTCGGACCAAAAAATGATGTCTCCGTGGTTGACCCCATCGCAAATTCATCCATATTGGTTTTGCCCAAAAAAACCGCGCCGGCGGCTTTTAATTTTTTGATCACAGTTGCGTCATAGGCGGCCACATAGTTCTCAAGGATTTTCGACCCCGCCGTCGCGGGGACTCCAGCGAGCAAAATATTATCTTTAATCAAACACGGCACGCCTTCAAGCAAACCGATTTCTTCGCCAATGACGATTTTGCGGTCAACAAATTTTGCCTGCTCCAACGCTAAATCCGCCGCGACCGTGATAACGGCATTCAAATCGCGCTCCCGTTCGATCCTATCCAAATACTCTTGCGTTAATTTGGCGCAAGTAAATTTCTTTTTCACGAGTCCTTCGTGGACTTGGTTGATGGTTAAATTTTTCATACTCATCTCCCCTCCTTTATACTCGCTTTCCGAGCGAGCGAGGAATGCGAGGGCTGGGGGTGGTCACTTTGATAAATATTATATTCATCCCACAAGACCCCTCCTTCGAATCTTCCACCGGAAGATTTCGAGCCCCTTAGTAAGGGGAGGAAATTATTTTTACCCGAATACCGCCTTCGTCTTCATCAAATCCCCTTCTCTTTCCGGCAGATTATCCAAAAGACGTTTCCGCGTCGCTTCATCGCAATTTTTAATCTCATCCTCGCGCCAGACATTCTTCTGTCCGGTGACCTGTGCCGTCAACGGCACATCCGTCGTATCCACGGCGCGCAATTTATCCAAATAATCCAAAATAGACGAAAGCTGTTCGCCAAACATCTGCTTTTCTTTGTCCGATAACTCCAGTCGCGCGAGCTCGGCCAAGTGATTTATTTCTTCTTGGGATAAATGCATGTTAAACGACGGATTCTTTATTTTTTAGTGTTTTCCAATAGTCGGGATCGTTAATTCTATTATTTAATAATGCCTTGATAGGAAGTTTGCTTTTTAATTTAACCATATTGGCGCACTTTTTATCTTGATAAACAATTTGGAAATCGCTTTCCTTGCCAAATAACGAATGATTTTCTATGCCGGTCTTCTTTTTTATTACGGGCAGATATTCTTCCTTTACCTCATACCCAACGGAATCTCTTTTTAATTCTTGAGCCACCTTCATAGTTGTGCCGCTACCCAAAAATGGATCCAAAACCATCTCTCCAACAAAACTAAACATCTTGATCAATCTTCTTGGTAGCTCCTCCGGAAACATCGCAATATGACCACTGTGCTGTTTTTCTCCGGCAAAATTCCAATGACCGGTAAAATATTGCCGCCACTCTTCTTTGGTCATTTCTGATTTTTCTTTTGCCTTAATTGATGGCGGTAATGGCGATTTTCCTAATTTTTTAAATAATAGAATAAACTCATAATCAATTTCAATCAATCCATTACGCGGGTACGGAAAAGAGCCCATAATGGAGGCACCACCGGTTGTGTTCATTGTTGTCTTTTTCTGCCAGATAACCGCGCCCATATAATCAAAACCATTCAGCTCGCAAAATCTGATAATTTCCTCCCGAATCGGAATAATCTTATAGCGCCCGTATGTAACGGCACGGGCAAATTGATCGCCGACATTCACGCACATCCTACATCCCGGAAGCAAAACCCGATAGCATTCTAACCAAACCTGATTCAATTTGGCTATATATTCCTCATAAGTGTCATTAAAACCGATTTGTTTTTCATTGCCATAATCCTTTAACTGCCAGTATGGCGGCGATGTAACCACAAGATGGACCGATTCATTTTTAATTTCGATCATATTGCGAGAATCGCCAATGATAATTTTATGAGTAGTAGCCATTTATTTGCTTAAAATATTAATTTCATTTTTAATTTCATCAATTACTTCCTTATTATAGATTACTTTTTTATCTCCTTCTTTAATCGAATAAATATAAAAAACCCGTCCACCATATTTTTTAGTAAACTTCTCATGTGTTACTTTTTGGATACTGTGTTCTTTGATGATCTGCGTTATATATTCATAACCGACCGGTTTAATCTGGAGACCGATGAACTTATCTTTAATCTTTATAAAGAAATCAACATTATAACCTCTATCCCATTCGTCAGGCGCCGGCTCTATTTTAACACCCAGAATGTCTTGTAATTGCCCATAGACAGTCTGTTTCTCGCTCATGTAGCCATCGAAAGTTCTGTTAATGACTAAATTAATTACATAGTTAATACAGTCTTCTTCTGTGACACTTTCTATTTCCGCCGTCAAAACTTCAGAAACTTTTATATATAATTTTTTTCCTATTTCAACTAGA
>CAYHOC010000069.1:0-5824 GCA_964358135.1 uncultured Gammaproteobacteria bacterium
CAATGTTTTGGCTTGAGGTTCAAACATAATTTTAGAATTAAGAATTATGAAGTAAGAATTAAGAATTTTTTATCGCTCGCGGATCCGTCTTAATTCATAATTCTTGATTCATAATTCGCGGACGATCTGACTATGAGGTAAATTTTTTATTATCTCTTCCGTTCTCTATCGCCCGGCTGGCCGCTGTCCGCCGATTCCTGCCTGACCGGCTTGCCGTCTTTCAAGAGTTCCACATCCAGACACAGACCCTTGAGTTCCCTGACCAAAACATTGAACGACTCCGGCACATTGACCTTCCTGATCGGCTCGCTCTTGATGATTGATTCATACGCCTTGGAACGGCCGGTGACATCGTCGGATTTAATCGTTAAAATTTCCTGAAGCGTGTGCGCGGCGCCGTAGGCTTCAAGCGCCCACACTTCCATTTCGCCGAACCGTTGGCCGCCGGATTGCGCCTTGCCGCCCAATGGCTGCTGGGTAATCAATGAGTACGGGCCGATTGACCGCTGATGGATCTTGTCTTCAACCATGTGGTTTAACTTCAGCATATATTTATAACCAACGGTTGCCCGATGTTCAAAGGAATCGCCGGTGCGGCCGTCATAAAGCGTCACCTGGCCGCTCTCCGGATAACCGGCTTGTTTGAGTTCGCCCTTGATCTGTTCCTCGGTAATGCCGTTTAAAACCGGCGTGGCCGCTTTGTATCCGAGCGCGTTGGCCGCGAGGCCCAAATGGGTTTCCAAAATCTGCCCGATGTTCATGCGGGTGACCACGCCGAGCGGGCTCAAAATTATGTCAATCGGCGTGCCGTCTTCCAAAAACGGCATATCGGCAACCGGAACAATCTTTGAAATAACGCCCTTGTTTCCATGACGGCCGGCCATCTTGTCGCCAACCTGGATTTTGCGCAGATCGGCAACCGCCACCTGGATTGACTGGATAATTCCCGGCTGGAGCTTGTCGCCGTTGGCGTGCGAAAAAATTTTAATGTCAACGACCTTGCCATGCTCTCCGTGTTCCAGATATAAAGAGGTGTCGCGGACATCGCGCGCCTTTTCTCCGAAAATCGCGCGGAGCAATTTTTCTTCCGCCGAAAGTTCGGTCTCGCCCTTGGGGGTAATTTTTCCGACCAAAATATCGCCGGAAGCAAGTTCGGCGCCGATGCGGACAATGCCGTTTTCATCCAAATTTTTGAGCGCCCCCTCGCTCACATTCGGAATATCGGAGGTCACGACTTCGGGCCCCAGCTTGGTGTCGCGAACATCAATCGTGTAATTTTCAATATGAATGGAAGTATAGCGGTCGGTTTGAACCACGCTCTCGGAAATAATAATCGCGTCTTCGTAATTATATCCTTCCCACGGGATGAAGGCGACTAAAATATTTTGCCCCAGCGCGAGTTCGCCGCCCTGGGTTGACGGGCCATCGGCCAAAACATCGCCGGCTTTTATTTTTACGCCTCTGGAAACAATCGGCCGCTGGTTCAAACAGGTGGTGGCGTTGGATTTGACGAACTTGTTAAGTTCATAATTTTTAAGTTTGCCGCCTGATTCCAGAACCTGAATCACGCCGCCGTCAACCGCGTTGACCACGCCGTCGGAATCGGCCAAAACCAGCTGGCCCGAATCCCGCGCCGCCTTGGCTTCAACGCCGGTGCCGACCACGGGCGCGTCCGGCTTCACGCACGGCACCGCCTGGCGCTGCATGTTCGTGCCCATCAGGGCGCGATTGCCGTCATCGTGTTCCAAAAACGGAATGAGCGCCGTGGTAATACTGACGATTTGTTTTGACGAAACATCAATATAATCAATATTTTCAATATCTTCAACTTCCGGTTCGCCGAATTTTCTGACCGGAACGCGGTCAGCCGAAAAGTATCCGTCATCGTCAATCGGAGTCGTTGCCGGCGTGGTAATTACTTTTTCTTCCTGAAAAGCGTTCAGATATTCTATCTCTCCGGTAACGCGCGGCTTCACGGATAATTTTTCCAGGCCATGAACTTTAGAAAGTTTTTCCGCCAGCTCTTTGGTGATTTTTTCACCGGCTTTCGCCAAAGATTTTCCGGATTTCGGGTCAAGCGCGGCGGCGCGTAAAATCTCGCCGACGCCGGATTTGCCGTCGTTTTTCGCTTCTCTTTTAATTTTCACATACGGGGTCTCAATAAACCCGAATTCGTTGATGCGGGCATAGCTTGCCAAGTGGCCGACCAGTCCGATATTCGGGCCCTCCGGAGTCGCAATCGGACAAATCCGGCCGTAGTGCGTGCGATGCACATCGCGGACATCAAAGCCGGCCCTTTCACGGGATAAGCCGCCGGGACCCATCGCCGAGAGCCGTCTCTTGTGCTCAAGTTCGGCCAAGGGATTTTGCTGGTCCATAAATTGCGATAACTGCGACGACATAAAAAACTCGCGGACCGCGGAAATAACCGGACGGGCGTTGACGAGCTTGCCAGGATTTAACGCGGTCACATCCATGGTGCTCATTCGGTCTTTGACGATGCGCTCCATGCGCGCCAGCCCGACGCGAAAGCGATTTTGCACCAGCTCGCCGACGGCGCGGACGCGGCGGTTTCCGAGATGGTCAACATCATCCGGCTCATCCTGCGTATTGTTCAGCCGGATGATTTCGCTGATAATCGCCGTCAAATCTTCCTTGCGGAGAATCCTTTTCTTTTCGTCATAAACATCGTCATCTTTGACGGCGAACCGTTGATTGAATTTATAACGGCCGACGGCTCCCAAATCATAACGGTCAAAATTAAAAAACATTGAGTGAATTAAGGATTTGGCGTTGTCGGCGGTCGCCAAATCGCCCGGCCGAATTCTCTTGTAGACCTCAATCAGCCCCTCATCCTCGTTTTTCGCGGCATCTTTTGCAAGCGTGCTTTCTATATATTTAATGTTACGATGCGTATCAATGCCGCCAAAAAGCGGAAGGATGCTCTCATCGGCGCCGATGCCGAAAGCGCGGAGAAGGGAGGTTACCGCCACTTTGCGTTTACGGTCAATTTTTACCCAGATAACGCCGTTGGCGTCGGTTTCCATTTCAAGCCAGGCGCCGCGGTTTGGGATAATTTTCGCGCCGTAAAGACGGCGGCCGCGGAACGGCTCGGAAGTAAAAAAAACGCCGGCCGAACGGACGAGCTGTGAAACCACCACGCGCTCAATGCCGTTAATGACAAAAGTGCCGCGGTCCGTCATCATCGGGAAGTCGCCAAGATAAATTTCCTGGTCCTTCACTTCTCCGGAGCGGTTATTCTTGAGAGTCGTTTTGACGCGGAGCGGCGCCTCAAAATTAATATTTTTTTGTTTTGCCTGCTTCTCATTAAACTTCGGCTCGTCAAAATAGTATTCGCCGAAATTGAGTTCCAGGTCGCGGCCGATAAAATCGCGAATCGGCGAAATCTCCCGGAAAAGCTCTTTGAGCCCCTTGGTTAAAAACCAATTATACGAGTATTTTTGCACGGCAATAAGTTCCTGGAGAGGAATCGTATCGAGGGTGCGCGTAAAATATTTCCTTTCTTTTTCTTTCAACGGTTGACGCTTAAAGTTAAGCATAAGAAGAGAGCGGATTATTTTTTGAAAAAAATTGAATAAAAAAAATTTGACAACAAAAATTTCTCCGTGATTGCGGAGCTTGAAAAAATTGCAGGGCTAATTGTTATATTTAATCGGACTCACGTGATAAAAAAGTTATGAGTTCCGTAATGTTGCCTATCTCTCTTCCCCGGCCCCCTTTGGTGGTCGTGAGGCCACTAGAAGCGCGGGAAAGCACCCTTTTAGTATACGAAGTGGATTATATCAGCTCGGCCGCAGCTTGTCAAGAGAATTTATGCTGATTTGTCAAGACCCGGGTGATTTTGGCTGAAGACAAACAAAAAACGGCCGAAATATAGCCGTGTATAAATAACTCATAACCTTTTATCCACAAGGATAAAATCAAAGCCACAAAATCACAAATTCAAAGCACCAAGCTCCAAATAAATTACAATAACCAAAATTCAAAAATTTTTTATTTAAAAATTGTAATTTTGGATTTATTTGAGATTTGTAATTTTGAATTTGTGATTTAAAATAATTTTCCCCGGTCATTCAGTTTCTTTCTCTCCTTATCGCTCCAAATTTTAATCGTACCGCTTTCCGACACAGCCAGTTATCTGATAATCATCGTGCAGAGATAGCCGGCATGGATATACCCTGTCCGTTCCCCGGCATAGGTAAATTTAATGTTTGGAACGTCCCGCCCGGCATAAAACGGGCAATACTCGTCCGGCAAACCATATCTGTCTTTTAAAATCCGCCTTGATGAACAACCGCCGCGGCACTCATTAACAAATCGGCATGGCCGGCAGAATTCCGGAATATCATTTTTCATTTTTTTAAATTCTTCAATGCCGATTCTTTTCCCGGCCAAAAAGACGCACGGCGTAATCGTCCCATCCGGATGGATACGGACCGACTCGCCGCCGCATGGCGAACCTTTGCCGATTTTACTCTCGTCAATAATTGACAAAATCGGCTCGGAATTGGCGATGAGCGCAAAATTTTCGGCAACAATCCTCATCGCGTGCCAAAATTGATCATAGTTCAAAGAAAACTTATCAGTAGGCGTCGGTTTATATAAATTTATTCGGAGACTAACGTTAAACCGATTAAGAACTTTTTTAAATTGCGGCAGATACTGATAATTGATGTTCGTAAGACACAGGGCGATGGAAGTGTTAATCCCGAGCCGGGTACATCTCAAAAGTCCGGCCATGGCTTTGTTATATGCGCCTGGATGACGCCAATGATCGTGTAATTTACGACTCGGAAAATCAAGAGAGATGTCCACATCCTTAAACCACTTAAGGTGTTTGTCGCTAAGCGCCTCAATAGTTGTCCCATTGGAAGTAAGCGCCATCTCTATTCCCCGCTCCCGGTAATATGCCATGATCGGAACAAGTTCGGGATTTAAAATACTTTCTCCGGTTCCAAAATTAACTTTTTTGAGATTCGGGAAATCCGCCAAAATCTTTTTTACTCCGTCTAATGTCAGCGATTGAATCGGCAAGGCTCTGGAATAGCAATGAGCGCAATTAAGATTACACTTATTGGTCAGCCCCATTCCGATTGAAGTTATGTCTTTATATATAGAAGTCATAATTTTAAAAAGTTAATTATAGTCTGCGCGATAATTCCGGGTGGAATATCGGTGGTATCAATCTTTACGACCGGATACTCAAACTCATTTAATAATTTTTGCATCCGCCAATTTCTTTCGGCGATGACCCGTGGATTCGCCAGTATTGCCGAATGGAACCGATTATACTCGACACCGGCGATCCGCTTGAGTTGAATATCAAGGTCGGAAAAAAGATAAACCGCCAAACTCGGCCGGCACAGTCTCGCCAGCAGCGGCTTGGCGAGCGCGATAATCGCCCGATTTAATTTTGAGCCAACCTCCGGCCAATGCGAAATGACGGAAAGATATGAGCGATCCATTAAAATCACCTCCTCTCTTAAAAAATTGATCTTCAGCGTATTCCAGGTGGCCTCCAGCAGAAAGAGTGCGGTGGAGGGAAACCTTTTGGCCAGCCGGCCAAAAAAGTTATTTGATCCCATACCCTTCAGATATGCCGCTCTGATTCCGTAATCGCTTTCCAAAATATTCCGCACGAATCTCACGGCCGTGGTTTTTCCCACCCCATCCGTTCCCTCAAAAACTATGAGTCGTGATTTTTTTATCGACATAGATTTTCCACCTTAAATTTGCACATCAGACAGACAAACTGATATTTTTCCGCCAAGAGCTCCTTAAAATCTTTCCCATAATCAACGCA
>CAYHOC010000070.1:0-5813 GCA_964358135.1 uncultured Gammaproteobacteria bacterium
CAAAAATCGCGATTTTGGTCCGTTGCTTGCCGTTCGTCCAAAAAAATCCTCATCGTAGCTATGAGACCTCTGCAAAAGTCCATTTCTACTGCGAACCACAAATTTCTCATCCAGAGGCTGATCCGCCTTTGGCGGAGGCTGCAAGATTGAAACTGCTCCTCCGCTTAGCTTACAGATAAACATCGTCGCAGTTTCAATTTTTCGCTTCGAAATTTGGGGTTCTCGCAACGAAAGCGACTTTCGCAGAGGTCTCCTACGGCTGCGGTTTCGGTTTTTTCGGACTCCACGGCGGCGCGCCGAACTAAAACTCGCAATTTTTGCTTTATTAATCCATGTGTAAAGGGTCAGTAATTTAGAATGTATGGTTAACTCAAATCCGTCAGTAAAATTGAATTTAGGGTGCGGGGAAAGAAAAAAAGAGGGTTATATAAATGTTGATTGGAAATCGGAACTTGATCCGGAAGTTGTTCACGATTTGAACACGATTCCATATCCTTTTTCTAACGGTTCCATTGATTTGGTTGAGGCGGACCATATATTAGAGCACCTGGATAGGCCGTTTTTTATCATGCAAGAGTTGCACCGGATATTGAAACGGGGGGGGGTCTTAAAAATTAAAGTTCCTCATTTTAGCCGCGGCTTTACTCATGCCGAGCATATCCATGGTTTTGACGTAACCTTTCCGCTTTATTTTAATAAAGATTTTGCCAAGGAAGCTTTTGAATCTGCCGGGCGGAGCGAATTCCGTCTTGATAAAATGCGTCTTCGGTGGCACGCCTTTCCTCATTTGTTAAAGCGCGCGGGATATGGCCGGCTAACGGCTGTGGTGCTAACGGTATTGAATAGGATCTTTTCTTTTTTTGCCAATCTTAGCCCCGGATTATGCAGCCGTATTTGGTGTTTTTGGGTGGGCGGCTTTGAAGAAATAGAATTTAATTTTACTTGTATTAAATAATATGGCTTCTCAAGAAAGATTCGGATTTGAGTGGAATAAATATTCCGAGCTGGATCCGAATTATGAAAGACAATTTAAGTTTTGGGTAAATCCTTTGACGGAAAATGATTTTAAGAATGGGGATGTTTTGGATGCCGGTTGTGGAATGGGCCGGAATAGTTTTTGGAGTTTAAAATGGGGGGCGGCCAAAGTGATGGCTTTTGATTTTGATCGGCGTTCGGTATCGCACGCCGAAAAAAATCTGTCGTCATTTACCAATGCCGAAGTTTTGTTCAAAAGTATTTACGAGATTGATTGGCAAAATGAGTTTGATGTTGTTTTTAGTATCGGCGTGATTCACCACCTCAATGACCCGCGCCTAGCGGTTTCCAATTTGGTCCGGGCCGCGAAACCCGGAGCGACTATCCTGCTTTGGGTTTACAGCTACGAAGGCAACGGATGGATAGTTAAATATATAAATCCCATCCGAAAATATTTTACTTCTAAAATGCCCGTCGGACTGGTGCATATTCTCGCGTATTTTTTTTCTGTTCCCCTTTGGATATTCGTAAAAATTTTTAGGGGTCCGACGCAGTATTTTAAGCAGCTCGCGGAATTTAAATTTTGGCACCTGCACAGTATTGTTTTTGACCAATTGATACCGGAGGTGGCTAACTATTGGACCAAGGACGAGGCGCGCGATTTATTTAGCGGGCTCAATCTCGAGAGCGTTCAGGTGTTTCGTCCTCCAAACGATTGCGGCTGGACGGTTGTTGCTAAAAAACAACTCAGCAACACAATCTCCGGCAGAGGATAATTTTTTCTATGATTGGTAGCTTAAAAATTTGGATTAAAAGTCATTATCAGGTTGTCATCCTGGCTTTTGTATTGGGAATTTTGGCGGTTTTGCCGCACCTATATTTTATTTATTCTTCCGGCGACGATTACCGCGGAATAAATATTTTGAAATCAAGCGATGAGGAGGCTTATATGTCCATGGTCAATCGGGCGGCCGATGGATATTTTAATACTTTAGCGCCGTATCTGTATGAATACAGAGATTTTAATGATTTGTCGGTATCGAGATTGGAAATTGTTTTGGGAAAAGTAGTCGCGCTCACCGGAATAAGCGTAGTAAATTTATTTTTAGCGCTTAAATTTTTAGGTCCGTTTTCGATAGTTATCTTATTTTATTGGTTAACCTATGCAATTAGTAAAAATAAAACCGCCGCTCTTTTGGCCCCGCTCTTAATTATCGCCGGACTCGGCATAGTTGGTACAAAATTGGGAATTATTAAAGACGTAATTTTATGGCGCGGGTCGGTGACGGAATATTGGGATTTTATCCGTCTGTTGAATCCGGCATTTAGCGGCATATTTTTTCTATTGGCTCTCCTCGCCGTTTTTTATCTTTTTGTAAATCCTAATATAAAACGGGCGTTCGCCGCCGGAATAATTTTTGGCGCGCTTTTCTATATTTATTTATATTTTTGGACGTTTATCGCTGTTTTGGTTGGAGTTATGGTGATTTACGCCTTGATGGCAAAAAAATTCAAATTACTCAAATACATATCGCTCGCGGGCGTACTCGGTTTGCTTATCGGATCGCCGCAACTTTTGAGCTTATTCAATTCTTTTACCAAAATAACGAGCGGCGCTTCGCAGGCTGCGGGCATCGGCACCGTCCTAAGCCGCGCGCCGATTTTAGAAAAATTAGTGCTGGCGGCGCTGGTGTTGTATGTTTTTTTTATCATCTTTCTCCGCCGCCGCGGCAAAGTATTGTCCGCCGAAGGCGGATCCGCCTCTGGCGAAAAAAAAGAGATTATTTTTCCGATTTTTATTTTAATAACCGGGATAATTGTGGTTAATCAGCAAATTGTCACCGGGAGAATCATCCAGCCGTTTCATTATTATTTTTACACCAATCTGCCGTCGGCGTATATCGCGCTGGCGGTGATTTTCGGATACTCTATTTATCTTATCCGCCAAAAATTTTTGCGGTACGCAATCGTTGTTGCGGTATTCGCGTTAGTTTTTTCCTGGGGCATCGGCATTCAGGCGGCATCATATAAATATTGGGCGCCAAAATATCGCGACCTGCAAAAATACGCCGTGATTTTTGATTGGCTCAGAGGCAATGCCGTGAAGGACAGTGTTATTTATGGCAACGAAGAGATTTCCGTTCTTATTCCGGTCTACACGCCGTTTTTTGTGTATTGGAACGCGTATGCCGGAGATTCGGCGTATTCGCCGCCGGAAAGAAAAGAACTCGCGTATTTTATTAATATGCGGCTTCTGGGCGCGGACGCAAAGTCCGGCGAGAAATATTTGAGGGAACGGCGGGACGATGCGGGTCAAAAATTTTACAGCCAGTATTACCGCGACTTATGCGGGTCGTATGGCTGTTTTTCGGAAGAAACAATGAATAAAATCGTAAAAAATTATCAGGATTTTTTACGCCAGCCATTTGAGCGGGAATTTAAAAAATATAAACTGGATTATTTTGTTTGGGATGCGGCCAAGAATCCCGATTGGCGGGTGGGGGAATTAAAATTTTTGGAGCCGGTTTATGAGTATAAGCGGATAAAAGTCCTTAAAATAAAGTAAATTTGAGCAATAACAAATAATTATATGAATCAATGTCATAATTGCAATAATTTACCTGAACAAAAAAAGGGTTTTTGGCGCAATCTTAAGGTAAAACACCATACCTTTCTTTTTGCTATAAAATTTATACCAAATTGGCGGGTATTTTGGCGTTTTGTAAGGGGTTATCTTAAGGTTAATGTTTTTAAAAAAGATCAGATTAGGTTCGTTGAAATTTTTGTGACTTTGGCCTGTAACGGCCGTTGCCCGTTTTGTTCCAACGGTAAATTTTCCAATATGAAAGGCGATTTGTCCTTGGAAAAATACCTGAAATTAATTGACGAATGCGCTGGTCTAAATGTCCCGGTAATTTGTCTCATCGGCGGTGAGCCGTTGCTTTATCCGGGTTTGAATAAGTTGATTGAACGGATAAATCAGCGCGGCGGCTGCTCGATGATTGCCACCAACGGTTATCTTTTGTCGGAAGAAAAGACGAAAGAATTAGCCGGGTGCGGGCTTTCAAATATAACCATTTCGCTGCATTCAATGAATGAGTCGGTCCATGATTCTATTCTTGGATTGCCGGGGGCGTATCGCCGCGTATTTCGGGCCAGGGAATACTGTGAAAAATACGGCATTTCTTTCCAGTTAGCCAGCGTGGTTGAACATCACGATTTTGTTGACGGCGGTTTTGATAAGTTGGTGCGTTTTATGGAAGATAATAAAATCCGTTTAAGCATTAACCCGCTTATTCCCACCGGCCACGCCACAAGCCGGAAAGAAAACTTGTTGACTTTTGAAGATGTGAAAAAATTAAACGAAGTATCGATGAACAGTAATTTTATTTCCACTCATTTGACCAATAATTTTTTCGGCTTCGGCTGTCCGGCTGGAAATTCCTATCTTGGCGTAAATGCCACCGGCGAAATTTTCCCCTGCTTTTTTATTCCGGTGTCGCTTGGTAGCGTTAATAAAATTACTTTGAAGGAGGCCTGGCAAAAAGCCTGCCAAAGCCCGCTATTCAAGCATAAGCATAAAATGTGTTTTGCCGGAGTCAGCCGCGAATTTATCTGTAAGTATATGGATCCGATTTTTAATTTTCCTAAAGTTCCGATACCGATCGAAAATCATCCTTTGTATAATGAACAATTGACTGGTTTGCCTGATTTGGAAATAAGCGATCCGCAGAAAGCTATTGAGAATTTTTAGTCGGTAAAGTATTAGACCTGTTGCCAAATAGCAACTTAAAATAAATAGAATCTCCCTGAAGGTTCTGGAATTGTCACTTCATTGATAAGTGGTAATTCCAGAGTCCGCAGGAAATAAGCATCGCCCGGTCATTTGATCCTTCTTTCTTATTTCTGAATACGTCCGTTACGATTCTTAGCCTTTTGACGCCGGCCAAGGCGTTTTCCACCAAGACTCTAATCGAAGCTTTCTTCTTATTCTGCTTAACGGCAAATTCGGACAAATCTTTAGTCCTGGGCTTTCGTCTGGGCATAGATATCTTGTGTCCGGGGAATTGCGCGTCAATTCCCTTAAATCCCAAATCCAGGCGCTTCTTGATTTTCTTGGGCATATGATCCGGCGAAGCCTGTTCTTTTAAAATAGAGAAGTCGTGTTCTTTGCCGCGGACTGTTGCGCCGAGGAACCCGATCCGTTTGTTTTTGTCGGTAATGACGATATTTTTAACAGTATGGCGCTTCTTCTTGCCGGAATAGTTGCTTTTCTGTTTTTCTTTATTTTTTGGCCTCTGGATCGGCCGTTCGGTTCCATCGATGAATACTTCTTTGGCCCATGGAAACGCTTTGAAAAATTCCTCAATAGTCCGCATCTGCCGCTTGGGCATGACCAGTTTTTTACCCAGAGATGATTCGAGAATCCGGCTCAATTCCTGCTGCCTTAAACATGCCTTGGAGCGGTCGCATCCGAAAATGAACCCGGCCAGATCGAACGTAGGATAGCATTTATGGTAGAAGAGGATGTAAAACAGTTTATCTTCGACAGTTTTCAAAAAACCTTTCCTGCCCGCACCCATAGCCCGTTTCCCGGCGGCATTCAGGTTATATTGTTCCCGTTTCTTTTGCTTCCATAAGGCGGAAAAAATCGGCAATAAATTCATGAATTCTTTAGAGTTTAATCCGGTCAGGGCCAGCATCAGGCGTTCATTTTTTAGGATGTGGTTGATATTCATCATATGTTTGTTTTTGTTTCAACTTAATTTTTTAAAATCTTTGCATAGGTATAATCAATTTAGAAGTGCAACTTTGAGTGGTATACTCAAAGGTATATG
>CAYHOC010000071.1:0-5757 GCA_964358135.1 uncultured Gammaproteobacteria bacterium
GGATTTGGATTTCGTTAAATTTATGCTTTACACGCCGGAGCAGGGGACTGAATTGTATGATACGGCGATGGAACAGGGCGTGCCGATCAATCGCGGATTTGCCGGCAGTCTTTCTAAGGCCACCTATGTGCCAAGGGGATACGAGTCCGCCGAACAGTTGGAAAAGATAGCGCAAAGGGCGAATATGCTGTATGTTTTTCGGCCGCGGTTTTTAATCAGAAAACTTTTATCAATCCGAAGCTGGCAGGATATCCGTAAATATTATGACGGCTTCTTAATGATGATAAGTTTGAGAAGGTCGTAAACAACGCTCGAGATTTTTACATACTAAAATTAAAATTTCTAAATTATTTACCAACATGATTTTTCTTCTCTTTTTTCTGTTTTTAGTCATGTTGGTAACGATTGTTTTCGAACTTTCTATTGTTTGGGGTATATTTACGGCGAGCGCGCCTTTTGTGCCGATCCCGGAAGATGTTCTGCCGCAGATTGTCGCGGCGCTCCAAATCAAAAAGGATGATGTTGTTTATGACTTGGGATGCGGCGACGGCCGGGTGCTCGCCGCGTGTTGTAAATCTGAACCTCGCGCGAATTACTTTGGGATTGAAGGAAATTTTTTCGTCTGGGCGCTTGCGAAAAAACGATTTTGGTTTTTAGGCAATCCGCGAAATGTAAAAATTTTGAGAAAAAACTTTTTTCGCGCCGATTTATCCGCGGCGACTCATATCTTCACCTATCTTTTTCCGAAGCCGATGAACGAGTTGTTGCCGAAGTTTAAAAAAGAACTGAAACCGGGCGCGCGGGTTGTTTCCTGCGATTTCCTTTTTAAGGAAAAGGAACCGGCGGAAATTATTGAGCTCCATCGTTCAAAAAATCAATTGGCGCGCCGGTTGTATGTTTATGAATTTTAAAAATTTGGGCGTCTTTTTTATTTTTATGGTATGATAGTACCATGTGGATAAGTTTAATTTATCCCTTAAATTCATAATATATAAAATTATGAGTAACACCAAAAAGGTTTTTTCTATAATTTTAATTTTGGCGGCCGGGATGCTTGTATCTCTTGGCGTCCGCGCGCAAACAACTACGAATACCGAAAGTACTTGCGCGTCCGCGGGTTATAAGTGGTGTAAAAATTCGGACGGTACGACCGGCTGGTGTTCAAATTCAGCGACCTACACTTGTCCGGCGTATGATGCCGCGAGCTGCGCGACGCAGAGTGGCGAGTGGTGCGCATATCAATCCGGCACCGGCGGCTGGTGCAGTACGCCGACTTCCGGCATGGTAAGTTACGGCTGTCCAATTTATGATAAAGCGGTCTGCGAATCCAAGAGCCGGCTATGGTGTATTTCCTCCTCCGGCGGGAGCGGCTGGTGCGCCAATACCGGCGAAAAATGTCCGGCGGCGGATAAGGCCTCGTGCGAGGCGCAGGGGAGCGAATGGTGCCCGCCAACATCAACCGGTTATGGCAGTACCGGTTATTGCAACACGGCAACAAATTATAAATGCCCGATTTACGATCAAGCAACCTGCGAATCCAAGGCGCGGAAGTGGTGCGTCAGCACATATGGCGGTGGCTGGTGCGGCCAGACCGCCACTGATACCTGTGGCGCCACCGGTTCAACCGGGTCTGGTACCGGCGGTTCAACCGGGTCTGGTTCCACCTCATCCGGCACGGCGACCATGACTTGGCCGTCAACGGAAACGGACTGCGTTAAATATAAGGGTAAATGGTGCGCTAATAATTATTCTTCCGGCGGCACGGCTTACAGCATGACCGGCGCTTGTATGATGGGAAATCAAACCTGTCCGGTTTCGCCGCCAACGGGGAAAATGACATGCTGGGATAACAGTTTTGTAACCTTGTGGTCAGAGTGTACGGCAACGCCGACCAATGAAGCCGATTGTACCGCGAAGGGTAAATACTGGTGCACGCCATTATCAACAGGTTCGGCAACTGTCGGTTCGGGATGGTGCGGCGCTAATCCATGCATGAAAATGCCGCCATCGGGGCAAATATCTTGCCCGGACGGCGTAACCTTTGCCGCGAGTATCAGTAGCTGTCCGACAGCCAGCGGAGGCGGGAGTGCTACCACCGTGGAAGATACGACAAAAACTTGCCCCGACGGGTCTAAGGTTTCTTTTAACGCGCTTTGTTCGAAGATTTGTCCTGACGGAACCAAGGTGGCCGGCGATACAACTTGTCCGGTATATAGAGTTTGTCCCGACGGCACAAAAGTTTCGCAAGATACCGCCTGCCCGGACAGTACTTCATATAGATCGTGTCCGGACGGCACCAAGGTGGCGCAAGATACCGCCTGTCCGGAAACAAAAACCTGCCCCGACAATACAATCATCCGGGTCGGAAAAGAGTGTCTGAAATATAAAATCTGTTCTGACGGCGCCAAGATACTGGAAGGAAAAGAATGTCCGAAATATAAGGAATGTTCCGACGGCAGTAAGATACTTGAGAGCGCCCAGTGTCCGGTGAAACCGGCGGTCAAACCGTTAAGCGAGGAGGAGTTTAAAAAAGTTGAAAAAGAAAAACAGACGATATCAAACGAGTTGGACACCCTAGAGGCATTTTTTAGAAAAGCGGAAGATGAGCAGGCGCTTGCGAAGATTGACGGGTTGAAAGAAATTTTGAAGGCCGCGGCCATGGACGCAACCGTTTATGATGTTTTGAAGCTGGTCCGCGATGATTTGGGCGTCTTGCGTAAATTAAAAAAAGATCTCAAAAAGAATGACAAGGTTGATGACGGGGGCGCGCGCGACGAAAAACTGCGCGCCGCGTCTTTAACCAGTTTGAAGCGGTCGCTTCTCTCTTTTGGGAGACAGGTGGCGGCGGTGTTAAAGCAGATTTCCGTCTTGGAGGCGCGAAAAATGACCGCGCCGGCGGAATTGAAAGAAGCCCTCAACACTTTGCAGGACGCCATTAAGATAATCAGGAGCGCCGGAACTTATGATGAAGCGGAAGAGGCGATTGAGGCGATGCAGGCGACCACGGATATTATTGAGACATACGATTCATATATCCGGACATTGTCATCCCTGCCGAAAATTATTCAAAAGATCGAGAGCAAAATTAAAGGCGGCGAGGTAAAAATAAAAGGGCTTGAGAAGTTGCTTAAGGCGAGAAAATTGGATGATTCCCTTTTGGATGAGAGCCGAACATTGCTTCAAAACGCCAAGACATCGTTGCAAAATCTAAAGGACGGAGTCCTGTCTTTTACGGAATTTGATGATTTTTTGGAGGAAGAAATATACGGAGCGTTGATCGCGCTTGACGATAATCTTAAGGATGTCCGCGTGCTCACCAATATCGTTGCTTTCAGAAATCAAACCGCCGCGAAAATTAAGAGGTATGAAGCCAGGTTAAAACTGCTGAAAAAGAGGAAACAGGATGTGAGTGAGGCCAGGGTGATGCTGGACGATTTGAAGATCCTGCAAGGCCAGCTGATGGAGGTTAATATTAAGAATTTGAAACTTGATGAATTTTCCGCGCTCTTGCCGGTTATTGATTCGGCGACGGATTTGGTGGTGAAGATAGAGTTAGTCCTGGGCCTGGCCAAGGGCTCAATCTTAAATCAGGAATTTGATGTTTTGCGCCGGGGATTGCAGAAAAATAATATTTTGGAGATGCCGGAAATGACTAAAGTGTTGAGCCGGGCGGGCCGGATCGCGACATTTTTCCGGCGCGATGCTTACGCGGATTACGCGCGGGCATTCCAACTTGTGAAAAAAGACCGACCGGCCGGTTACAGCCGAATCGCCAGCGATCAGTAAGCGCGACTAAAAATCCCCCCGACGGACATCGGGGGGATTTTTCAATCATCTGTGATAAAATACAATTAATTTTTCGCCGCCTTTTTCTTGGCTGTTTTGATGCAGTTCGTGCAAAGCAGACGGCTTCGTCCGTCAACTGTTTTGGTTTGCAGGTTAATCATGAATTTTCTTTTGGTCGCGGTGTTTGAATGGCTGCGTGAATTGCCGCTCCGGGCCTTGCGGCCGCAAAAATCACATTTTCTGGACATAGGTTTTATGATGCTAATGATGCGAATCTTATGCGCCTGCCCCGCTAAGGCGGGGAATGCCGCAAATAATTTATTACGCAGCATTTGCGTATCATTTGTAGATTGGCATCGTATATAAGTGATTTTAGAATATCATGAGTTGATAAATCTGTCAACTTCGGATAGTATGGAGTATATGTTCCGTTAGGAGCATGTCTTTGACGGGAAAGAGCAAAGATTTAGGATTTTGTGCGAATTTTTAATTTTTAATTTTTAATTTTGAATTGTTATTATGCCCCTCAATCTTATCTCCGACAACCCGTTATATTTTATCGCCTGGCTGGCGGCGATTTTGGTGGCGTTTACGACGCACGAATTTTCGCATGCCTTGGCGGCAACCGTCCTGGGCGATCCGACGCCAAAAAAAATGGGGCGGCTCACCTTGAACCCCATCGCGCACATTGACTTTGTCGGCCTTTTGATGCTGGTGCTGATCGGTTTTGGCTGGGGCAAGCCGGTGCCGTTTAATCCGTATAATTTAAAGTATCAAAAATGGGGCGGCACCTTGGTCGCGCTCGCCGGGCCTTTTGCGAATTTACTGAACATCGCGCTTTGGGGGATTGTTCTAAAAATTGTCGTTGCCTACAATCTGCTCCCGCCGGCAAATCTTTTGATTTTATTTTTGAATCTTCTCATTGTCCTGAATGTTACTCTTTTGATTTTCAATCTGATTCCGGTTCCGCCGCTGGACGGCTCGCATTTTCTTTTTGATATTTTGCGGTCTCCGAAATACGAACGAATTAAAATTTTTCTGGAAACCCGCGGCCCGTTTCTTCTTTTGGGGCTGATCATTTTGGATAATTTGGCCGGTCTCGGGATTTTTGGACGGCTCTTCGGCGGGGCGACGAGTTTGGTATACAGAATATTTTTTTAGCGTTTTATTTCCTCTCCCTTGACGGGAGAGGACTAAGGAGAGGGTAAGGGGGCGAAAACGACCGTTCTTTTAATCGCCGGCGGAGTAGGCGCGGAAAATCCGCGAGGAGGCGAAGCATGAATAGGTGCAGAAGAGTAAAGCCGACGGGGCAAAAATATACGGGCGTCATTGAAATGTTTTGGGATCAGGGAATGGAAGGCGTGGCATGGTCTTTTGTCGCGGACGGAAAAACTGGTTGGGACGCAATGATGTTAATTGAGGCCGGCGACTGGCTTAAGGTTTTTGGCGAAGATGGCGCGGTGGACTTTGACGGCGTAATTTGTCCCGATAAAAAGGTCGGTCTGACGACGCACCCGCTTTGGCCCGTTCCGCATCAGCGGGCGCTCGGATGCCATGTCGAGTGGATACAGCGCGGCTGGGAGCCCGACGATTGGGCCAAGCTCTTTATCCGCGATGAGCGGGCTGGCGAAAAGTTGCTTCGCGCCGAACTCATCAAAAAACAGCCCTCTAAAGATGCGTAAAAAGTGAACTTAGTCCCGAGCAATCGGGATTTTTTTAATTCCAGCCTTCAGCGCACCCGTGGTCGCCGCGAAATAACCATTCAATCAATTTATGCATGGAGGCCAGTTTTGAGTGAATGAGATTTTTTGTCGGAAATTAAAAAACCCGCTCCGACGAATCGGAAACGGGTTGAGTCTAACGAACTACTTCTTGGAGTTGGTCTTGCTGGCGCCGGAGACGCTGAGCTCGAGACCGAGGACGAACTCAAGGATTTGAAGCACCGTTTTTAGGTTTTTGTAAGTAATTTTT
>CAYHOC010000072.1:0-3674 GCA_964358135.1 uncultured Gammaproteobacteria bacterium
GGTATGACATATTAGATTCCGTGTAAGTATGACAGATTAGTTTCCGTTTGACAAATTGAAATCGAAAGTTGACAACCCGGCCAAAATCTGATAAAACAATAACAACAGTGTTCTTTTAATGGGAGGCGAAAATGGCGACGTGCAACATCTGCGGAAAGACGGTAGAACCGCTCATCTCTTTTCCAACCGGCACCAAGGTTTGCAACGGATGCGCCCGAGCGCATGGGTTGGCTCTGCCGTCTATGCCAGCGGATGAAAATATCATCCTCGCTCCGGAGAGCCGTATCTATATGCTTGACCGCGACCTCTCTTTCACCGGCGCACCAAGTGAGCCTGCCGATGTTGCGCATTGGCGCGATGAGTGGACCAGATTTTGCAAAGAGGTTTTCCGCGAGGACGTGGATTTGTCCGACATCCGCATTCCTCTAAATCCCGGCGGATACGATTGGGTGCTCTTTCTACTGCCATGGATGACGCAAAATCGTCTTTGGACCAGATGCAAGGACGCGTTTGGCGGTCATTCATATCTCGGCGACGATTTGGACAAAGTTGTACCGACGCATGAGCGCAAGGTGACCGATGGCGCCTATGCCATCCGCATCCGCCCCAACGCGGAAGTGGATGAAGAATTAAAAAATCGTTCGGCCATCTGGATCAACCAGCAGAAGCGTATGACGATGACGCTTCCAGAGCGTCTGGTATTGGAGCCATGGTATTCTTGGAAATTTAATGATCATTTGGACAGAAAGAACATCACCCTGTGCGCGGGCTCGCGCAGTTCGGGCGGCCGCGTCCCGAGCGTGGACTGGCGCGGCGGTGGGCTCTGCGTCCGCGGGCTCGATCCCGACGACTCCCGCGGCGGTCTCCGTGCCCGTGCCGCAGTTTCATAATCCTTAGTTCTTTTTCCTTTAACCCTTACGCCTTTCGCGCGAGGGTTTTTTTTGTTTTCTCTCCCTTTTTTAAAGGGAGTACCCCGCCAAAGTTTTCGCCGAACGAAAATTTAGGCGGGGGGAGGGATTTTGAAAAAGGACGGATTTATTTAAAAATAGTGGACACCAAATCCCCCCATCCCTCGCATCCTGTGCTCGCTCGGATTGCGAGCTGAAAGGGGGAGACGAGGGGGGTAAATATCTGTGAGAATCTGCCATTCGGCAGTGAGCTCATGACAGTCGAACTGCTAAAAATCTGTGAAAAACCACTTATCCACAGCCAAAAATGCCATTTTGCCAAATTTCTGTGGATAACTCGGGCTTTTATTGACGACAAAATGTCGTCAAATCGGTCTTTTGGATATCTTTATTTTAGCCAATTACAGCCAATAATTAGCAGATTATGGGCATCAGCTTGACAAGCGTGTTTTTTTGTGATATGATATAAGTAGACATAGTTCATTACATACAAGGAAGTTTCTCGGTCTAGAAAGAGAAATATCCTTCTTCTTTACTATTTTTCGCTAAATTAAAAAATAAAAATAAAAATTTAAAAAAGCACGGAGACCCTCGCTAACCATAGAGGATAACCTCCAAAAAATGGTAGAGAAGCTATAGTTCATTGAGGTTGGGTTGATGATGTGTCTGATCCCCGATGAAAGCCCCGTTAAACCAAAGTTTGTCGCAAGACTAACAGAGGCAAAACGAGGCTCCCACCGGGGACCAACACTATACCCTCTAACCTCTAAGGCTCAAGCAGCCACAAATTCATTATTTTTTTGCGGGCTTCACTTGGGCCTTTTTTTATTCTTTAATTTGATAACGCTGATATGGGCGGATAACGCAGATACCGAATCAGCGTAATCCGTTAATATCCGCGTAATCCAAGATATTTCCATAAGTCACAAAGAGGTTCGTGCATCAAATTATTTTTAAGACAAATCATGCTTAGAAATTTGACTTTTTGGCTAAAATATGCTATAATTTATATATAATAAACTAATTTCAAATAAATTTATGTCTATTTTTGAAAGATTTTTTAAAAAACCGCCGAAAAAAGACGAAACGCCAACCGTGCGAGTTGATGAGAAGCCGACTCTATATCGCATAGACAGTCCGGTCGCGGGAAAAAAACAGGAAAACCCGGTTGATATTGATGCCGAAATAGCGCGGATTGAGGCAAGCGCAAAACGCGGCGAGGCGGTGAATATCTCCGGAGACGTCTTGAAAGAAATGGAGCGTCGGAAAAGCGAGGCGGATAGAAAAAGATTGGAAGAGTTAAGACGAGAATCGGCGGATACGATAAAAGAATCAAGATAGGGACATCAAAAGCGTTAATTTTTTATGCCGCGGGAAAAAGAGGATTTGATTAAAATTATCAATCGCGAATATAAGAGATTTCAGAAAGAACTCGCGGCGCTTCAAAGGGAACAGCGCGAGCTTCTTATAAAATACAGAAAAAAGTTGGATGAATTAAAATTGGAAGAATTAAGAAAAAAATATATGCTCCGTTAGAAGCTCGTAAAAAATTTTCTTAAAGAAAATTTTTTGAGATGAAAAAATGGAGATAAAAATAAAGTCATTATTTTATTAGCCGGTCCATCGTATTTTTTATTGCGATCGGCTTCTAACGGAGTATGCCGCAAAGCATTGAAAAAAATTTGCCGCAAATGGAAGAGCTTGGGGATGAGGATTTGGGGGTTGAGACCATAAATCCTGAACCGGTAAAATCGCCGGAGAATGCCGCGAAAGAAGTTATTGAACTCGCCGAAGGCGATCTTCTTGAAATTGAAGAAGCCGGGGAAAAGGACATTGTATCTGCGGATGCGGCGAGCGGTCTTTCCGCCGAGCGGCTTGATGCGGCAAAAGCCGAAATCGGAGTTAACGAAGGGCTCGGTGAAATCAAGAAAAAAGGAAGATCGTTTTTTGGCCGCTTGAAAGACGGGGTCTCCGGACTTTTTTCATCGTCAAGGGTTGAGTCCGGTCGGCCGATAGCCCCGGATGAGACATTTGATCCCGACGCTGAAGTTAAAAAAATTTGGGCATTACCCTCGGGCGACAGGGAGGCGGCCTTAAAGCGCTGGAAAGAAAAATATGTATATCAAAAAGTCGGATTGGCAAAAATGCAGGAAAATTTTTTGGAAGATGTCAGGCAAAATCCGGATATGCCGCAAAACGAGTTAATCGCTGAAATGGAAAAATTCAGCCAAGAGTACGGTTTGTCGGAAAAGCAAAAAACGGTTACGCTCGAGGCCATGTACCGTTATATCAAAAAACACGGGGCCGTTGCCGATTTGCGCGAAAAGTATCCCGATGATAAAAAAATTTTTGGCGCCATGTTCGGCCGCGAGCCAAAAGGCAAAATTGAAGTGATCATTGACCCCATCACGGTTTATATCCGCTGTTATGACAGCGAGGACTATGCTTTCGTGGTTTCGCTCGCGTATTTAAAAAAGGCGGGGGAGAAGTATAGCGCCGAAGATTTGATGATGGCGTCGCATTCAGCGGGTATGTTTATCAACAAGACCATGATCCCCGATTTTGAAGGGGGCGTGATTTTGGAAAATTCCGCCGAATTGATGGCCGCGCATAAAAACGACAAAAAAGAAGCCGATAGAGAATCAAAAAAGGTCGGGGTCCATGAGGAACAGCACGCGTTAAAACGGTTGTTTGACGAAGAGCCGGCCACCAAAGATAACACGGCCGGCTTGGAAGAATCAATTAAAAATAACGACTGGAAAAAAG
>CAYHOC010000072.1:3774-5701 GCA_964358135.1 uncultured Gammaproteobacteria bacterium
GATGAACAGGCAACCGCCGTTTTAACGCATGAGCCGTTGCGTAAATGGAAGACGGTCGTGAAGCGGCTTTTGGAACAGAAACAATAAAAATTTTTGATAATAAAAAATCATCCCGAGTCATATCGGGATGATTTTGATTTTACTGCAATCTTCCGGCTACCGCTTCCCAATCCACCGCTTTCATAAATGCCTCAATATAATCTGCGCGCTTGAGACCATATTGAGTAATAAAAGCGTGCTCAAAAACATCCATCACGAGGAGCGGGGCGCATCCGGCCAGGTGTCCGGCGTCGTGTTCGTTTATCCAGACGTTAAATAGGCGGTCGGCATCCTTGTCATAATACAAAATCACCCAGCCAATACCGCGCATGGCGCCGGCGGCGCGGAAATCTTTTTCCCAATCCGCGACCGAGCCGAAATTCGCGGCAATCTTTTTTGCCAATTCCGACGATTCATCAAGCGCGTCCCCGTCCACGCTCAGCGCGGTAATTGGGACGCTCAGCGTTCCGCCATTTTTCAGATTCCCGAAATATAACTCGTGAAGTCGCATCCCGCAAAATTCCCAGCCGAAGCGGCGTTTTAATTCCGCGTATTCCGGCGCGCCGGTCTTGCCGTCTTTTAACATCGCCGCCAGCGCGTCCGCCAATTTGTTGGTGTTGGCAACATACCCGCCGTAGAGGGTAAAGTGATTTTTTAACAAGGTTTCGCTAAACCCCGCGAGCCCCAGCAGGCGCTCAAAATTTTTTGTCTCGTACATATATAAAAACATTTAATTATTATGCGTATATTTTACATCAGGTCAGGATTATTGCCAAATTCTCATTTTTGATAGCCGCGGATAATAGCGGATTCTCGCGGATGATGTTATCCGTGAAAATCCGCCATCATCAGTGGAAATCCGAAGATAGAAAAAACCCCGAACGAGTCGGGGCGGTTGTTTTTGTCGGTTTCGGGAATGTTGGTCTAATTTGAGATAATGAGCGAGAATTGTCCGAAGTAAAACGGCTCTTTTGCTGGATAGGCGGCGCCGGATAAATTCAGACCGATTTTTTTCGTGATGCGGATTTCCACTCCGAGAAAACCCGTCGGCAGGCCGCGGCTGTAGTTGTAGCGCGGCTTCAGGTAGTCATTAATATTTTCTCTTGTGAGAAATTTAATGACGGCGCCGGTGTAGCTATCCGTCTGAATCTTGAAATTAAGAGCGAGCCAACTCCACCCGCCGACGATATACGGCTTAAATCGTCCAAAGGTAAATTGCAGTTTCGCGCTGCCGGCAATCTTTTTCATCTTGTAATCAATAATCGCGTGGTCTTTCAGCGCCTCGGTGATATCCAGGTCAAATCCCGAAAGATTTATTGTGATTTTATTGATCTTCACCTGCGTTTCGTTCAGTGATTCAAAATACCCGTTGCCTTCAAGGCGGACGCGGCGGTTTTGCCAGAAGACGAGGCGGAACCCGTAGCCGTCAACGATGTTGCCGCGCGAGGCGATGTGGGGTTTCAGGCTAAAAGAATTTCCTTGGATTAGGTAATAAAACGAAGTTGCCTCGGTTCCGATGACGGCGTAAAGATAGATAAAATCCAGCAGGCGATAATCAATCCGCGCGAAGGGGGAGTGTCGTCCGATGCCCCATGACGGCGAATTCGCGGTAAAATACTCATAGCCGATTTCCAGGCGGAGATTGCTGGGGATGACGATTTTTTCCTTGCCGGTAATTTTTTCTTTAAGCGAGGACTCTTTTTCTATCGGTTGGGATGCCGGCGGTTCGGCAAAAGCCGGCGGCGAGAGGCACAGAACGATGAGAGTGGCGAGTCGTTTCACGGCGCGTCTCCTTTGGTTCGCCCGCATCCGCCAGCTGGCGGAGAAGGCGGTTTTTGGTAAAATGTGCTTTCTTTACCTTATCACGGAGGATTGCGGGGGGTCAAAT
>CAYHOC010000073.1:0-3906 GCA_964358135.1 uncultured Gammaproteobacteria bacterium
CCCATTTTCTTTCTTTATTGATTTCCTCCTTCGCCCGGAACGCCTTTTCTAAATCCACCTTAAAATGATTCGCCAAATCCAGAAGAAAATTCAGGACATCGGCAAATTCGCCTTCCAGTTCGACGCGTTTTTCGGCTTTAGTTTCCTGATATTTTGACGGCTCGGCGTAAAGCTTAGTGATTTTCCGCATCGCTTTGGCTAACTCACCGATTTCTTCGCTGAACAACAAAAATTTTACGAGATGGCTATCCTGATTCCACCCGCGTTCTTTGCAAACGGCCTCAATGTATTTTTGCAAATCCTTAATCGTCGGATTTTTCTTCAACTTTGGCATACTACTTTTTTTCCACCAAAGGCGGATCCGCCTCAGGCGGAAATTTTTTATGCGTCATCTTTTTCAATCCCCGCCACCAGGAGTTGGTAAAATCCGGGTCCGATTTAATTACGGCGAGAATTTCACGCGCGCTTTTGGTTTCCAACGCCCGTTCCACATTTTTTATCCAATCGGCGCAACCGACATATCCCCGCTCGATGTAGATTTTTGCCTGAATCGCCACCTCCAGCCAATCCGCGTCTTTGGCGACAACGCCCTCCTTGGTGTCGCGTCGGCCCTTTTCCGCCTGAAGCGCGAGGATTTCTTTGGCGATTTCCGGCGGAAGATTTTCAAAATGCTCGCGCCGCGCCTCGTCCGAACCTTTTTTCCATTCAAGATATCGGGCCGCGACTTTATGATGATCGCCGACGCGCGTCTCCTCGTTATCATGAAACAAGCTCATTACCGCGCACTTGGCCGCATCCGCGCCTTCCATTTTCCCCAGCACATAAGCAATCTGCGCCGCGCAAAACGCGTGCTCGGCAATCGAGTCGGGATTTTCAATGCCCGCCAACCGCCAGCCCTCGTGCTTGATGCGCTTCAGCACCTGAATTTCGGAAAAGAATTTTTTAAGATTTTCTTTACGCATAATAGATACCGCTTAATTTTAACTACAAGTATTATCTCACATTCTGGACGAAAATCAAACAATCTGCTATGATTTATAAGAATCGCGGAGGCGGCGCATAGTTGATTTGAAGCAAATAATTTTGCTTCAAACGGGCAAATACAAAAAAATTATTCTCAAAACGGAAGGGTCGCATAGTGGGTTCGGAGTGAACGATTTCACTCCGAACGGGTTGCTACTTTAAATTATTTTTCAAAACGGAGGCGTCGCATAGTGGTCTAGTGCGCTCGCTTGGAAAGCGAGTAGGCCTTTACCGGCCTCAGAGGTTCAAATCCTCTCGCCTCCGTTTTGGAAAATATCTAGATATACGATAGCAACCCCGGGCCGAGTGCGCTCGCTTGGAAAGCGAGTAGGGTCTAAAAAGCCCTCGCGAGTTCAAATCTCGCCCCTTCCGTTTTGAGAATACATAAATATTAATAATTTGCCCCTGGCCGAGCGCGCCCCGATGAACATCGGGATAGGTCTTAACCGGCCTCAGAGGTTCTGTCCCTTCGGGACATCTCCCGAGGGGAGAAAATCCCTGCCTGCCGGCAGGCAGGCTCTCGCCTCCTCCAAAGGCGGGCAGGCGAGCGAATGAGCGAATATCATTTTACGATTCTCATCGGCATATTCGCACGAATATGCCGATGGTCCGGAATCATTGACTTCTTTCTTGTCTTCTGGTAGAATATAAAATGTAAGTTTCTTGTTTTGCCTTTCCTTGCATTTTTTATGCGGGCCTAAGAGAAATGAGAAAGATGGGTCGACTTACTTATAAATCCAGCACCTTTTAGGCGGCTTGCCGCCATAAAAAGGTGCCGAATAATCCAGCACATTAACTGCCGTAGGCGGTGTAAAAAGGTGCTGGACTTTACGCAAGGAAAATTCTATGGCAAAAAAGTTATATGTCGGCGGATTGGCCTGGGCCACAACCGACGCAACGCTTAGAGAATGCTTCTCGCAAGCCGGAACCGTTGAATCAGCGACCGTGATCGCCGATAAAATGTCCGGTCGTTCAAAGGGCTTCGGCTTCGTAGAGATGTCCTCTGACGAAGAAGCGCAAAAGGCGATTGAACTGTGGAACGGCAAAGAGATTGACGGCCGCAGAGTCGTGGTGAATGAGGCGCGCCCGATGGAAGAACGCCCGCCAAGACAGGGCGGATACGGCGGTGGTGGCGGCAGTGGCGGCGGTGGACGCGGCGGATACGGCGGAGGCGGCAGAGATCGCTACTAAACGCGGCAGAGAAAAGAAAAATCCCCAATGTAAGGGGATTTTTCTTTTCTCTTAAGAGAGGATTTGCGGGTCTACTTTTTGAGGCCCAAAATCCTGTACATTCCGGTGCCGCACTTCGGGCAAACGCCCTTCATCGCGCGCCGCTGGCCGCCCTTGCCAGGCATGGCGACTTCTTTTGCGTCTTTCATCTCCTGCTTCGCCTTGCACTTGACGCAATAACCAATGGTTGGTTCTGCCATAGTGGTATCTACTGACCCTTCACACATAGCTTAATGCAAAAACCGTGATTTTGGTCCGTTGCTTGCCGTTCGTCCAAAGCCGAGGGCTCCCCTTCGGGGAAAAATCCTTATCATAGCGATGGCTATGTTTCCGGTTTTTTCGGACTCCACTCCGCCATCCGCCAACTGGCGGAGGCGGAGGCGCGCCGAACTCAAAATCACAATTTTTTCTTTATTAATCTATGTGTTAAGGGTCAGTCGGTTAGTTTATTAGATAAACTTATCATAACATGCTTTAAGCACAAAATCAAGCGGAGATGTCAACCCCGTTAGAAGTTGACCTGATCAGTAAGATATTACTATCTCTAAAAGAACGCTAAAACTGAAAAAGGTGTTTTATCAGATGTCAAAAATTTTATTACAATAAAATTTTTGTGGCGAACTTCTAACGGGGTCAAGCCGCATTACTCAAGCGATTCCGGAACATTGGGCAGCCGTTTTTTCATCTCGTGATTCTCAAGCAAAATCACCATCATCAGGAAGACCACCGAATAGATAAAAAATCCAAGCGCGCTGGCCAAACCAGTGATTAAAAATACCGCCAAAGCAATTGCCATATATCCAAGATAGGCCGGATGCGGGACAAAACGGTACGGCCCGGACTTGATGTACTTTTGCTCCACCGCCTCGGACGCTACCACCGCCCAGACCATAAACCGCTTGGGGCCAAGAGTAAAAAACGCCCAAAGAACAAGCGCGAGCGAAAAAGCGCCAAAAATTATGCCCGAGACCTGAAGCCACAACGGCGGAACAAATAAAGCCGCCTGCCAAACGGAGACATAGGAAGCAATAGAAAGAGAGAGCGCCCAAAGGATGGTCGCCGACGCGTAAAGAAGACGCGGCGACTTGCGCCAAAGGCGCAAAAATAAATGCAGGGTGAGATGAAAAAGCGGAATCGGACCCAAAATAAAAATAATTGCCGAGATGATTAAATTATCGATGGACATAAATTATTATAGCTATTAAAATTCGAAATTCTAATATCGAAATTCGAAACAACTATTATTAAATTACAAATTCAAAGCGCCAAATCCCAAATAAATCTCAAATCACAATTTGGTATTTTGGATTTTGGTTATTGTAATTTATTTGGAGCTTGTCCGCCAGCTGGCGGATTGAATTTGGAATTTCAAAGATTTGGACTTGCCTGCCGGTAGACAGGTTTGTTTCGTATTTCGTGCTTCGGATTTATAATTTATTGATGATGCCCAAAATTCGTTCGCGTTCCCTTTCGAGTAACGGCCCCTCGTATTCTCCCGAATGCGCGCGGCTGCCGACATAGGACGGTTTTTTCATATCCAGATGAAGATTGATGACTGTCTCCCCCGCTCTCTCTTCAACATAAACATGAAATCGCGGATAGAACTCGCGCTCAAACCGGCGGACATAACTGAATTGATTTGTCGCGCGGTCA
>CAYHOC010000073.1:4006-5403 GCA_964358135.1 uncultured Gammaproteobacteria bacterium
CCAATACGCGAGCGCCAGCATCCCGAGGCCGACTAAAAGCCGAATCCACTTGCGCCGTTCGGCGCGGATTTTTTCAATGTGGTCAATTTTAAGCCCGAAGATTGCCGCCAAAAGGATCAAAACCAACGGCAGGACAAAAATGATGTTATAAATAATCAGATACGCCAAGCCGGTTGCCCTGGAAGTGGCCGTTGACTGCGCCATCATGCTCAAAATTCCCAAATAAACCTCGCCGGTGCACGGCAATTCAAAAGCCGAAACCAAGATGCCGGCGATAAAGACGGCCGGAATGGTCGCGGTTTGCAGATATTTGGTGATAATCGGTTTGGCGCGTTCCGGAATTTTAAGCGAAATCCCCTTGCCGTACCAAAAATAATCTTTAATGCTGATCAGTCCGCCGACAACCAGAATGCCGGCCGCAATCCATTTGAGAGTTCCGGCCAAATTAAAAACGGCGATGAATTTCAAAAGACCGATTCCCGCCAGCAGGTAAGCGGCAAAAACGCCAAAGATATAAATGCTCCCGAGAAGAAGCAGACGCTTGCGCGAAGCCTTGATGGCCAGCAAAAACGCAATGAGAAATAAGAGAACCGCGATCGCGCACGGATTAATGGAGTCGATCGCCGCCATGCCGATGACTAGTCCCAATCCCAATTTTCCGCGGTTGGATTCGGCGAGCGGCGCTTTTGTTATTTGACCGCCGACCAGATCATCCAGATGAGCATTCAATCTTTGGCCCTTGGCAATGGCATAGCCCAGCGCGCCTTCAAGTTGCGCCTTAATCGGCTGATCGCCGATGAAGACCTTGTCGCCGACAAAAATCATCGGCGTCCCGCCCTCGCCGCGCGGCACGGCGTAAGCATCCATAAAAGTAACAAATAAATCGCGCGCGGCCTGACTTTCGCGCACCTCATAGCGTTTAAAGACAACCTCGTCTTTATATTTTTTTTCAATATCTTTCAAAAACGGCTTGATCGCCAAACAATGCGAACAGGTGTCGCTGTAAAAATAAACGAGATTGATTTTTTTTGTCGGCGCCTCATTTTGCGCGCTGGCGGCAACACCCAAAAAACCGCTGAAAATAATTAGCAGTCCCAATAATACATGTATCGTTTTTTTATTCACCATCTATATCATCCTAAACAATAATCAGCCGACTGTCAAAACCGAAGAGGGCGGGGCGAGGCGTCGGATACGATTATTTAATTGAGAAATAAACTTTATACATCATCAAAAGATGCAAAACAAGGCCGGCGGAAAAAATCCATACCGCCCAACCGGCTAAAAATCCCGCCAAAAGCGCGCCCAATCCCAACCCCGTGACGCTCGCTGAAAACATCCACCACCACAAGTGCGCCGGCTTGGCCCGCAATAATTTTTCTAACATTTTTATCACC
>CAYHOC010000074.1:0-5394 GCA_964358135.1 uncultured Gammaproteobacteria bacterium
AAAAATTCGAGGTACTTGACAAAAACCCGGTTTTATGCTATACTACTATGTTGGGCCTAAAAACGCCTAAAACGCCCTTTTAATTACGCATGACCCGGAATTGTCCGGGTGTTTGAACCGCCCCATTTTATGGGGGCAAGCCCTCCTTCGCTCCGCATGGTGCGGAGCTACGGAAGGGCAGGGAGGAGAGAGATGAGAGACCTGTTGAAGAAGATTGGCGCTTTCGTTTCCGTTCATCTGCTGACCAGGGAGGACATCACGATGCTCACGGTGAGCGCCGAGAGCGGCTACATCGGCAAGCACTTTGCCGACGGGCAGAAGCTCGAGCTCGCGCTCTTCATCCCGGCCGGGACGAAGGATGTCACCGTGTTCCGCGTCGCCAAGTGCGGCGAGAACCAGCGACACATCACCCCGGCCAAGGCAATGCCCTGCGAAAACAGCGAGCGGTACGTCTACTCCACCCAGACGATGTCCATAAACAAGGTGGAGATGGGGCACACCTGCCCGCGCGCGATGCAGAACGGCATCTGGCTCGTGGAAACGCAGCCGGACGGTTCGTTCCAGGTCGGCCGGGTGGAGGTTGTCTCCCAGGACGGTCTCTACTTCGTCTCGGCGCACACCTACTACGAGGGGGTGTGCTACCGCGGTCAGGACAGCATCGTCGTCCCGCGGTTCACGAATGTGCCCGAGCTCCACTACAAGGAGTGGCCGGATCTCGTGGCCCTCCTCGGAGAGAAGTTCGCGGATGCGGACCTGCCGGCGCTCGCGACCTACATCCAGCCGGCGCCGCTCGACACCTCCCGCCTCAAGGAGAACGAGGGCGTGGGGGTCTTCTGGAGCCCCAAGGCGTGGGGCGGCTTCGGTTGCGTCGCGACCTCCAAGGGCAACGCCCAGGCGCACTACTCCAAGATCCTCACGGACACGGAGGAAGCGTACCGGCACTTCTCGCCCGGCGATCTCGTCACGATCGAACAGCTCGAGGAGACCGACCCGAAGCTCGCGAGCAGCTTCAAGTGGACCGCCATCGGCGTGCGCAAGGTGGATGAGACCCCCGGCGCGCTCCTCGCCCGCCTGCTCGCGACCAGCGCGTAGCTCCCGCCCCCATCCCCCCGCCCTTTCCCGCTCCCGAGTCCGTCGCGACTCGGGGGCATTTTTTTATCCAGCACCTTCCAGAATACCCCCGACTCTGCAGGGAATAAACGGCAAAATAAATCCTACCTGCATTGTTTAGTACCCCGCAGTGAAGGTGCTGGATTTTTTCGCGGAAAAGTGATAATCTCTATTTATGGACTTCAGCTATCGGACTTCGAACTTCAGCCAACAACAAAATAACTCGTTAACCCGTTAACTCGTTAATAAATAATAATACAATGAAGAAGTTCGTAATAATCGACACCCCCGCGCTTTTGCACCGCGCTTGGCACGCGATTCCGCCGCTCAAAGACAAGAACGGCCGCGTCGTAAACGCGCTCTACGGTTTTTTGAGCATCTTGATGAAAGCGATTGGCGACCTGAAACCCGATTATCTCGCCCTCACTTTTGACCGCAAAGAACCGACTTTCCGCCACAAAGAATTTAAGGACTACAAGGCCCAGCGCGTCCGCCAGCCGCAGGAATTTTACGACCAATTTCCGCTGGCAAAAGAAGCGGCCGCGGCTTTTGGCATTCCGGTATTTGAGATGATTGGATTTGAAGCCGATGATTTAATCGGCACCCTGACCGATCTCGCGGAAAAAAATAAAGATGTGGAAAGTATCGTGGTAACCGGCGACTTGGATACTTTACAACTGGTGGATGACCAGACAAAAGTTTTGTCGCTCAAAAAAGGCGTCACCGACACCGTGCTTTATGACGAAGCGGCGGTGCGGGAACGGTACGGATTAAATCCCGACCAGTTGATTGATTACAAAGCGCTCCGCGGCGACCCGTCGGACAATATCCCGGGCGTTAAAGGCATCGGCGAAAAAGGCGCGGCGGAATTGATAAAGGAATTTGGCTCGCTTGAAAAAATTTACGAGTATTTAGAGTCCTCCCCCGAATCCTCCCCCTTTACAAAAGGGGGAAAGAGGGGGATTTCTTCGTCAAAAAAAATCCACCCCCATTCGGCCGTGAGCTCATGGTCGAACGACAGCCCTTCGCATTCCCACCCCGCCATCCGCCAGCTGGCGGAGGCGGGTCGGAAAGCGAGTACAAAGGAGGGGGCTTTAATTTCCGAAAGAGTCGCCGAACTTCTTCGCGAACAAAAAGACGGCGCAATGCTTTCCAAACATTTAGTCACCATTGTCCGCGATGTGCCGGTGGATTTTAATCTGGAAGATTGCGCGTTCGGCGATTTTGACCGCGAAAAAATTATTGGGCTGTTTGAAGAGTTCGGATTCAAGTCATTAATAAAAAGATTGCCCGGGGAAAAAAAAGATGAGTCGCAAAGTTCGCTTTTTGGGGTTACCCCTCCTAACCTTTCCCTTCCTCCCCGCCGATTCGGCGGGTCGGGAACGGAAGTAGTAAGGGGAGGAAGCGAATCTCTCCCCCTTGGTAAGGGGGAGCGGGAGGGGGTAACTATCGTCAATTCAAAAAAAGACCTCGCCGACCTTCTATCCGCCGCTAAGCGTCAAAAAGAAATCGCCATCAAAAGTTTTATCCCCCCCTTTATAAGGGGGGGCGCGGGGGGGTCTGAAACCGGCGGTCTGACAATTTCCTGGGAAAACGAAGTTTTTTTTATCCCGCAAAAAAATATCGTAGAGACGCAAGGCATTGCGTCTCTACTAGAGAACGAGAACATTAAAAAAATCTGCCATAATTATAAATCCGAAATAAAAAACTTTGACGCTTTGGGCGTTAAACTCGCTGGCGTGAGTTTTGATTTGATGCTCGCGGCCTATCTCTTAAATCCGGGTGAACGCGCGAGCGACTTGGAGACGATCATTTTTTCCGAACTCGGTGAAACGGCCCGCGCCGCCGTCGCCGGAACAAATCCCGAAAATCTCGCGGCCGCGGCTTCCTATATATATAAGCTGGCGCCGCGATTTGCGGAACGGCTCAAAGAAGCCGATGGTGAAAAAGTATTTAACGAACTGGAACTTCCTCTTTCGCCTGTTCTGGCAAGAATGGAAAAGGCCGGCATTCTTTTGGATATTCCCTTCCTCAAAAATCTTTCCGCGCAGTTTGAGAAGCGTCTTTCGGGAATCCAAAAAGAGGCCTTTGAACTGGCCGGCGAATCGTTTAATTTAAATTCGCCGAAACAGATCAAGGAAATTCTTTTTGAAAAATTAAAAATCGGGACCGCCGGCATCCGCAAAACCAAAACCGGACTTTCCACCGCCGCGGCGGAACTGGAAAAACTTCGCGGCAAACATCCGCTGATTGACTTGATTTTTGAGCACCGCGAACTCGCCAAACTAAAATCAACTTATCTTGATGCCCTGCCGGCGCTCGCCGATAACGCGGCCCGCGTGCGCACCAGCTTCAACCAAACCGTCACTTCCACCGGCCGGCTTTCTTCGTCAAATCCGAATCTGCAAAATATTCCCACCCGCACCGACTTGGGCAAAGAAATCCGCAAAGCTTTTATCGCGCCCAAGGGCTGGAAACTTATTTCCGCGGATTATTCGCAGATTGAACTCCGCATTGTCGCCTCGCTCGCCAACGACCAAGAAATGATTGCCGCGTTTAGTAAAAACGAGGACATCCATACGCATACCGCCTCGGAGATTTGGGGTGTGCCTCACGAAAAAGTTACGCCGGAGATGCGCCGCGCCGCCAAAGCCGTCAACTTCGGCATTGTCTACGGCATCGGGCCGCAAGGACTGGCCGAAGGCGCGGGTATTTCTTTTAACGAAGCGCGCGACTTCATCAAAAAATATTTTGCCGCTTATTCCGGAATCAAAAATTATCTTGACGAAACCAAGGCGCTCGCGCGCTCGCTCGGGTATGTGGAAACGCTTTTCCATCGCCGCCGCTATTTGCCGGAAATTGTCTCCGAGATTCCGCAAGTCCGCGCCGCGGCTGAACGGATGGCGATCAATATGCCGGTGCAGGGCACGGCCGCGGATATTATTAAGATGGCGATGATTAAGGTTGACGTTATCCTCCGCAAAATGCCGGAAAAAATCCGCATGCTTTTGCAAGTCCACGACGAACTCGTTTTTGAAGTCCGTGAGGACTTTGTCCGCGACGCCGGCCGCCTCATCCGCGATCTTATGGAAACAACTTACAAGCTCAAAGTGCCAATAAAAGTAGATGTTGAGGTGGGACAGAATTGGGGTGAGATGGAAAAAATATAAGTATGATGCCAATCTACGAATGATACGCGAATGATGCAAATAATATTCGCGACATTCGCATACGATTCGCGAATTGGCATAATAAAACCTCCGATTGCTCGGAGGTTTTTGTATAACAAAAAAACGCTATAGCGTAAAACTGTTATATTGGAGATTGGAGATGGTATCGCAAGCTGGCGGAAGGAGAAAAAAACGGCTATAATATAAATATATGCCCCAAACTTACCCAATCTCCTCAATTTACGCGGCGCATAAAATTCGGCTGGATGAAGCGGAAAAGCTGGCCGAAGAGTATATTTTAGTTGCCAAACGCCGGAACCTCCTCCAATACGAAATCGCCGCCAACCAGCATCTTTTTATTTACTCCTTCGGCGTTTTTGTCTTTGTCGGGATTGATTCCAGATTCTACAAAAAAATCGTCAAAAAATTCAGTCACAGTTTCATTGAACCGACTGTCCGCGAGATTACCGAGGACTACGCGATTGAAGACGGCGCGGAAAAAGATTCGGTGGAACCGGCAGTCGTCAAAATTAAAACCTTTTCCGCCGAACGCATTTCGCTCATTGCCGAGGTGCTGGCGCAATCCGCGGCCATAGAATATTTTGATTTCAAAACCGACGAGATTGTCGCGAGTTTTGAAAAAATCAATCTGGATTTGGAAAAGCGCGGACGACTCCGGATAAAAACCAAAGCCATCGTAAAAATTATCGGCGCCGGACATTCCATTTTGCAGAGCTTGATTACCCGCCTCTCGCTTTTGGACCAGCCGGACATTGTTTGGGACAACGCCGAACTGGAAAGTTTGTATAAGAACCTCCGCAGTTTTTACGAGCTGGATAACCGTTTCAAAAACATCGGCTTTAAGGTTGATTATATTAAAAATACTTCCGAAACTATTGTTTCCCTGCTCCAGCACCGCCACAGCGCCGGCTTGGAATGGATCGTTATTATTCTGATTGCGATCGAAATCGTCATCTTCCTCGGCGAATGGCTGGTAAAAAAATTTTCCGGCTGGCTGGGATAAATTCTGAATAAATTTTAGGAGACAAAAAGATGCGGCCTTGACGGCATCTTTTTTAATTTTGACGCCGCGCGGTTTTTGGTGTAATTTTAA
>CAYHOC010000075.1:0-5384 GCA_964358135.1 uncultured Gammaproteobacteria bacterium
AGGTATGACATATTAGATTCCGTGTAAGTATGACAGATTAGTTTCCGTTTGACAAGCGTTTTTTGAAAGTTGACAGAAGACATAGATTATAAGAAGATACAAACAGAAAGTCCTTTTTACAATCACAACTGGAGGCCAAGATGAGCAAGAAAGCGCGGATGCGGAAAAGGCATAGTTTGCGCGTGATGGATGTTATAAAACGGATGGCGCACGAATTCGGCAAACCTTATCGGGAGCGTATTGTGAACGGCGTTGGCTGGGTGGCGGCCTTTTGGCAGCCCTCGGACGGCACGGCCAAGGAATTCTCGGATTTTTGCATGAAAAATTTTTTGACCGACGAGGCCGAGCGCGAGGCGCTCCTCAAAGCTGTCGGCGAAAAGATGGAGCAAATTTCCGGATCTAATCTCGAAACTTTCCGTCTGATGCACCGTCCGATACATGTGGAAACCGGCGTGCCGGTTTCGCGTTATGACAAGCTTTTTGCCGGCATCAATCCGTTTACAAGCAAAGGCGAAATGTTGTTTGACGCCAAAATCGCTTTTGTTATTTTGCTCAATTTTAAGTGTTATCCGGGCGAGGAGCTTTTGGCCAGAGAAGATAAGATGACCAGACGCGACTGGCTTGAGACGAGAGCGGTTGACGCGGTTCGCGGCCGCACGCCGGTTCGCATTGAGCGAAAAATCCTTGATGCGTCTTTGGCGTGTGAAAATTACATCAGCGGTTACTATTTTCACATTCATCGTATTCTCGACGCAGACGGAAATCCTTACTTCAATGAGCCAAAGCGGCTGATTAGCCACTGGGGACTTCGTGACGAGCTGAAGGGGCAGTACGGCGAGCCCGGTGGTGAACATCGGCAAGCGATGCTTTACGAGGTGATGAAGCGCGTAATTTCCCAGCGCGTTCCCAAAGAGATAATTGACAATCCGGACATTACTTGGCAGCTTGAGAACAATAAGACGCGTGTCGCCGAAACCGGTGAGCTGATCGAAAGCGAACCGGAATCCGATACGCGTTATGAACATTGCCGTCAGATTTTTTTGATGGAAAAAGCGGCGGATCGTCATTATGGGCGTTCGTTCATTGAGCGTTCGTTTATCGACGGTTGCGAAATTCCCGAAGGCGCAGTCAGGGTACTGATTGAGGAAATTCTAAAGAGCCCGCTCGCCCAGGAAACGGCGGCAGTTGTCCGCAAGCTTCTGGGTCGCGAGCTCAAGTCGTATGACATGTGGTTCAACAGATTCGTAAGTCATGACGCCAAAGCATTTGACCCCATCATCCGAGCCAAGTATCCTACGGCCGAATCCTTTGAAGCCGACATCCCAAACATTCTAAGGCAGCTTGGCTTTGAATCGGAGAAGGCTGACTTTGTCGGCTCACAAATCAAGGTTGAGGTGGCCAGAAGCAGTGGTCATGCTTGGGGTGCGATTCGCCGTGGCGACAAGTCGCTTCTTCGTACCCGGTGTGAACCGACAGGAATGAATTATCAGAATTATGAAGTGAGTCTTCATGAGCTCGGTCACTGCGTTGAACAGGTGATGGCGCTCAACTTTTCGGACAATATATTTTTGGCTGATTTGCCGAATTCCGCCTTTTCCGAGGCCTTTGCCTTCTATTTCGAAAAGCGCCTGCTTGACCTTCTTGGGGTTACCGGGCACGCTGAATTGGAAGACGAATTTTTGACTCTTCACCGTTTTTGGGACGCCTTTCATATTTGCGGCGTGGCGCTTTTGGACATCCGTATTTGGAATTGGCTTTACGGGTACGCCAATCTTTCGGCTGAAGATATTAAGAACGGCGTTCGTAGAATCGCCAGGGATGTTTGGAATCGTTACTTCGCGCCGGTCATCGGCACGCGAAATGACGATATTCTGGCAATTTACTCGCATATCATCAATTATCCGCTTTACATTCCCAATTACGCGGTCGGCGAAATTGCCTCGTTCCAAATTCTGGATTTTTGCCGCGGCAAGCACTGGCCCACGGAAATGGAACGGATGTGCCGGATCGGTTATGTCACGCCCAATGTCTGGATGAAAGCGGCGGTTGGTTCGCCACTCTCGCTGGAGCCGATGTTCCGGCTGACCAAAGAAGCGCTGCAGAAAATTAATGCAAAATAAATTTCACCCTCTCGCTACGAGAGGGTTTTTAATTATCGGACATTGACAGCACCGGTTTTTTGTGTCAAGGTGTAAACAGGTCTTTCTGCGAGGTGCAACGATGAAGCGAGCGGCGTTTATTTTGGCGCTGATGTTTCCGGCGACGGCTGCGGCCGACAAAATGGATGAAACAATCCTGGTACCGGGGTGGAGTTCGGCCAAGCTCCAAAAGCCAAAGCTCAAATTCCAGAAAAAGAAGCTCTGGAATTTGGCGGCGCTTCCGGCTTACTTTTTCGCCGAGACCGCGCTTCACGAGGGTTCGCACGCCGTTGCCGCCAAGGCGCGGGGCGCGGTCAATGTGAGCTACAAACCGTATCCTCACATGGAAAGTATTGGAGGAGGCGCGCGCGGCTTTTTTTGGGGGAGCGTAACTTACGATGATCCCCTGGAAGGGTTCTCCGCGGTTGATGAGGCGCTGGTTACGATCGCGCCGTACATCACGGATACGGCGCTTTTCACCGCCTCTGACCTTCTGCTCGGCTATGCGGTCAAGCCGGGTTCAATCCCCGGACTGATCCTCTGGAGCGCCGGGATGGTCGCGCCGCTGGTCAATTTCGCCGTTAACGCGAATGGCTTCGGCGCCGCCAATGATTTTGCGTTGTTTGCCAAAGCCGCCGGGATCAACCGTTACGCGCTCCTGGCGATGTCCGACGCCCTCGTGGCCGTTGGCATCTGGCGAGTCATCGCCCGCGGCAAAGAGGTACTCTGGGACGAGGTTCCGGAGCGTCCATCGCGCGTGAGCTTTGTCCCGCTGTTCGGACAGATGAACGGTGCGGCTGTCGGTTACAGATTCTGAACATCAGACCCGATCAGGTCATAAAACTGCTCGCCCCGCAATGAGGTTTTGTTGCGGGGCTCTTTTTTATTAAAAAAGCTTTCCGATGGCCATCTGGGGATTTTAAATTTTAAGAACGCAAAAATAAATTATTCCAACATTACATACGAATGTTGGAATGACGCCTCCGACACTATCGGCATATTCGCACGAATATGCCGATGAGTGATTGATGACAGAATTAAAAAAAGCCCCCGATGGACATCGGGGGACGCGGTTCTTAAATTACCTCCAGATAGATTTCGGCTTTCGGCGCGTCTTGGCCGGTCGGCCAGACCTCAATCCGCCAAATTCCAAGCGTCTCTTCGGCCAGAGCAAGGTCAAAGCTCACTTTGGTCATCCAGCCGAGCGGCTCCGCATAAACCGCGTCAATGGGATTTTGCGGGGCATTGCTGGGAACAAAGGCGTGTTTCAAAAGCCAGCATTCGTCTTCGGCCCGGGCTTTGTTCGGAGCGCAAACGAGAAAGCTCTCGTTGTAGATTTTTCCGATTTGAAGGCCGCGCCAAAAGGCGTAAATATAGATCCGCGAACCGTCGGAGAAGACGACGACCGGAGCGACCGGCGGGATTTCATTTTCAACTGAATCTTTGGAAACAACCAGCTGGACATTGGCGGTTGCCGGAATGTCGGCCGGTTCGGGCGCGGGATTGGCCGCGCCGTCAGTCCCGCCTTTGGTTCCGCCAGATGTCCCGCCGGTTCCGCTTCCGGGCGGCAGATACGGCGGCGTCGGTTCCCGATCGCAATGGCAACCGATAAAAAGAACGAGGATTGGAATTAGACGGCGCATCGCGTTCCTCCTTGTCTGAATTTAAGTTAGCATTGACACCGGTTAAAGTCAAGCCCGCCCGCTACCATCGGGATTATAAATATGATAGAATAATATCAGGTGTGGATAAGTCCACAAAATTATTATCTTAATGAGGAAAGGGGGTGAAATAAATGATCAACAAAAAAGGTTTTACTTTGATTGAACTTTTGGTCGTGATCGCGATTATCGGTTTGCTTTCAACTTTGGCGGTAGTTTCGTTAAACAACGCCCGCCAGAAATCGCGCGACGCCAAACGCGTTTCGGACATAAAACAAATCCAAACCGCGCTGGAACTTTATTTTGCCGACCAGAACGCGTATCCGACGGAGGCCGTGGCGGTTACTCTTGGCGCGACGGATGATGATACTTTGGCCAGCACTAGCGGTTTTGCGGCCGCCGCGGTCGGCACTACCTACATGGGCGCGGTTCCGGCTAATCAGGGGCCGGGCGGCGCGGGTTACAGTTATACCAGCGCCGATGGCAGTACCTATTCCCTCACCTTCACGCTTGAAGGCGCGACCGGAGGATTAATAGTTGGCGCGCACACTGCCTCTCCGTCAGGTATTCAGTAATTTTTGAGAGGTTTGCTAACTGACAAAAATCCCCATTTCGAAAGGGGGTTTTTGTTTTAAGGGTGATTAAATGATAAAATGAGATTAAGGCGACAATGAATCGTGAGATACTTAAATATCCGCCAAAATTACTCTAATTAGTCCAAACTATAAAATTCGAATATCGAAATCCGAAATTCGAAACAAACCTGCCTGCCGGTAGGCAGGTCCAAATGTCTAAAATTTTAAATTCGAAACCCGAGTTTTGAACATTCAAACATTTGAATTTTGATATTGTTTCGGATTTCGTGCTTCGAATTTCTGATTTAAAAATAATTAGAATAATTCTCTGATGATTTATTTTCTACTCATCATTTTTGGTCTCGTTCTCGGCAGTTTTGTGAACGCCCTGGTTTATCGGCTGAACGCGCGAAAATCTTTTTTGTTTGCCCGTTCAGCTTGCCCGCATTGCGGCCATAAATTGGCGGTTCGCGATCTTGTTCCGCTCTTGAGTTTTCTTTTTTTGCGCGGTCGCTGCCGGTATTGCCGCGAAAAAATTTCCCGGCAATATCCGCTCGTTGAATTTGCCGCGGTCGCGCTTTTAGTTTTAACTTATCGGGTTTATTCACCGGATATCTTTGCCGTTTTCGGTTATGCCGTTTTGTCGCTTTTTCTGCTGGTCATCTTTATTTACGATTATAAATATTATCTGATTCCCGACAGCGTAACTTTGCCGGCGATCATTTTCGCTTTCGGATTTAATTTCTGGCGCGGATTCGGCGTTGGGAATTTATTTCTCGGAATGGCAGTCGGCGGCGGATTTTTTTTGCTGCAATATGTCATTTCTCGGGGGAAGTGGATCGGCGGCGGCGACATCCGTTTGGGCGTTCTGGCGGGCGCGGTTTTGGGTTGGCCAGGGGCGGCGCTGGGGGTGTTGCTGGCGTATGTTATCGGAGCCGCGACGGTTATTCCTCTTTTGCTTTCCGGAAAAAAACAAATTGGGAGCCAAATTCCGTTCGGAACTTTTTTGG
>CAYHOC010000076.1:0-5344 GCA_964358135.1 uncultured Gammaproteobacteria bacterium
ATTGGCAAGTGGGGATTTTACGACAGCGTTTATGCCGGCGGCAGTTGTTTTATCAAGGACGCGGCTTCGCTCGCGCATCAGCTGGAAGAGGCCGGGGCTAATGCGGCGTTAATCCGTCAAACGCTCGCCTCAAATCGTTTTCAGCGCGACCATTTTTTGAGCCGCGCCAAAGAAGCCGGTTTTGAATGGAGCGGAAAATCCGTCGCCATTTTGGGCGTGGCTTTTAAGCGCGATACGAATGATGTCAGGAATTCGCCGGCGCTTGACTTAACCGAATATTTAGTTGATGCCGGCGTTAAGGAAATCCGCGTTTACGACCCATCGGCGGTACCGATGTTCAAGTCAATTTTTAATCCCGAGAAAGACGCGCGTTTTGCCGTCATCAGTTATCATGAAACAGAAGAAAAAGCGTTATTGGCGAGCGAGGCCTCCATTATTCTTACCGATTGGCCGCAATTCCGTTCGCTCGGAGAAAAAATCGCCAAGATCTGCAAGCCGCCGTATCTGATTATGGACGGCCGGCGGATGATCGCGCATCAGTATGAAGAATTGGCGGCCGCCGGATACGCAATTATCGCCGTTGGAAGTCCTTTATACAAATCGTTATGAGAGGCATTACTCTGATCGGCATGCCCGGCGCCGGTAAATCAACAATCGGAAAAATGTTAGCGGAAAAACTTAAATTCGGGTTCATCGATCTGGACGATGTTATTCAAGAAAAAGAAGGCCGAAGCGCCGGCGTCATCTTGCGGGAGCGGGGCGGTGATGAACTAATCCGCCTGGAAGAAAGTTTCGCCTTGAGCTTGGATTTTAATAATGCTGTCTTTGCTCCCGGGGGAAGCATCATCTATTCTTCGCAAGTGATGTCGAAATTAAAATTCGAAACTTTGATTATATATCTGAAGCTGTCTTTAGCCGAAATTAAAAAGCGGCTCGGCGGCGAGGACGAAAACCGCGGGATTGTGCGGCTCGCCGAATTGGGCTGGCCGGCTCTTTTTGAAGAACGAGCCGCGCTTTATGACAGGTGGGCGGACAACACGGTTGATTGCGACGGGCTTGGCCTGGACGATTTATTGGAAAAAATTTGTAAGATTTATTGTCATTAAAAAATATGAATTATTTAGTTACCGGTGGGGCCGGGTTTATCGGCTCAAATTTAGTAGACCATCTGGTGGCTGATGGTCATCGCGTCAAAATTATTGACAATCTTTCCACCGGAAAGCGCGAGAACTTGAATCCGGCGGCGGAATTGATTATCGCCGATATTACAAAATATGATGAAATCGCGCCGCATTTCGCTGGGATGGACGGCGTTTTCCATTTGGCCGCTTTGCCGCGTGTTCAGGTCTCCATTGAAAATCCGCGCGCGACGCACGATGCAAATATCAACGGAACTTTCAATGTCCTTTTAGCGGCGAAAGAGGCGCGCGTAAAACGCTTGGTCTATTCCGCCTCATCATCGGCCTACGGCGAGCCGGAGTCGCTGCCGCTTAAAGAAACGATGCGGCCTAATCCGAAGAGTCCATACGGATTGCAAAAATATGTCGGCGAGCATTACGCGCGGCTTTTTTCAATGTTCTACGGTTTGGAAACGGTCTCGCTCCGGTATTTTAATGTTTATGGTCCCAGAATGGCGAGCGAGGGCGCGTATTGCACGGTGATCGCCGTTTTTTTGAGACAGAAGAGAGAGGGCAAGCCGCTCACGATTTGCGGCGATGGAACGCAGACCCGCGATTTTACGCATGTCCGCGATGTGGCGGCGGCGAATATTTTGGCAATGGACTCATTGAATGTCGGACGCGGCGAAGTGATTAATATCGGCGCCGGCAATAATCATAGCGTCAACGAGGTTGCGGAACTTATTGGCGGGGCGGTGGAGCATTTGCCCCCGCGCGTGGAACCGCATGATACCTTGGCGGATAATTCTTTGGCGCGCGAACTACTTGGTTGGGAGCCGAAGGTAAGATTTGAAGATGGGGTAGGGGAACTTTTGTTTTGATAAGATTAAAGAGACCTCTGCAAAAGTCCACTTCTACTGCGAACCCCGAATTTCTCATCCAGAGGCTGATCCGCCTTTGCCCGCCTAAGTCCGCCTAAGGCGGGCTAAGGCGGACTTAGGCGGAGGCTGCAAAATTGAAACTGCTCCTCCGCTTATCTTACAGATAAACATCGTCGCAGTTTCAATTTTTCGTTTTGAAATTTGGGGTTCTCGCAACGAAAGCGACTTTCGCAGAGGTCTCTAAAGAGTTCCAGAGTGATATGATTTCGTCCGCGCCCGTTAAAAACAGAAAATATTGTAAAAAAGTTCATTCACTTAATTTCTGCTATAGCAGAAATTAAGTGAATGAACAAAATGATTTACTGACTTTCCTCACAGCGGTTTTTGCGTTAAGCTATGTGAGGAAAGTCAGTAGAGTAGTGACGATGTTAATATGAAACGAAAAACAAAAGAAAAATTTAAGGATATAACCAAAGAGACGCTGAAGTTGCTTGGCACTGGCATCGGTATTACTTTTTTGGCGATGCTGGGCGGCGGCAGACAGGGAAACAAATTGATGAAAAGCCTTGGTCAGTATAGCGTGTGGCAGATTAAACAGACCTTGAAGCAATTACGACTCCGCGGATATATTGAATATGATGACGAAGATGAGCGTGCATTAATCAGTCTAACGGAAGACGGCATGAAAAGACTGGTGCGTTTCCGGGTGGCGGATATCGTACGGGGCCATATTAAAAAATGGGATTATCTGTGGCGTATGGTTATCTTTGACATTCCGGAAAAGAGAAGGTTGACACGAGAGGCTTTTCGCCATGAGCTTAAGGTCTCCGGTTTCTATTTGCTTCAGGATAGCGTTTTCGTAACACCGCATAAATGCGAAAAGGAGATTACAGAATTAGCCAGGGTGTATGGAGTTTTGCCGTATATTTTAGTTTTAACGGTTGCCTCACTGGGACCGAGGGAAAAAGAAGTGAGAGCGTATTTTTTAAAGAAAGCCGCCGCCAAAATTAAAAAAGTATAAAAAATTCCATTCACTTAATTTCTGCTATAGCAGAAATTAAGTGAATGGAATTAAATTGAAATTAAAGATTTTTGCCGGCGATTAATTATTTATCTTCCCTTAAACCGGAGGATGATATTCAGCGTCTTGAATAAGATCGTGATATCCAAAAGCAGAGAACGATTTTTGATGTAATATAAATCATACTCAAGTTTCTTCAGATTTTCTTCAAGCGTTCCGGCGTAGGGATAATTAATCTGCGCCCAACCGGTGAGTCCGGGTTTAATCAGATGCCGCACGGCGTAGAATGGCATTTGGCGGGTGAGCTCGGCGACGAATTCCGGGCGTTCGGGACGGGGTCCGATAAAACTCATCTCGCCGCGCAGGACATTCCAAATTTGCGGCAGTTCGTCAAGCCGGGTTTTGCGCAAAAATTGGCCGACCGGAGTAATGCGGGCATCGTTCATTCCGGCAAATTGCGCGCCGGCGCCCTCGGCGTTTTGAACCATTGTTCGGAGTTTATAAATCGTATATTTGCGGCCAGCGGAACCGACGCGGTGTTGGCTGTAAAATATTGCCCCGCGGTCCTGCAATTTTATTGCGACGGCAATCAGCGGCAGAAGCGCGAGCAGCAGCGCGCCCAAAATCAAGGCCAGAATAAAATCCGCGATGATCTTGAAAAGATTGTAAAGTTTTTTGTCGGCTTCTTTCAAATTTTCCAAAAACCACGATTCGTTTAAAACCGCAACCGGAATCTGGCCGGTGAGATTCTCAAAAAAAGTTACCGAATCCACAAAGGTCACCTGGCTGAAGATCGCCTCATATAAAGAGTGCGTCAGCTCCGGCGATTTCATAATATGCCCGCCGAGCACGACGATACTGGCCTTTTTTTCTTCAATGATTTTTTTGAGATCCATTCCTCCGGTTGGAGTGATAATTTCGGCGGTCTCATATCCCAGTTGCGGTTCCCGGCGGATAAATTTTATCGTATCTTCAAATTCATTTGCTTCTCCTAAAAATAAGATGCGCGTTTTGGCGAATGAGCGGACGATTAAAAAATTAAACAGCATCCGCCAGCCGTAAATCAGGACGATGACAAATAACAGCACCAAAAAAAGATTGGTCTTCGGCGCAATGCCGATCCACGGGGCAAGATAGAAAAAACCGATGGCGATCAGGGCGTTAATCGCCAGGCCGCTAAAAAAGAGCCGGCTGAATTCAAGATTGTTTTTGGCGCGGCGGAGATCATAAAGTCCATTGATATAGAAGACCAAAATCCAGACAAGATAGATGATGGTGAACGGGGTAAGATGGGCGTTCCACATTTCGGCCGCAAAATCTTGTTTATATCTGACCATTAAACTTAAGAATAACGCCAAATAAAGCGACAAAAAGTCGCCCGAGAGCAGAATCCATTGTTTTATCTTGACGAAAGCGCCGGACATAGGTATGATTGATATTAGTCCAACTGTATCATCTTTTCATTATTTTTTCAATAGTTATGAGCAAAAGAAAGATTATTTTGACGGTCGCGATAATTTTGGTTCTTGGATCAATTCCGGCGGCCATTTTCGGCTATCCGTATTTTAAAACCTATCTTGAGGACAGGGAATTTTTGGCAAATCCGGCGATTCATGACCAGTTTGTCGCGGCCCGCGACAAAGAGCGGGAAATCAAAACCAATCCCGAGCGGTTGGAAACCTATGTTTCGGCGATGATGCGTTATAAGGGACTGGGAGATGTCACCAAAGACAAGAGATTTTATTACCGCGCGCTTGACATTGAGGCGCGGGCGACAAAAAAATTCGGCGTCAAAAGTTATCTTCCGGCTTTGAATGCCAGCACGATTTATATGTCGCTCGGCGAATATGAGAAGGCCGAAACAAATATCAAAAAAGCGATTGAAATGGCGCCGGGCGATGCCCAGCTTTATCTTCGGCTGATTGAACTGTATAAAGATTTTATGAAAAAAGATGAGGCCTCGGTCATTGCGGTCTACGAAACCGGCATCCAGCGCCTGGTTAATGTTTTGCCGCTTTATAATTCCTACGCCGCGTATCTGCGCGAAATCAACCGCTTGGAAGAGTCGCTTGACAAGTATCGCATTTTGCGCAAAGCCGCGCCGGACAATCCGCTTTACGGGCAACAGGTGAAAGAGCTTGAATTGCTGGTGAAGGATAGGGGTCTCTGATAGAGAGCGTTGAAAAACTAACCTTAATTCATCCGCCTCCGCCAGTTGGCGGATGGCGGAGGCGGAGGCGGATGATAGAAAAAGATGAATTTTCCATCAAGACGAACTCAAGGATTTGAAGCACCGTTTTTAGGTTTTTGTAAGTAATTTTTAA
>CAYHOC010000077.1:0-5243 GCA_964358135.1 uncultured Gammaproteobacteria bacterium
TGCGCTCAGCGGGATTCGAACCCGCGATTCCCGGCTTGAAAGGCCGGTGTCCTTGTCCGCTAGACGATGAGCGCCGAGGACGGGTTCGGCATAGCCGCCCATCCCGGATATTTGGGCTGGTTGGCCCGGGTGAATTTGGCGGACTAAGGGGCCGCCACCCAGTGGGTCCGGCAGGGTTCGAACCTGCAACCTCCCCCTATCACATGGCGGGGGTGCTCTATCCAGTTTTCGAGCTACGGAGCCATTTGGACGACTATTCGGGGTCGTCCGGCCCGGGATGGCACACTCCCTATTGTAGCGGGATTTCGCAGATGACACGAGGATTGCGCGGGCCCCACTCGGTCGGACTGGCGGGCGGACACGCCCACGTTCTCTTCTGTTTTTCCCAGTGAACCTTCGAAGCGGTTTCGATTTCGTCCCACCCCGCTTTCGCTTCCACAACTGCCTCGTCTTCAGTGGTCGCCTTCAAAGCGACTTTCACATCTTCGATGCCGTCACGAAATGTTCCGGCTTCCATCTCGTTGGTGTGCGTGTACACGAGATACCATCCTTTTTGATTCATGTTTACCTCCATAAGACTATCCCATTGGACGACTATTCGGGGTCGTCCGGCCCGGGTGAGCCCAGCAGGAATCGAACCTGCAACTTGCGGGTTAAAAGCCCGCTACTCTACCAATTGAGTTATGGGCCCGGGGACGCTAAGCGTCCTTGTATTCAACTGGTCATATCGTAGCATATTTTGAGGATTTTGTCAAGGGCCAGACAATTAAAACAAAAAATTTCGCTGAAGATGGCGAAATAAATTGTTATCGGCTTGTCTTCGCGTAGTTATCGTAGAGACGCATTGCAATGCGTCTCTACTTTATCCGCCTACGCTTAAATACAAAGATTTGTATTTAAGCGGGCGATGATTATTTTAAATATCCTCGCACGAATTCCGCGCCGGACATTTCTTTTTTGCCTTCTGGGATGAGGCGGTCAACAATTAAACTTCCTGAACTGCATTTGACGGCAAGTTGACCCCCTCTTGCTCTTGCATCCTCCCGCCAAATCGGCGGGTCGGATTGCAAGTCCAAAGGGGGAGATACAAAAAAATTTCCGATGTTGATTTTTTCCGGCGTTGATTCATTTGACGGGCTGGCATCTAAAATTTTAATTTTTAATTTTGAATTTTTAATTTTGAATTCGTTCCATGTCCCCGGCCAGGGGCGGAAAGCGCGGATTTGATTGTAGATTTCCAATGCGGATTTTTGCCAGTCAATTTGGCCGTCGGCTTTTTTTAGGATTTTGGAAAAGGTTGCGGCTTCGTGATTTTGTTCTTGCGGAACGATTGTCTTATTGAGATAACCTTCAATCGTCGGCGACAGCATCTTGGCGCCGAGTTCGGCGGCGCGCGTCAAAAGCGACGGCGTATCTTCATCATCGCCGATGGCAATTTTTTCCTGCGCCAAAATCGGGCCGTGGTCCATCTTTTCATCCATCAGCATTATCGTTACGCCGGTTTCGCGCTCGCCATTTAAGATCGCGAACTGTACCGGCGAGGCGCCGCGGTATTTTGGCAAAAGCGACGGATGGATATTTATAAATCCGTATTTTGGGATGTCAATAATCGCTTGGGGAATAATTTGGCCATAAGCGGCGACGACGGCGATATCCGGCGCGAGTGATTTGATTTGCTTCGCCCAAAAATCCCCCTCGCCCCCCTTGCTAAAGGGGGAGGTCTTTAAGCTTTCCGGTTCAAAGACGGCCAGATTACTTTTTTCGGCAAAAAGTTTAACAGGCGATGGGGTTATCTCCTGATGTCGACCGACCGGCCGGGATGGTTCGGTGAATACTCCGACGATTTCAAAATCCGCCTCTTTCAATTTCTGTAAGGCGGGGATGGCAAAATTTGGAGTGCCAAAGAATATTATTCGCATTTTAAGTTAAATTTCTTAACCCCTCCCCGCCTCCCCTTTGTAAGGGGAGGAGAACGGCGACAGGCCGGGGCAGCAAAATCGGGAGTGCCAAAGAATATTATTCGCATAGAAATCCTCCCCCTTTGGCAAAGGGGGACGGAGGGGGATTTTTTTGAAATCCCTCCCCCCGCTCGGGCGGGGTACTTCGCATCCTGCGCTCGCTCGGATTGCGAGTGTGAAAGGGAGAGGTTATTTCACTAATTTATCTATAAATAATATTCCATCTAAATGGTCAATTTCGTGCTGGAGCACGATGGCCGGTAATCCTTTGAGGTTCATTCGCGTTTCTTTTCCGGCTTTGTCCAGCGCTTTGATTTTTACGCTCCGCCAGCGTTTGACTACGCCCCAGCGGCCGGGGACGCTTAAGCATCCTTCCTCGCTGTCGGTTTTGAGGATTGAATGGCCAATGATTTTAGGATTAATAAAGGGCGTTGGTTCTTTGATGGTAGCGATAATCACGCGTTCGATCAGTCCGATTTGGTTGGCCGCGAGCCCGACGCCGTCGGCATCAGTCATCGTTTCTATCATGTCCGAAATGAGCGCCTGAAATTCCGGCGTTTTTATTTTTTGCGGATCCACGGGCGAGGATTTGGTCCGCAAAATTTTATTCGGTTCGGTTAAGATAATTTTAATCATAAGTCACCCCTCCCAGCCTCCCCTTAGCAAGGGGAGGAGAGCGGTTAATCATTTAAGGTCACCGGATCCACATCAATATGAAAATTATGCGGAACCAGATATTTCAATTTTTCTCTTGTCGTTTCAAAATTTTCGTTGGTCGTTTTTAAGATGATGTTAAATCTGTGCCGCCCCCGCACTTTCAGCAGTTTATTTTTCAGAGTAAAGACGCCCTCGGCGCCGAGCGCGGTTTTAAGTTTTTCAAATAACGCGCCGCCGGCCGTTTCCGTCGCGGCCGGATTTTTATCCTGAAAAAATATTCTGATAAAATGTCCGAACGGCGGATAACCGAAAGCGCGCCGCTCGCGAAGCTCATCTTTCAAAAATTCTTTAGGATTGTTCAGATATTCAAATATTTTATTTTCCGGGTCGTTGCTTTGAATAATAAATTCCGCGGATGAGCGGTTTGCCAGATTTTTTAGTTTTAGCAGGGTCCGTAAAATTTCAAGCGCCCCGGAAGTATTTTTCGGAGAACTGGATATTTCCAAGGCCGCGACCAGTCCAGCGCCGGATAATTTTTCCGGATATTTCAGGAGCAGCTCGGTGCCGATTAAAATATCAAAATCATCCGGTAATTCTTCCGAATCCTTATCACAGCGGACAATGCGGCTTTTCGGGAAGAGCTTGACGAGTTCCGCCTCTACCTTTTTAGTGCCGGAGCCAAGCGTCTTTATGTCCTGGCCGCGGCATTGGGGGCAGGAAAGCGGCAGTGGCCATTCTTTTCCGCAATGATGACAAAGAAGTGTTTTTTCGTGTATTTTTAAAGAAATTCCGCAATCGGCGCAAAGAGGAATCCAGCCGCAATCGCGGCAGTAAAGCGCGCCGCCGCTTCCCCGCCGATTAAGGAATAATACCGCCTTTTTGCGGTTTTGTAAAGATGCGGCTCCGGCGGTTCGTATTTTTTCGCCAATTAGCGAGCCGCCTATTTTTAGCTGGCTTTTTAGGTCCGTAATTTGCGCGCCGCGCGCCGGCGCCAGAAGAGTCAGGGTATTTTTTGATTCGTAGAAATCCTCGGCGCGCGGCAACGCGCTGAATGAGATAATTTTGGCGCCGCGTTTTTTGGCGATAAACTTTGCCACGGTTCTGGCGTCGTAGCGCGGATTTTGGTCGTATTGTTTAAAATCTTCAGAATCGCCGTCGTCAAAAATAATCGTTTCCAGATTCAAAGCCGGCGCGAAAACCGCTTGCCGCGTTCCGACAACTACGCGCGCCTTTCCATCCAAGATTCTTTTCCATTCGGCGGCGTAAAAACTTTTTGGCAGTCCGTCATACAAAATAGCCGCCTCATCCCCGAAGATATTTTTTATGGCGCCATAAAGAGATTTTACCGCCGCGACGGTCGGGCTTAAAATCAAGATCTGTTTTTTGGAAAGTTTTATCAGTTTAATAATCGCGGCAATTTCCATCCGCCGGTCATCATAGATGACCAATGAGTTTTCGACGGCTATTATTTTGAGTTCGGCTATCCGTTCTTTCGGCATCTTCGCCGCCTGTATTTTGTCAACACTGAAAAGATTATGTTGCTGTTTTTTAGGAAAATCAGGAAGCGCGGTTTTGAGCATCAGCGTCGCGGGCGCGAGATAGTAATCCGCGGCCCATAAAATCATATCCCGCCAAATGCCGTCAGTCGTTGCTTCTATTTTTTCAATCTTTTTAATTTTCTTATTTTGTATTCCGCTGTTTTTTAAGTCAGCAACCATCCCCAGGATATTGCGCCCGCCGAAGTTAACTCTCACGATGCTCCCGATTTTTATTTCTTTTTCAATTTCAACCGGCGCTTCATAGTCAAAGGCCATGAGATTTTTCGGCAATCTGATGGCGGGAATAATGGAAGCGATCATAACATTAAAATTTTTATTGGAGTTTGAAGTGCTCAACGAGCAGGCCGATGCCAAAGGGCGCTTCGTAAGAAAATGTCTGCGGCTCGCAGTTTATTTTATCCATCGCGCCAAGGAGGGTCACGATGCTTTTAAGCCCGCATCCGCCGCCGTCTTTGATGATGTCGGCGTCCATCCCGAGAATTCCCGTTACATTTTTTGTTTCAATGTATCTTAAAACCGTCTCGTCAAACTCTTTCCCGCGCGGCGAAAAGCCGCCCGGAGAATCATCGCGAAGTTTATCCGAAAGATCGGCGGAAGCGATTACGGCCACGCGTTCGGAGCCGGATTTGGCAATGGCTTCGCGGATCATTTTACCGAATTCAAAATGCGTTTTTAAATCCAGGTCAGCGGTGTTGATCGGAATGATTTTTACTTTTGGCAGATTGGCGGTCAAAAGAAGCAGGGGGATGGCGGCGCCATAATTTAATTTTTCGTAGGTCTCCAGTCCCACGGGAATTCCTTCGTCAATTGCGCGATGCCGCACGCTCTCCAGGAGACGGCTGTTCGGCAAGAACTTTTTTTTGGTTTTGAAATCGCCGAATTCTTTAAGATTAAGATTATATTCTTTATTCATTTCAACTACAAATGTTCCCGGCGGGGGATTGCCATGGGGAGAAATAATAATAATCGTTTCCGGTTTTGACAAATACAGCTTTTCTTCCAAGTCCTGAATGGCCTCTAAAGTTTTAGCGGCTTTTTTGGCGGCCTCGTCCTTTCCGATCGTCGGCGC
>CAYHOC010000078.1:0-5178 GCA_964358135.1 uncultured Gammaproteobacteria bacterium
AATTAATTACATTTTTTTATCCACAGCGGTTGCACTTGTAAATTGAATGTGGGCTTTTTAATTTTTTGTTTTTTCTATGATAGCGGCAAAAATTTTTACCAATTCACGGGTTTCTTGGAGTAATGGTTCAATGCGTTTGGCAAAATCCGGATTGGCTTCGGTAATCAACTGTAACCAATAAATTGTTTCCTTGCCTTCTTTCCGGCAAATTCTCATTCTAAATTGAAAATCTTTTTTAGTTTCAGTTTCATTGGCTTCGCGGTAATTAGCGCCCATAGAAGTACCCGAACGGACTACTTGGTCGGTCAGCTTAAAATTGACCGTATTTTTAGGCAATGTCTGGGCTAAACGGATAATTCTCTTGCCGTATTCTAATGTTCTATCTTCTAAGTCGTATTTTGGATTTTGAGTTTTGGTCATTGTGATTTATTTGGGATTTGTAATTTTGAATTTGGTGCTTTGCTGATTATTCAGAATAATTAGAATAATTTTATTATTTTCTCTAATTTTACCATTATTTTGGTGTTATGTCAATGGCAAATTTATGCCAAGTTTCCGGCGTCAGCTCTTCGAGTTTGCGCGCGTCCTTCACATCATATCCGTCAATTTTTGTCCGCCGCAGCTCCTCCAAATACGCGCCCGTCCCCAGCGCCTTTCCGATGTCGTCGGCCAGCGCGCGGATGTAGGTTCCGGAGGATGAGCGGACGCGAATTTTTAAGATCGGATGGGTGTATTCCAAGAATTTCAAATCGTAAATTTTTATTTTTACCGGCTGTCGTTCCACCTCAATGCCTTTCCGCGCCAGCTCGTACATTTTTTTTCCGTTGATTTTTTTCGCCGAATACATCGGCGGGATCTGCTCCAGCCCGCCGGTGAATTTTTGTAAAATATCTTTTAACTTGTGGGTTTCGGGAACCCTACATGCGTGTTGGGTTCCCGAAACCATAAAGTCAACGATTTTTCCCGTTCGGTCATAAGTATCCGATGTCGCGCCAAGACGCAATGTCGCGACGTATTCTTTATCCATCTTCAGAAATCGTCCGAGTTGGCGCGTGGCGGCGCGGCCAATTCCCAAAATCAAAAGCCCGGTCGCGAACGGATCAAGGGTGCCGGCGTGGCCGATCTTTTTTTCCCCGGTTATCTTCCGCAGGCGGTCCACAACATCATGCGAAGTGATGTCGGCCGGTTTGTCAATTAAGATGAAATCAGGCATATCGTATCTTGTATTTGGTATTTTGTATTTTGTATGTCTCTTGAATACAATATACAAGATACAATATACAAAATACAAGGGCCGCTCATTGACTTATGGCCGGTTTGGTATTATAGTGGTATAGTTAATGACTTAATATAAAAAGGCATGAATTTCGTTGAATTAGCGAGAAAACTGCGGCTGACGCCGAATGAACTCCGCGACGCGCTTCCCGCGCTCGGTTTTGATATTGGCCGGAAAGCGATTAAGGTTGATGACCGGGTGGCCGAGCAAATCGTCTTCAAATGGAAAGAGCACTTTAGGGCGCATGGCCGGAAGCGGTCGCTTAAAGAAGAGCTGGCAAGCAAGCTCTCCGAAGGCGGAGCAGTCAAAGAAATAGTTCTGCCCAAGTTTTTGTCCGTCCGGGAATTTGCCGCCAAGCTCGAACTGCCGCCGGCCAAAGTTATGTCCGAGCTGATGAATAACGGAATTTTGGCGTCAATCAACGAAAGAATTGATTTTGAGACGGCCGGTATTATCGCCGAAGATTTGGGATACAAGGTCTCCGCGCCCGCCGAATCGGCGGAGGCGGAGGAGCTCTCGTCAGTTTCTTTTGAGGAAAAGATGAAGGCGCTTTTGGGCGAAGAAGATGCCGCAAAATTAAAGCCGCGCGCGCCGGTGGTGGTGGTGATGGGGCATGTTGACCACGGAAAAACAAAACTTTTGGACGCGATCCGCGAGACAAATGTGATGGCCGGCGAAGCCGGGGGCATTACCCAGCACATCGGCGCTTATCAGGTGGAGAAAAAAGGACGGCTGATCACCTTCATTGACACGCCGGGCCACGAAGCCTTCACGGCCATGCGTTCGCGCGGCGCGCGGGTTGCCGACATCGCGATTATCGTTGTCGCGGCGGATGACGGCGTCCAGCCGCAGACCACGGAGGTGATAAAAATCGTCAATGCGGCCAAACTGCCGTTCGTTGTCGCGATTAATAAAGTTGATAAGCCGGATATAAATTTGGATAAAGTGAAATCAGGGCTGGCCGACGCCGGATTGAATCCGGAAGAATGGGGCGGCAAAACCATTTGCATTCCGGTCTCCGCTAAAACCGGCGCCGGAGTTGACGCGCTTTTGGAGATGATTCTTTTGGTCGCGGAGATGAATAAAGATAAAATCGCGGCCAATCCCGAACGGCTCGCGGTCGGTTCGGTGATTGAGGCGCACATTGACAAGGGCGAGGGGCCGGTGGCGACGGTTTTGGTGCAGACCGGAACATTGCGCCGCAACGATTATTTGAGCATTGGAAATTATTTATACGGGCGGGTGCGGGCGATGAGGGACTGGCGCGGAAAAAATATTGAGGAGGCGGCGCCGGGGACGCCGGTAAAGATTTTGGGATTTAAGGTCGCGCCGCAGGTGGGGGATATTTTTGAGACGCCGGCAAACCCGGCCGCGCTTGATAAAAAGGCGAAGACCGAGACGGCCTCGCAGGCGGACTTGGGCTCTACTCTGCTGAAATCCGGCGGTGAGGAAAGCGGGCGCAAGGAACTGCATCTGATTTTAAAAACCGATGTTTTGGGTTCGCTTGAGGCGCTGATCGCGGCGCTCCAAAAGATGGAAACGCCGCTGGTCGCGCCGGAAATCATTCAAAAAGGTCTCGGCAATATTACCGATACCGATGTGGGCCGCGCGATTGACACCGGCGCGCAGATTTTTGGATTTAATGTTTTCGCGACGCCCGGGGCGACTTCGCTGGCGCGCGAAAAAGCCGTGCCGATCAGGATTTATAAAATTATTTATGATCTTTTGGATGCGGTTCATGACGAGCTGGAAAAACTTTTGCCGAAAGAAATTGAACGGCTTGATTTGGGCAAATTGAAAGCGCTGGCGATTTTTAGGACGGAAAAAGACGCGCAAATTATCGGCGGCGTGGTGATTGACGGAACAATTTCCAAAGACGCGAAAGTAGAACTTACCCGCAACGGGCAAATGCTGGCCAAGATCTCGCTGTTGGAGTTACAATGCGGTAAGCAGGAGGTAAAAGAAGTCGGCGCCGGCCGCGAGTGCGGGATGAAAATCAAAACCAAAGAAAAAATCCAAATCGGGGATGTGCTGGAATTTTATAAAGAAGAAACAAGAGAAATAAAATTGTAAATTACAAATTCAAAATCACAAATCCCAAATAAATCACAATAACCAAAATTCTAAATCAAAAACTTTTGTAATTTTGAAAATTGTAATTTTGGATTTATTTGGAGCTTGTAATTTTGAATTTGTAATTTCAAATATTAGTCATTGATTAGAATAATTAGGTCAATTAGAATAATTTGTTTATGGAATTCACGGATAATAATTTTGAATTTAGGATAACACGAATGGGCCTCGCGGCCCCACGAATAACACGAATTCGTGAAATTAGTGGCGCGAAGCGCATTCGTGAAATCCAAAATATTTTTTATGGAATTTACTGACGCCAATTTTGACAAAGAGGTTTTAAAGTCCAACATCCCCGTCCTCATAGATTTTTGGGCTCCGTGGTGCGGTCCGTGCCGCCTGCAGGGGCCGATTGTTGAAGAATTGGAAAAAGAATACGCCGATCAACCGATAAAAATCGGCAAACTTAATGTTGACGAAAACAGCGAGGCGGCGCAAAAATACGGCGTGATGAGCATTCCGACGCTAATCATCTTCATTGGCGGAAAAGCGATGGAGCAGATGGTCGGAGTGCAAAGTAAAGATGTGTTAAAAAGTAAGTTAGATGCGCTCTTGAAGTAATCCCGGCAATACGTAATGGCGTTGTAAATTATTCTAATTGACCTAATTAGTCTAATTATTCTAAACAATTTTAAAATGTCTAATGACATAAAACCAAAAATCTACGATTTAGAAGAAAGAACCGCTAAATTTGCCGAAGAGATTATAAAATTCGCCAAGAAAATACCGGTAAATCGGGTGACGGAAAGAATTATTCCCCAGCTGGTCGGCGCCGGCACTTCTATGGGCGCGAATTACTGTGAAGCTGATGACGCCGAGTCAGGAAAAGATTTTAAGCATAAAATCGGAATCTGTAAAAAAGAGGCGCGGGAGACAAAATATTAAGGATTTCGGCAACCACGGTGCCGGAATTAAAAGACGAGGCAAGGGTGCTGTGGCAAGAAGCAAAAGAACTGCATTTGATTTTTAATGCAATCGTCCACAAGATTAAAAATAAAAAATAATAAAATTTAGTCATTAAAAAATTTCGTCATTAGTCATTGATTAGAATAATTAGGTCAATTAGACTAATTAGAATAATTTTTTATGATTTTTTGCACGGAGATTCTTATAAAATGAAATAGATTTTTTTATGATACGAGATATTATTATCATAGGAAGCGGTCCAGCCGGTTATACGGCGGCGATTTACGCCGGACGGGCGGGACTTAACGCGCTGGTGATTGAGGGTCCCGAGCCAGGCGGACAACTGACGACCACGACTCTGGTGGAAAATTTTCCCGGATTTCCCGCCGGCATTCAGGGTCCGGATTTAATGTCGGCAATGCGCCGACAGGCGGAAAAATTTGGCGCGGAATTTTTGTCCGGGGAAGTCACCGGAATTAGATTACGCGGATTAACCCCCCCTCCCTTGATGGGAGGGGGTAGGGGGAGGGTGGATTTGGATACGATTTTTTCACCCTCTCCTCAATCCTCTCCCATCAAGGGAGAGGAGGGCCGGGCATCCACGGAAATCCAAGACGCGAAGAAAGCTCTACCGATTCATGAAGTGGTAGTTGGTAATAAGAAATTACAAACTCGCGCTCTCATTATCGCCAGCGGTTCGCGGTCAAAATTTTTGGATGTTCCGGGAGAAAAAGAATATCTTGGCCGCGGCGTTTCCACTTGCGCCGTTTGCGACGGGGCATTTTTCAAAAACAAGAAAGTGCTGGTCGTCGGCGGGGGAGACAGCGCCGGCGAAGAATCAACTTTTTTGACAAAATTCGCCG
>CAYHOC010000079.1:0-5160 GCA_964358135.1 uncultured Gammaproteobacteria bacterium
CCCCAAAATAAATCTTTCAAAATTTTTATCGTGTCAGATAGTTTTTGGCCTTTGCGGAGCGAGTATTCGGTATAGCGGACGGTGACCGGAATTTCCAGATATTTTAATTTCAGACGGGATATTTCCGACAAAATTTCCGAAGCGTGCGCCATTTTATCTTGCGTGATACTGATGCGCTCCGCGGCGGCGCGAGAAAAAGCGCGAAAGCCATTGTGCGTGTCGGAGATTTGGAGTCCGGTCGTCAGACGGGTGAAGATAGTGGCGCATTTTAACAATAGGCGGCGAAGCGGCGGGATGTTGGAGTTTTTATCGGCGGGCGCAAGACCCCTCCTCGCCTCCCCTTCTAAGGGGGCGGATAACTGCCGCAAGAAGCGTGACCCCAAAACCACATCGCACTCGCCTGCCTTGATGGGTAAAATAAGTCCGGGGATTTCCTCGGCATCAAATTGCCCGTCAGCGTCAAAAGTGACGATAATGTCCGCCTGTCCTGAACCGGGTTGAATGGCCGCAGGCCATGAACCAGGTTGAAGGGAGCCGGGTCGAAGAGCAAAGTCGCGAAGAGCCGCGAGCCGTCCGGTTTCCAGCGCCGCGCCTTGCCCGCGGTTGATTAAATGCGTCAAAACCTCGGCGCCGGCTTCACGCGCGCGAATAGCCGTGGCATCCCGCGAGCCGTCATCAACCACGATTATCTTATCAACAAAAGGGCGGAGAGATCCCATCACTTCGCCGATCGTCTTTTCTTCATTAAAGGCCGGAACAATAGCAACAACCATATTTTGGATTTCACGAATGGGCTTCGCCCCGCTAATAACACTAATATTCGTGAAATTCGTGGGGGACGCGAGTCCCATTAGCGTAATCCTAAAAGTTGTTTTTTCGCCAGCGCGTATTCAACCGATTTTTCCAGCCCATCCTCCAAGCGGACGAGCGGAAACCACCCCAGTTCCTCTTTTGCTTTGCGGATATCCGGCAATCCCAACGGCGTCATAAAAAGAAGCGGATCTTCAAAAACGATCTTTGAGCCGGAATTGGTCATCTTAATAATCCGTTCGGCAACTTCCACCAAGCTCACATCCTGATCGCTTCCGAGATTCACCGGCCCCAAATAGCCGCCGGAATACGCCATCATCCTCACCAATCCGTCAACGATATCACTCACATAAGTGAGGGATGTTGTGAAAGTTTTGTCTCCGTAAATCACCAAATCCTTTCCGTCAATCGCGTCGGTAATAAAATCCGGCACCATCTCTCCGTCATACAAGCGCTGGCGCGGGCCGTATGTTCTGAAGATCCTCGCGATTCCTACCTCCAGTCCGTGAACCTCGCGATAGGTCTCAACGCAAGTTTCGGCAAAACGCTTTCCTTCGTCGTAACAACCGCGTTCGGAAAGGTGGTTGATTACGCCGAAATCTTCTTCGTTGAATTTCTTTTTATCTTTGGTGCGCGGGCCGTACACCACCGAGGTTGAACCGTGGACGATCTTGGCCTTATATTTGACCGCCAAATCAAGGATATTTTTCATCCCCAAAGAATTCGTGAAAAGCGTATCCATTTTGAATTTCTCAAAATTTTTCGCCGAGGTCGGGCAGGCCTGATGATAAATTTCCTGAATTCCCGTAAATTTTACCTTGAACTTTTCCAGCTCGGTATATTTTTCCAAATCAATCGGCTCGTTAATATCATGCTTAATCAATTCAAAAGAAGGGCTCTTCAAAAGATGGTCAATGTTAAGCGGGTTGCTGTTGATAAAATTATCAATGCAGATAATGTTATCACCCCCTTTGAGCAGCGCTTCGCAAAGATGCGAACCGATAAATCCGGCCCCGCCGGTAACGACGATATTTTTTTTGTCCATAGATTTAGCCATCACCTTTTGGGAAAAATGGCGATTATAAAATTACTTTAAAATTCCAACTTTTATTCCTTTTTTAAAAATGCTTTCATTCTTGGGCCTGACGATATTATACGGTTCTCCCGTATTATTATAAACCATAATCTCCTGACGCGCGAGACCCCCCCGGCGCGTGATCATTATTTCATCTTTTCCGTCTTCGTCCAAGTCCCCGGCGAAGATATTCACGCCGCCGCGGTATTTCTTTTCAGCCGCAAAAAATCCCGCGTCCACCAGTTTCCCGAGACCGTTAAAAAATCTGACATGCGCGCCGCCGCCGCTTTGCGGCGCGACGGCCAAATCAATATTTCCAAGTCCGTTAAAATCTCCCGGCGCGACATCCAAAACACCGGTAAACCAATCGGGAAACGGACGAAAACTTTGCAAAAGAACTCCGTCCGGACGATAAATTTTTATTTCCTGATATCTTCCCGAAGATGCCGACGCAATCACGAGTTCGCTGACGCCGTCACGATCAAAATCCGCGGCCCAAAGGCGGACGCCGCCCCTCCACGGCTCCTTAAACACCTGGATTTCCCTTCGCGGCGCGACTTCGCCGGGCACCCAAAAACGGACGAACGAATTTCCGCCGCGATCCTCCGACGCGGCAATCTGTCTCGTCCCAAATCCCAAAAAATCGCCAACGGCAACATTTACGCCGTTTTTACGATTCTTGTCAAACGCCCAAAATTCATTCAAAAATTTTCCTCCCGACGAAAATATTTTTACTTGCGGTCCGCCTCCCGCGCCGGTCCCTAAAATTATTTCCGGATTCTTATCTCCTTTCACATCGCCCACGGCGAGATTGACGCCGCCGCTAAAATCCCCGTAAGGATAAAATATCTCCCGCGAATCGCCATTTTGTTCAAAAACAGTTACCGCTGATTTATTTCCGGCATCCGCCGCCGCGACCAGATACAATCCATACGGCGACTTGGGCAATGGGCCCGAAACAATTTGCGCCTCGCGTGCCGCCAAATCCAGCGCCTTGGCGATATTCAACCGGCCGGAACCGAGCTGTCCCGCGTAATAAGGATTGCTTCCGGCGATGCTGTCGGCCGAGGACTTCAGGATTTCATAAATTTCTTTATTGGAAAGATCGGGCGCGTAGGACTTCACCAGCGCCGCGGCCCCGGCGACAAACGACGCGGCAAAAGATGTGCCGGACCAGCCACCGCGATAAAATTCGGAAAAACCGTTGCGCCGGCGCTCAAAAACCGAGGCGCTGTATAAATCCATTCCGGGCGCCGCCAAATCCACGCAAATGCGGCCGTAATCGCTGAACGGCGCTTTTTGATCCAGAGAATCAATTGCCGCCACGCCCAAAACCCAATTTTCGCCCTCCGGCCCGTCGTAGCAAACCGGATATTCTTTCGTCAGCTCCAGGTCATTGCCGTTGTAATCCTGATCGTTTCCCGCGGCGGCAACGATAATCAGCCCGGCTTTATACGCCCGCCCGATCGCCTGTTTGAATGTTTCGCTGTAATCCTTGCCGACAAAACTCAAATTGATTATATCGGCGCCGTTTTTGATCGCGTAATCAATCGCCCGTTCAATATTGCGGCTGGTTCCGATTCCCATGCTGTCCAAAACCCTAAGCGGCATAATCATACTCCGCCAAGTAACGCCGGCAATCCCCTCGTTATTATTTCCTTGCGCCGCGATCAGACCGGCTAAAATTGTGCCGTGATTTGCGCCGCGGTCCGTGTAAGCCGGCGCGAAACTCGGATTCGGGTCCGCGTCATTATCCACAAAATCCCAGCCGTGGAGATCGCCGATGTAACCGTTGTTGTCATTGTCTTTTCCGTTTTCGCGTTCTTTGCGGTTGATCCAGATATTATTTTTCAAATCCGGATGATCCGTATCCACGCCGCTGTCCAAAATCGCGACCACCATATTCCGCTCGCCGCTTCCCCGCTCCCACGCTTTCGGCGCGTTGATTTGCAAAAGATACCCTTGATTTTTGAAAAGCGGATCGTTCGGGATGATGGCCGCGCGCGCGACGCCAACAGCAAGAAAGCCAAAAAACAAGAAAACAAGAAAACAAAAAAATCTGAACGCGGGAACGCTTAAAACACCGAAAAAATTACGATGATGAATTGCGTGTTTCATAGTTTAATTTTAGCGGAGATTTGATAAATAATCAAGTATAATACCAACCTACGAATGATCTGCAAATGCCGCGAATAAGACACCGGGTGTCCTATACACCATTAATCTAATATAAAGCGTAGAGACACCCGGTGTCCCCAAGTCAAAAACAAAATTCAACTTTGGAACACTCGGTATGCTACGCCCTATATCTTAATTTTGGAGCATAGGATACCGAGTGTCTTTTTTTTGAAAAAACAAAAAAGACCAACCCCATAGGGTTGGTCGTGTCTGATTAGCCGCTCCGGCCCGGCAGAAGGGGCCCTGCATCTCGGCCTCAAGCTCAAGCCCAGCCGATTCATTTTCAAGCAATCTGGCAATGGGCGAGTCGCCATCCGGGCCAATGGCCGCGACATGAGCCAAAAGGTCATTTTCCGCCGCGAGCAGCCCGACAAGATTATCGGTCAGCTCGGGGCGGTCAACGTTCGTGGCCGCGGCGATTTCCGCGCCCTCTTTAGCGCACTCGTAAATTCGACTCCCGCGCCGGATCAACTCCTCGGACTCAACCAAAAGCCCGCGAATACTCTGAAGTGTTTCATCATCAGTGGCCGAATAACCAAGCGTTCTCCACTCCAACTGGTTATCAAAAGCCCTGACACGGAGATTATGAATCTCCGCCGCTTTGGCCACTTGCCACTCAAATCGCAGAAGCGCGTCGGCCAAATTTTTTTTAATCTCCCTCTTCAAACGCGGCATACGGAGGGGTATGGCCGAACCAAAAAAGATCCAGGGGCTGCCGCCAGCGAGCGGGATTACCCACCATGGCCACTGCGTAATATGTACAAAACCCTGTGTGGCAACAAAACCGCTGATAGAAATACAGAAACCCAAAAATGACATTATTGCCGAGACAGCAAAGGCGCTACAAACAGCATTAGAGCACAGAGCATTACCTTCTTGATCTTGGCCAGCCAGTGCCCGGCCATAACCCGTTTTGGAAGACTCAATAAACTTAAACGGCTCGATTTTTTGAAGCGCCTCGCTCATCACTTCCTCCTCGTGAAAGGTACGATTGATTATCTATATTTTAGCAGGAAGATGGCGGAATGTCAAGTACCCCCCCCGCAATCGGCTTTACTTGAGGAGGTTCTTCCTCCGACAGTTAATTCGCGTCGCGC
>CAYHOC010000080.1:0-5006 GCA_964358135.1 uncultured Gammaproteobacteria bacterium
TAACTTTGCCGAGGCCACGCGGCCCATCGCCCTCATCATCTACCCCGAGTAAAATGCTCCCGAGGACGCGGTCAACGAGGCCATTCATCTGCGGATCAGCGGCGACTCCGATTGCGACGACGACTGGGTGGCCTGCTATGAGTGGGGGCCGTTCAAGTCGCCGACCATCACCTTCCGCGATCCAAAGTACGAGGATGTCCCCAAGGTGGCGCACGAGTTCGGCCACGCGATCTGGCTTGATGGGCATGTAACCGGGCGATTGTCCAACATGGACAAGTATGCCTTGTTCTATGTGGTGCCGCTTGATGTGACCGAGATGTGCGCCGCCAACGGCACCTGTCCGGCGCACGACGAGGTGTGGTGCGAGGGCTCGTTCTACGACCAGTGGCGCTGTCCATCTTCCTCTCCCGAGGAAGGCGTGGCGATGCTGCTCGCCAAGTCCGGTCCGTAATTATCGTTCATAGACTAGTTCGTCCCGCTCCGATGTCATGTCGGAGCGGGACTTTTAATTATCCTACAAATTACGATATCAAAATACAAAATGATTTGAAATTTTGGATTTTGGGTATTGGGATTTATTTGGAATTTGAGATTTTGAAATTGTGATTTGATTAGCCTCTTGACCAAATGTCCTACGGGTGTAAGATAGAAATAGACCATAGCGAGGTGTGAAATGCGCGCTTTGTTCCTTTCAATCATGTTAGTTTTTACCGCCGGGTGTTATCCCAAATTCAATCTTCGCGAACCGGTGTATCTGGTGGCGACCAAAAGTTTTTTTGAGGGATGCGAGGATGAGGCCTGTCGCGAGCGGCGCCTTAACACCATCCGCGTCGGCGCCGAAATGTGGTTTCTGCAATGCGAGGGCGAAAACAAGCCGCGGGTAGTCATCGTTTCCGAGCCGCCAAAGAAGAGCAAGAATGAGCCGATTTATGTCGAGGTTGATCGTAATTTGGAATCCCCGGCGGCTTTTGAGTGGTTTCCGCGCCCGCTGAGAATCGTTTTGCGGAATATAACGCTGGGACTCATTCCGCAGTATTACATCGGCCATGAATTGGGGCATGCCTTTTTAGGACGAAGGCATCTCAAATCAGTTTCAATTATGCAGACCGAGGGCGGCCCACTGCGTCCGACGGAAGAAGACCTGAAGCGCCTGTCTCGGGCGCATCCGGAGCTTCTCTGCCGCTAAGCGGCTTAATTCATCCCCAACCCGTAATGGTTGGGTTTTTTTTATCCGTAAAATATGATAAAATATAAATGAGTTAGGAGGCGAATAGCGAATCAACGCGAATATTACTAATAGCGAATCCGATATCTTAAATTTTGCGCGGCAAAATACCAAAATTTTCAATTTTTAATTTTGGGTTTTCAATAATTTTCAATTTTTAATTTTTAATCGTCATTATGCCTCGTTATCGCCACGAAAGCTGGGCGCGAAAACTTGAGATTGATGTTCATCCGCAAACGCGCAAAGCGGTGTTCGTAATTTTTACCGTGGCCGTCGGCATCCTCGGAATTTTGAGTTTTTTCGGGATGGCCGGACAATTCGGCCGGATGCTTGATAACGCGCTGGCGCTCGTTTTCGGATGGGACAGAATCATCTTCCCGGTCGCGCTGATTTTAATTTCCATCAGCTTGTACGGGATTACATTAAAATCAAGAACACCGAACATCCTCGGTTTGGTTTTATTTTTTTTGAGTTTGAACGGAATGATCCACTTTCTGGCGTTCCCGGCCGAGGGGGCGATTGATGCCGTTTCGTTGGGTCAAGGCGGCGGCTATGTTGGTCTCGTTTTGAGTTATCCGTTTATTAAGTGGCTCGGATTTTGGGGAACAACCGTAATTTTGAGCGCCTTTATCGTGAGTTCCATCGTTCTGATGTTTAACGCCAATCTGTCGCATGTCCTGGTCGTCATCAAAATTATTTTTTTCGCCGTCGGAAAAGTTTTTTCGCTCTTGGGAAGGGCGATCGGATTTGCGCGGAGGCCGGGACAGCTTAATCTTTTCGGCAGATTAATGTCAAAAAAAGATAATCTCGCGGCCGGAGATGCCGAGGGACGGGTGCCGCCGGATTTTAAATCGCGCGAGGTTTCCGGAGGCGACTCGTTAGAATTGCCCGCCGAATCGTCCGCCGAATCGACGGGGGCAAAAACGGCGGGGCGCGAGCGCAAGCGGCGGATGAAAATTGATTTGCCGCTTGAACTTTTGGATAACCGCGAGCAGAAGCCGAATGCCGGGGACATAAAAATGCATCAGATGATTATCCAAAAAACGCTGGAAAATTTCGGCATTCCGGTGGAAATGGGCGAGGTCTCCGTGGGTCCGACGGTGGCGCAATATACTCTGAAGCCGGCGGAGGGCGTTAAGCTTTCGCGCATCACCGCGCTCCAAAACGATTTGGCGCTCGCGCTGGCCGCGCATCCGATCCGCATGGAAGCGCCGATTCCCGGCAAGGCCTTGGTTGGCATTGAGGTTCCCAATCAGCAGGTCGCTGTAGTCGGGCTCCGCGAGGTGTTGGATTCCGCGGAGTTCAAGGGCCGCAAATCAAATATGATGATCGCCCTCGGAAAAGACGTTGCCGGCAAGCCATGGCTCGCCAGCTTGGATAAAATGCCGCACCTGCTTGTTGCCGGCGCCACCAATTCCGGAAAAACCGTTTGTCTGAACGCGATTATCGTCAGCTTGCTTTATCAGAACGGGCCGGATGACCTTAAGTTTATTTTGATTGACCCGAAGCGCGTGGAACTGCCGGTTTATAACGGCATTCCGCATTTGATCACGCCGGTCATCACCGAAGTTCCGAAAATTGTTAATGCCCTTCGTTGGGCAATCGGAGAAATGGAAAGAAGATTTGATGTTCTTTCCAGATTCGGCAAGCGGGACATCGGTTCTCTGAATCGCGAGACGGATGAGCGGATGCCGTATCTGGTGATTATCATTGATGAGCTGGCGGATTTGATGGTCGCGGCGGCCTCGGAAGTTGAAGCGTCAATTATCCGTCTGGCGCAGATGTCGCGCGCGGTCGGAATCCATTTGGTGGTCGCGACCCAGCGCCCGTCGGTGGACATCATCACCGGGTTGATTAAGGCGAATATCACTTCGCGGCTTGCTTTTTCCGTGGCCTCGTCCGTTGATTCGCGCACGATTTTGGACTCTACGGGCGCGGAAAAACTTTTGGGGCGCGGCGATATGCTGTATGTGAATGCCGGACTTTCCAAGCCAAAGCGTTTGCAGGGCGCGTATGTGAGCGATGCGGATACGAAGCGGGTGGTCGGGGCGATTATAACCGGCGGCGTTGAAACGGAATACGACGAAACCGTAGTTGAAAAACAAAACAGCGTGGTGTTGGGAATTCCCGGAATGCCGGCGGATGACGATGACGAGCTTTTGCCGGATGCCAAGGAAATACTGCTTCAGGCCGGAAAGGGTTCGGCCTCGCTTCTCCAGCGGCGGCTAAAAATCGGCTACTCAAGGGCGGCGAGAATTCTTGATATTTTGGAAAGACAGCGATTTATCGGCCCGGCTGACGGCGCCAAACCGCGCGAGATTCTGGTGGCCGGCGCGATGGTCATCGGCGGGCGAGCCGGAGCCGCGCCCGCGTTCATCCCGGAAGAACCGGAGGAAGAAAAAGAGGAATTTGAAGAGTTTTAGTTGCGTGAAATCCTTTTTGATAGTAAAATATATACGCGACAGAAAGGCAACAATGGTTACATTGCCGCATTGTCACATTGCCAAACAATGTAACAATTTAACAATGTAACAATTAAAGTGGTCAGTTTTCAAACAAAAGAAATATATGCCTCCGAAATGGTTGGAGGAAAATTGCGCGCGCTTCGCGAGGAGCGGAAGTTTACGATTGAATGGATTTCTTTTTACACGAAAATACAGAAAAAATATCTGGAAGCGCTGGAAGCGAATAATTTTGAAAAAATCGGAAACGGCGTTTATGTCCAGAATTTTATTAAAGCATATTCGCGGGTGCTCGGCGTTCCGCACCGTCCGCTGATTGAACTTTACAAAGATAACCGGGGCGGCGCGGACAAACCGGAAAATCAAGCTGTGCCGAGATATTTTTCAAAAGGAAAGTTTTTGATTTCGCAAAAATTTTTAAGGAATATATTTTTTGCGGCGCTGGGTCTCGCGATGCTGGTTTATGTCGGATTTGAAATAAAAAAACTTCTGACGCCGCCGCCGATCGCAATTTATTTTCCGCCGGATAATTATATTTCCGAAGAATCCAAGGTGGAATTTTCCGGGCGCGTTGAAAAAGAAGCGATCTTAAAAATCAACGGCCAGACGGTCGCGGCGGATGAAGACGGCAATTTTAAGGAAAAGCTGGACTTGGGAGCCGGACTTAATGTCATCAAGCTCGGCGCGCAGAAACAGTATAGCGAGGAAAAGGTTGTCTATTGGCGCGTTTTCTACGGCAATAAGCAGCTCAGCCAAAGTAATGGCTTGGAAAAGGCGCAAACTTTCTAAAATTTTTAATTGCGCGAATTTTCGCGAATTTCACGAAATAGTTTAGCGCAATTTGTGAAAATTCGTGAAATCAAAAAAGGAGGATTGCTTTTGTTTTGATGTTGTGTCAAGATAGAGGCAATCCTTTTTTAATAGTAATCGAATAGCGAATAGATACGAATATTACGAATAGCGAATTATTCGCCATTAGTAATATTAGAGTTGATTCGCCATTCGCTTATCAACGAATATGGCAAAGAAAACCGAGAGTGATCAAATTGATTTAAAACTTAAAGCCGCGCAAGAAGCGATCAGCCAAATCAAAGAGCGCTTCGGCGAGGGCTCAATTATGAAGTTCGGCGAATCAAGAAGAATGATCGTTGATGCCGTTTCCACCGGATGTTTATCGGTGGATCTGGCTCTTGGCGTCGGCGGCGTGCCGCGCGGCCGCATCGTTGAGATCTTCGGGCCGGAAGCGTCCGGCAAAACAACCCTGGCCCAGCATATTATCGCTGAAGTGCAAAAGATCGGCGGAATTGCCGCCTTTATTG
>CAYHOC010000081.1:0-2330 GCA_964358135.1 uncultured Gammaproteobacteria bacterium
CGACCAAAAATAAAACCTCCTCCCCTTACTACTCGCGTTGCAAGTGAGCGAGCAATGCGAAGGTGGGGAGGGGTTGCTAATCTTATGACAAACAAAAAACCCACAATCGCGATATATTCACTCACCTGCTGCGACGGATGCGAATTCGCCATTTTGGATTTGCCGGAAAAACTTTTGGAGCTCACTAAACACGCGGAAATAAAGCGCTGGCGGCTTTTGGATGAGAATGGCCCGCCGGCGGATGAGACATACGACATCTGCTTTGTGGAGGGAAGCGCGGTGACGAAAGAAAATGTAGAAACCCTGAAAAATCTCCGCGAGCGTTCAAAGTTTTTATGCGTCTTGGGAAACTGCGCCGAATTCGGCGGCATTCACCGCATTAAAAATTGGCACGACAAAGAACAGCTATCCCGATACGTCTATAAATACGCCGAGACGATTGAGAATCCAAAAATCCAAAATATTGACGAGCAGGTAAAATTTGATTTTGCCATCCCCGCCTGCCCGCTCAACGGCGAGGAGTTTTACCGGATTGTGAACGAGATGCTCGCCGGCAAACATCCAAAAATTGAACCGCGTCCGGTTTGCTACGAATGCCAGACGCGCGGATACGAGTGTATTTTGCAAAAAGGACAAATTTGCCTCGGGCCGCTTACTCTTGGTGGATGCGAGGCCGTCTGCCTCGGCAGCAAAATGCCCTGCTGGTCGTGCCGCGGACTTTTGCCGGAAGTTAAACTCCGCCCCGATGCTTACAAAAATCTGTTAAAATTTTTACTGGAGCGTCATTCAAAAGATGAAATTGATAAAGCGATGGAAGTGTTTGGAGTGAAAGATGAATATAATAAATTACTAGCCGCCTAAATTAGTCTAATTGATCTAATTATTCTAATTAGTCTAAATAACGACTAAATGTTTAAAATCACAAATTCAAAATTACAAGCTCCAAATAAATTACAAATCCCAAATAAATTCTCCGCCAGAGGCGGATGCGCCTATGGCGCAAAAATCTAAAATTCAAACCGTTTTGTCCGCCAGCTGGCGGGTTGGTCATTGAAATTTATTTGGGATTTGTAATTTTGGATTTGGTGCTTCACCGATTGTTTAGAATAATTAGGTTAATTAAAAATTACTATGAAGATCGAATTAAATCACCTTGCTAAGACGGAGGGTCACGGAAGTTTTAAGGGCTCGCTTTTGGAGGGACAAATCGCCGAAGCCAAAATGCTCTCCGATGAAGGCGCGCGGCTGGTAGAGGGAATACTTTTGGGGCGGAGATTTTCCGACGCGCCGGTGATTACCGCGCGGATATGCGGCATTTGTCCGGTGGTCCATGTCCTCACCGCCGCGAAAGCGATGGAAGCGGCGATGGGCGTTAAAGTGAGCGCGCAAACAATTAAAATGCGCGAGCTTTTGGAGCACGCGCAAATTATTCATAGCCATGGCTTGCACCTTTTTTTCCTCTCGCTCCCCGACTTTGTAAATATTGACAATAACTTGCGGCTGATGAAAGAGTTTCCGCGCGAGGCCAAGGCGGCAATCAAAGTCCGCGAATTCGGAACGAAAATCGTCAAGGCCGTCGGCGGCCGGATCATCCATCCCCTCGCCGTGGAAGTCGGCGGATTTAAACGGCTTCCGGATAAAAAAGATTTGGAAAAAATCCTTGAAATCTATGATGAAACGTTGGAGGCGGCCTGGACCGTGGCTAAAGTATTTCAAAAACTTAAATTTCCGGAATTCAGCCGCCAGACGGATTACTTCTCGCTCCAGACAAAAAAAGATTACGCTGTTTACGATGGCGATGTCGTCAGTTGGGGCGGCAAAAAAATAAAACCAACGGAATTTTTAGCGCATGTTGAAGAGCTCCACGAAATGAACGATGCAGTCAAGCGCGCGCGCTGGAATAAAAAATCGTTTATGGTCGGGGCGCTGGCGCGGCTTCACAATAATTCCGCCTATCTTTCTCCCGAGGCCAAAAAAGCCTGGAAAGGATTCGGCATTAAGCTCCCGACATGGAACACTACCTACAATGTCGCGGCGCAGGCGGTTGAATTAATTAATTCGGTGGAAAAATGCGGCGAGATCTTACGGGAACTGATAAAGACCCCGTTTGGTCCGGCAAAAAACCACTATCATGCTAAAGCCGGCAAAGGCGTGGGCGCGGTTGAAGCGCCGCGCGGAACTCTTTATCACGCCTACGAAATTGATGACCTCGGCCGAATTTTAAATTGCAATATCATTACTCCGACAGCTCAATTTCTAAATAATCTGGAAGAAGATTTGAAAGTATTTATCCCCGAGGTCGTGGGACTAACTGACACCGAGCGCGACCG
>CAYHOC010000081.1:2430-4908 GCA_964358135.1 uncultured Gammaproteobacteria bacterium
TTGTCCTCGCCGAAGCAAAAAAAAGTAATCTTAAAAAGATTAATATTATTACGATTGAACTCGGCAGTATTATTGAGCACGGCGAAGAAATTAATCCCCTGAACTTAAAATTCAACCTGCGGCTCCTTGCCAAAAACACCCCGGCCGAACACGCGCGGATAGAAATCTCCGCCCGAGGCGGATCCGCCTTTGGCGGAAAAAAAACCTCCGGCCCGACCTGGAAGCTGGTGTCGATTGACGGAGATTGATTCACTGTTGGGCATCCGATGTCCAACACGGTTAAAACCAAAACAGAAGCCGCGAAGCTTCTGTTTTTTGATTACTTTGAGGGTTACACCAAACCTCTTTCCGGAGTTGCGCCCTCCGAACGATTTCTTCCGCCGCTTTCAATAACCTTAACGGCCAATTCCTGCGCCTTCTTATTTGCCGCCTCTGCTTCTTTTTTCAAAATGCCGGTTTCCGCTTCCTGCTTCTTAATCTGATCTTCCAAATTTTTAATTTGCATTTCATAAAAACGCTTTTCCGACTCCCAATCCTTTTTAAGCAACGCGGCCTTTTGCTCCCACTCATCATTAAGACATCTTGCGACCTCTTTTTCACGCGCCTGCAATTCACTATTCAGCAGATTTGGAAATTTCTCCGCCTCTTTTCTTAATTTATCCGATTCCATCTCGCGATTTTTAAGTTCTCCTTCTCGCGCCGCCAATTGCTGTTCTTTTTTTAATTTTTCTTCCTCAAAAAGCGCCTGCTCTCTTTTTCTTTTCAAATCAAAAGAATATTGATATTCCTCTTCTTCTCTTTGCCAATTGCGTTTCGCGGCAATTATTTCCGCCCCCATCAATTCTTTTTGCTCTTTGGCATATTCTTCAAATTCTTTTTTCTTCTTTTCGTATTCACCCATCAAATTTTCCAATGTTTCGGCCGCCACCTCAACGCCGTGATTGATTTTAAGATGATTTTTTGAAAGTTCAATGGCTTGTTCCAATTCATTAAATTTATTCGCCTGCTCTAAAATAGCGGCTAAGAGGGTATCAAGATTGCCGCTTAATTGATTAAACGCCGAATCAAAGGATTCGCCAACCGATTTCTTAAGCTCGGAAACGGATTGCGTGACGCCGCCGAGCTGTTCTTTGGCTTTTGACAGAATCTCTCTATTTTCTGCTCTATACGCCGAACCGGAAATCGCCTGCAATTCGTCAAATTGTTCTTTTAATTTTTGATATTCCTCCAAAACCTCCTGTTTTGTTTTTCTTACTATGACTGACGGGATAGGCATAACGATAAAGTTATATTTGTTAAATTTATATTCATCTAAACATACCAGCTTAAATATGTCAAATACACGGACTTAACCCGTAGGACGCTTAGCGTCCTACAATTTCCCCTATTTTAAGCGGTCGCTTACAATAGGGGAAACGAAAAAATCCCCCGAGAGAGGATTGAAAAAAACGCGTTGCAAAAAAAATCTACCTTTTCAGACGCGCGGCGAGAGCAAACTCAAAAAAATATTTCTCAAGACTTGCTGATGGCGTATTAAAACTGTTTCCGCCGTAAAACAGATCGCAAATCACCTCGCGGGCGCGGAAAAGTTCTTTTAGCCGTCCATGCCATTTTTTATCCTGCGCCGTCAAATCAATCAGCTCCAGCGCGCGTTCAAGCGCCCGGTCGCGCTGGACTAAATCTCCCCGCTTATCCCAAGAAATCGCCCTTCCGACTTCACTGCCGATATTTCCAAGCTGCTCTTCCAAACTTAAAAGAAACCATTTCCCGTCGGCTAATTCTTGGTGCAAAAAAGACATACCCCGTTAGAAGTCTGCCGTACTTGCCAAAATGATATAAAGGCACAACAGACTCGATTATTCTGATGCCCCGTTATTGCCAGCGAAAAAAAATTTCTAATTTTTTTTCGCGGAAAACTTCTAACGGGGCATGTTTATTCTATAAAAGTATTTACAACAGTAACAATCCTTTCCCTGATTACCGGATCCTGCACATCCCGCGAACGGTTACCCTGCGTCGGACGAATATTAATCATTGAATCAAATTCAATCCATTCCGCGCCTAATTTCTCGGGATACAAATTTATTCCCCAGAGATTTTTCTGTTCCGACCCTTGGTCCAAAAGCAATGCCTCTTCATCCGCATGAAGCTCACCGCCGAGCGCTAAAATCCCGCGCTCAATATCAACCGCGGCCTTAACCATATCGCCGAAGCTTTCTTTGGCGATTTTTTTAAGGTCCATTCTGGATATTTTTTGACTGATTATTCTAATATCTCCCATATTGATTATGCCAAAATTATAACACCTCAAAATCAAAAAGGCAAACCTACTGCCCTTGCCAAATCCAATAATTTATGTTATTATTTTTGTATCAAAATACTTTGCGCCCATAGCTCAATTGGTAGAGCAGGTCCCTCTTAAGGACAAGGTTGGAGGTTCGATTCCTCCTGGGCGCACCACGTAGGAAAAGTCAAAGA
>CAYHOC010000082.1:0-4726 GCA_964358135.1 uncultured Gammaproteobacteria bacterium
AAACTATCCGGACGACCTCTGGCCGTTCTACAACCGGCGGATGACGCGGCGGCTCGCGAAACTAATTGGAACAATCGGCGGCATCACGCACAAAGCTCCGCACTCACTTGTTGCCGGAACACTTCAGGCCATTATGATTACCAAGGCCTACCGCTTTACGGGCGGCTCGGACGAAGAATGGGCCGAGACGACCTACGCCGAGCTTTGCTCCGCCGCCGAAACGGCCGAGGGAGTTTTTGACAGCGACGAGATCATCTCAACCATCGTCAAAATTAATACGGACGGCAACAATTTCCTGCGCGGCGAGAAACTGTGCCGATGCGTGAGTCCGGGTTTTAGCTCCACTGAAAGCTGTCCATTTTCATGGTTCACCGCCTTAGCGCATGCCGGAAGTTTTGAAGACGGAATTATCGCGGCGGTCAATGCCGGCGGCGACGCCGACACCAACGGTTCCATGGTCGGAGCGATTCTGGGCGCAAAATTCGGGCTTTCCGGCATCAAGAAAGAGAGTTGGATTTCTGGACTTCAAAAGCGGGAAGAGGTTCTCGCGCTGGCCGACGAACTCTATCGGGTCTCCGTCAGGAAGTAGGAGGAAGCGATGTTGCGGACCATAAAATTTATTGTCCTCGGCGTACTCCCAATCGCCATCGCCGCGCCGCTCGCGCTTTTCGTCGATTTGACCTGCCTGATTGGAATCACCATCATCACTGGAGCGTTAATGGCGCTGATGATTGAGATGAAACATACGGCGCCCGGGAAAAAACACCGTCAACTCCTTGCCGACTCGCGCCTCGCGCTGATCATCTTTTCCGCGTCCCTCTGGATGATGTTTTTCTTTCTCGCTCATTAGAAAAATCACAAAAATCCCCGATTCACTCGGGGATTTTTTTATAGCGTTGGAGTCATCTACTGACCCTTAACACATAGGTTAATAAAGCAAAAATTGCGATTTTGAGTTCGGCCTGCCTACCGCAGGCAGGTGCGCCGCCGTGGAGTCCGAAAAAACCGGAACCGTAGCCATAGCTACGATGAGGATTTTTTCGGACGAACGGCAAGCAACGGACCAAAATCGCGGTTTTTGCGTTAAGCCATGTGTGAAGGGTCAGTAGGCGGGGAAAAACGCGAGACGACCTCCCTTTCCCCCAAGGGGAGCCTTCGGCTCGGGAGGACTCCACGCAATATCGCTACTTCGTCTTTATATATTTCAAATTATTAAACTCGCCTTTCGCGGCGCTGGCCGTACTCGGATCAACCACCTTCATCAGAAGATAAACTTTCTCGCGCCCGGAAACAGCGGCGTTAAAATCGCATTCAGCGCTGGAACGACCGGCAACTTCGCACGCGCCCAAAGCGCTTAAAGTGCTGATGACGCAATCGCTCTCCCAATTCGCGAGCGCCGGGCACTGCGCCGCCAGCGCCTCGCGCGGATCATCGCCCAGAACATACACGCCGATATTATTGCCATAGCTGGTCGTGCCGAAAAGACCGAGATTCCCCGTCACCTCCAAATTTTTATAATTTTTAACCGCGAGTTCCTCCACTCCGTACCACCGCCAAACGGCGGCCGTGGTCGCGCAGCCGATCAAATATCGGCCACTCCCCAAATCAGTATATAAAGGATTACGGCAATTATAAGCCGGGTGATTTCCAAAATATGTGTTCGCGGCGGTAATAAATCCTTCAACCCGGTCCGGCTCCGAAACCGCCGTCGAGGTCGGCGCCACAACCGGCGGCGAAGCAACTTCCGGAGTCGTCGTCGCGGAAACCGGCGGCATCTCTATGATTGCCGGATAAATTGTGAATTCCTTCTCCAAACCGGCGAGCAATTCGGCCCGAAACTCCGAAAGATTTTTTGCGTAGACCGAAAACATCGCGCCGTCAATATCCAATGTATCGGCGGACTGAACCACAAAATCGCGCAATTTTTCCCGGCCGTATTTATCGGCCAATGTTTTTATGAAATAAAACGACGCGGCTTCATATTTTTCCCGGCCGATGGCGGCGTCAACTTCTCCATCCGAAGACCGACTCATCAACGCGAGCGCTTTGGCATTAATCTCATCTTTATTTTTTAAATTTTTAAAATAATCCGCCAGGAGCCGGACCTTATGTTCCGGAATAGTCGCGATGGCCGCGTCCAAATTTTTTCCGGCAACGCGGCGGAAAGCGGAATGCGCGCTCCATTCGTAAAGCCCCTCGCTAAACCACGCGGGAAGTTTGTTAAAATGTTTTAATTTTAATTTTTCCGCGAATTGATTAAAATATGATTTTGCCGCCAGCCGCGAAACCTCGTTCAACTGCCAGGCGCGCGTCGTATATTGATTATTGGCGAGCGGCAAAAAATTCCTGACCGACGGAACGAAGATGTTTTTTCCGGCCACTTTTCCGTAGAGGCCCGCCTCGCCGAAAGATTTTACCAGCGGCAGATACTTCACCGGCACATTAAAATAGCCGCGCAGGACGGCCACCGTATCCGCGGACGCTTGGATTAAAAGCGTCGTCTCGCCGAAACACTTTGAACCGTATTGAATCAGTCCGGCTTTGCATTTTAAGGTTTTGTACGGCGCCACGGCCGAGACGGAAGAAAACCAAACGGAGCCGGCCGTGAGCAGGGCGGTGAAAACAACAAATACCGCCAAAACCGGCGCGAACAGCTCGCCGCCGTAATGGTATTGCTCGGACCAGTGAGGCAACTCCGGCTTTTTTACGGTTTTGTTCTTCATAATTTAATTATACCATAAAAAATGTTGTCAAGAAAGATTAAAAAAAATCCTCCCGGAGGAGGATTTAATCCAAAGCAATGGCGCCGTCCATCGCGTGATAGAGCATCGGCGCCCTCATCATTACCGCCAAGAGCCAGCGATTAACATGCAGTGTTCCAAGCGACATGGCTTTTCTGTAGACCCCATCCTCGCGATAACGCCGCGTCTCGTCCGACTGATCTCTGGTCCAAGAATAATTTCCCCGGAGAAAGACGATCAGTATGTCGCCGCCGATTCCGCCGTCCGGCTTGGCCAAAAAAAGAACAACTGGCAAAACCTTGCCGCAGTCAAAGTGTTCGCCCGAGACAATGGTCGCGCCGCTCTGAAGCATCCTGGCGGCTTCGGGAACGCGCAAAAGCGCCAAGACCGCGCCGTTATTCGGCAGAAGCCGACTAATCTTGCTTTCCAATTCAGAAAGTTCGGACATCGCTCGCCTCCGTGAACCCCGTTAGAAGTCTGCCAATAAAAACGAACCGCATGATTGGATTATGGGGTGACGAACCTGACGCATTATTTTGCGTCAGCATGAAAAATTTTTTAGAATTTTTCATAGGAGGACTTCTAGCGGGGTGAAAGGATTTTTAAGAACGATTGTCTCTTCGGCCGCAGGACCGACGGAGACGGCAACCACCGGCACGCCGGTAGCGTCTTGGATCATTTTCTTGAGACCGAGAACGCCTTCAGGCAGCTCGTTCATGGAACGGCAACTGCGGATGTCGCGGTCAAAGCCCGGCCATGTGGCGTAAACCGGCGTAACCGACTCAAGCTCATGCGCGTCAAGCTCGTCAATTTCGGTAAACAGCTCATTCTTGTAAAGATACATCGTACAGACCTTGATTTCCGGGCGCCCGCGAAGCACATCGGCCTTGGTCAGCACAAAGCCCGTAAGGCCGTTAACCCGCGCCGCGTGCCGAAGCTGGGGCAAATCCAGCCAGCCAACCCGCCGCGGACGGCCGGTGGTGGCGCCAAACTCTCCGCCGTCCCGGCGGATTTTTTCGCCAACCTCATCCTTGAGCTCGGTCGGAAACGGCCCGCCGCCGACGCGCGTGGTATACGCTTTGGTGACGCCATAAATGTTCGGGAAATTATACATTCCAAGTCCGGTGGCGATCGCGACGCTCGGCGCCACGACATTACCGCTGGTCACATACGGATATGTGCCGTGGTCAACATCCAATTCCGTGCCCTGCGCGCCCTCGTAAAGAATACGCCGCCCTTGAGCGCGCGCCTTGGCCAAGAACTTGGAGATATTGGCGACATGCGGGCCAAAATTCCGCGCCGCTTCGCGCAGATAATCAACGAGCTCAACGATCCTTGCCGGGTCGCCGCCCAAACTCACAATTTCCGGCCACAAACGATCGCGCGCCGTTTGCGCCAACTCCCAAAATCTTTCCAGATCTTTGAGGTCCGCGAAACGGATGCCGACCCGCCCGGCCTTGAGCTCGTAGGTCGGCCCGATGCCGCGCTTGGTCGTGCCGATCTTTCCGCCGCTCGCCGCTTCGCGAAGCCCATCCAAATCTTTGGCAATCGGAAATACAATGTGAGCCAAATGAGAAATCAAAAGCCGCTCGCGAGTAATAGAAATTCCCCGCGCCTCAAGCATCTTAATCTCTTCAATCAAAACCGTTGGGTCAATCACCATATTACCGGCCATCACGCCGACAGTGTTCGGATGAATAATTCCGCTCGGAATAAGATGCGTGACGATTTTTTCGCCATTCACCACAAGCGTATGCCCGGCGTTCGCGCCGCCGCTGAAACGGACGACAACATCGGCAAACTGCGAATACAAATCAACAACTTTACCCTTGCCCTCATCGCCCCACTGCGCGCCGACGATCACGAGACTTGACATCGCTCTCCTCCTTAGCCACTCCTGACGGTGGCTTCGCCCTTTTAGATTTCAATGAACACGCATCTACATTAACATCAAAATTATTGCGCGTCAAGAATAAAAAACCTTG
>CAYHOC010000083.1:0-1450 GCA_964358135.1 uncultured Gammaproteobacteria bacterium
GATAAAGGAAATTTTCTCGTTCATCTTTTGAATTACAATTATGATGCCGCCGGATTCAAAGCGCAAAAAAACATCCCGATTGATATGGCATTTTTCGGCAAAGCCAAAAAGATTACCTTCGCCTCGCTCGAAAAACCCGAACCCGTAGAACTCGACGCCGCCAAACCCATCATTCCGGGCGTTACCACTTACGGGATGTTGATTATTGAAAAATAGACCATCCCTTTAATTGACTCTAAAAATCGCTTTTAGAAAACAAAAATCTCCCCGAGACGCTTCGGGGAGATCCGCTTTTTCCTACTTTTTGATTTCCGGCGCCGAACCGAAAATATCCTTTACTTTCATTTTGCTGAAAACATAAATATACAGAATCTCCAGAATTCCGAAAGTATTCACCGCCAGAAGCGCGCCGAACCAAATTTTATTGCCTTTGCGCGCGGCGATCCAAGTCGCCCAGGCCTTCCAAAAAAGCGACCAAATTAATAAGAGCGGCATCAAAAACCACATCCCGCCCCACCAGCCGCCGTAAGCGCCGGCGCCCCAGCCGCCCATCATATTTCCCCAAAAATTCATCATAATATCTTGTTAGATGTCCGCCGCCCGCTCTAATCAAATAATTAAAACAAGCCGCGCTCCCATCTATAATTATATTTTTTAGCCCCCTCGGGCTCATCCCGTCTTTTTGCCGATTACTCCGGCAGGAAAATAATTACTTTGTCGCCTTCGCTGAGGCCGAAGGTTATTTCCACCTCGCCGCCTGAACCCCTAAGTCCGGTTTCAATTTTCTGCTCGCGAAAGCCGCCGTCATTCACAAGGCGGATGTATTTTTCTCCATCTTTAACAAAAATTGAGCGTTCAGGAATCGCCAGAATATTGTTGCCTTTTGCGGTTAAAATATCCATGTTGACAGTCATACCCGGTTTAAGCCGCCCATCCTCGCTGATAAATGCAAAGGTTGTTTTATAAGTTGCCACGCCGGCGATGATTGTTTCCGCCGGGTCAATTGAGATTACTTTAGCAGTGAAGAAAGTATCGCTTCCGTACGCATCCAGCGTCATTGAAGCCGTGTCGCCGATTTTTATTTTTGCAATATCCGCCTCCGGAATATCGGCTTCTATGCGCAGCTGTTTTTCGGACATAACGGATACGATTGCGGCATTGGCCGGCATAATTTCTCCGACCTTAGCTTCTTGTTTCGTAACAATACCGTCAATCGGCGAACTGATGACCGTCTTCATGAGCTGCGCCTCATAATTTTTAACATTTGCTTCTTGCGCCTTGATTTGCTCCGGAACGGTACCGGATTTTTTTAACGCCAGAGCATCTTCGGCGGCAGCCAGGGCATTCGTCGCCGCAGTTACATCCGCCTTGGCTGTTGAAATGGCGCTGGCGTTAGCCGCCGCTTGCACCGCAATCGCCTGCTCTTTTGCGGAGATATTGGAAATTTCCG
>CAYHOC010000083.1:1550-4715 GCA_964358135.1 uncultured Gammaproteobacteria bacterium
GACCGCCTCCGCTTTTTTTTCGGCGATAATCACGCCATTCTGGTCGCTTCCCCCAAAATGCGCCATTTGTATATCCGTTAACACAAAAAGAGAATTTCTGGCAAGGTTAACCGATTTCTGGAGAGCCATCAGCGCCGCATCGTAATCATCCTGCAAATCCGCTTCCGCTTTGCTCTTGGCGTTTGAAAGATTGGCTTCGGCGTTTTCAACCGTCCTTTTGGCATTGGCGACCGCGGTCTCCGCGGACTGGATTTCTTCCGGCCGCGCGCCCTTTTGCAATTCTTCAAGTTTTGCCTTGGCCTGCAAAAGCTGGGCGGCGATATCGCCATTTACCAAACTTACGAGCATTGCTCCGACACGCACCCGGTCGCCGATTTTTGCCGCCACCTTCGCAACTTTACCGCTTCTTTCAAAGGCCAAATCCACGCTTTCCGCCGGCTTGACGCGCCCGGTGACGCTGGCTTCTTGCGTGATATCGCCGCGTTTTACGACCACAAAATCGTATTTCGGTTTTACGGTTCTGGTTGCGTAAAAATAAACACCCGCGCCGGCGATAATTACGGTTAAAATAATGACGATGGATTTTTTAAAACTGCGCATAAGTTTATATTTTGAAACCGTTGAAAAACTCCGAAAAAAAATTATCTTTGCTTGGAATCCTCGCGAAGCCGAAGGCTCCCCCTTGGGGAAGCGAGGTCAAACCCCGCTCTCCTGCCTACCGCAGGCAGGCGCGGGAACTCCAGATGTAGTTTTTATTGGAATTACAGAGTTTTTCAACGGTCTAATTTTAATTAAAAAACTATTCATTTTTATCTATCAGACCGTCTTTTAACAAGATGACGCGGCTGACATATTTTCTGTCTTCCTCTTCATGCGTCACCAAAACAATGGTCTGGCCCAGCTCCTTATTTAATTTCAGAAATAATTCCAAAATTATTTTGGAAGAAGCGCTGTCCAGATGGGCGCATGGTTCATCGGCAAAAAGTATTTTGGGCTGATTAACCAGGGCGCGCGCAATCGCCACCCGCTGTTGTTCGCCGCCGGAAAGCTCCTTTGGATAATGATGCATTCTATCGGGAAGATTAACGAGCTTTAAGAGTTCTTCGGCGCGGGATTTAAAAACTTTATATTTTTCGCCGGCCGCAAAAGCCGGAAAATAAACATTTTCCAGAGCAGTAAATTCATAAAGCAGAGCATATTCCTGAAAAACATAACCCAGCTGTTTCAAACGAAACATCCTTCTTTCTTTACCGGAGAGTGCAACCACATCAACGCCGTCAATTAAAATTTCTCCCGCCGTCGGCCTATCCAATAAACCCAGTTGATGCAAAACTGTGGATTTACCCGAACCGCTTCGTCCCATAATCGCGACAAATTCCCCGGTCTTAACTCCAAAAGAAACTCCTTTCAGGGCCATGATGGGAATTTCGGTGGGATATATTTTTTTTAGATTTTTTACCAGGATCATATTTATGCGCCCCAAATGGCATCAATAATATTTTCTCTGGCCGCTTTCCAAGCCGGGATAATACCCCCGATGAAGGCGGCGCCCAACAGAATTAAAATACTGTGGATCAGCCCTATTTGACTGATCGCCATTCTTACCGCGCCGGTCGTTGTCGGAAGCGGATGAGCGGCGATATAGGGTTCTAGAACATAAAATATAAATAAAAGACCGAGGCCCATTGCCGCAATGGCATAAAATAGGGACTGCAAAAGATAGGAATAAACGATGATGGTATGCCTGATTCCGATTGCCCGCAAAATACCGATTTGGCGCCTTTTGCGCGCCGCGTCAATATAAACAATGATAAAAAGAGAAGCCGCCACCACCACCGAACCGACCACATTAACGATAAATTGCACTTGCTTAAAACTCTCAATCAGACCGCCGGCGTCTCCGACATAGTCGTTCCATTTTCTGACTTTTAGGTCCGGAGCAAGCTTCTCAATTTGCGCTATAATATTATCTTCTCCTCCAAAATCTTCGGTCTTAACCAAAATTTGGGAAGCATTATCATACACTGATAAAAGGGACTCGGCCTCTCTGGTCGTGATAAAAGCGGCCCGGTCCACGGGGCCGAATTTCACCTGAAACACGCCTTTAATGGTGTAAATCCGCGTAATATTATTATTAAATGTCACTCTTAATTTTTCTCCGACTTTGGCCCCCTCTAAACTGGTGAGGGTGAGATTGCCTGACTCCCCCGCTAAATCGGCGCCCAAAATAATTTCGCCGCTCCCCAGTCCTTCCAAATATCTTCCGGATATAATCTTTTGCGCCACCTCGCTCATTTTTCTTTCACGCTCGGGCTCAACGGCAATCACCTCCGTCGCCGCGTATTTAAATTTCCCGTCTTTATTTTTATCGTAACTCAAGGTCGCCGCCAATTTATAACGACGAGCCGCGGCGACAACTCCCCCAATTTGTTCGATGCTCCTCTCCAGCTCTTCGGCATGAATAATATAATTTTTTCTGACGGGTTCTTCTTGCGGTTCTAAAACAATATTTGAGACGCCATTGACGGCAATCTGCCGATTGATGGCGAAAACCACGCCATCGCCGATCGCGGTAATAAATATTAAATTAACAAAGGTGATGGACAGAATAAAAATAATGAGCGCCGTTGACAGCTTGCCGCCGCGCGTGATTGATTTATACGCCAAAAAAAACGCGACTTTTAGATTTTGCATAATCTGATTCTGACCGAATCCATCGCCTTTTTGTGAAAAAAGGTAAGAAATTCGGTTCTGATAATATTATAGCATTTTTAGGTAAAAAATAGAACAACATCGCAAGCGAGGCGGGCGGGAATTCAATTCAATTCCTGCTTTTCCATATTGAAAAAAGAATGACGCGCGGTCATTCTTTTTTTCAAAGCGGGTAACGGGAATTGAACCCGTCTCTCGACCTTGGCAAGGTCGCATAATAGCCACTATACGATACCCGCGAATTGACAATTTCCGCCCGGGGCGGACCAGCCTCTGGCTGGGACAATTTACATCTGACAATTGACTGTTATTTTTCCTGGTGGGCGATAGAGGAGTTGAACCTCTGACCTTTTGCGTGTCATGCAAACGCTCTAACCAACTGAGCTAATCGCCCGCGATTTTCCTTAATAATATAGATGATTTGCTTCAAAATGTCAAATCCTTTCCTTCCGC
>CAYHOC010000084.1:0-4375 GCA_964358135.1 uncultured Gammaproteobacteria bacterium
GATCCGCCTTCGGCGGAAAAGAAAGTTCGAGCAAAGGGTATAATTACAGCACCAGAATAAAATCTCCATCAAAAATGGAGATTTTATTCTGGTGCCCAGGAGAGGATTTGAACCTCCAATCCCTTGCGGGAACCAGCACCTCAAGCTGGCGTGTCTACCGGGTTTCACCACCTGGGCTTATTTATAATTTTTTACCATCAATTTCAAGTGCTTTTTCTATTTTTATGCGTTTCCGAGACAGACAGATAGCGTTGTCATGGTAAAACATTTTAGGCAACAATGTCAAGGATTCCGCCTTGGCATATTTTAATTGATATACTGCCGTTTCGGAATTTCCGGTAATATGACCTTTTATTTTTAAAAGCCCGAACAAGACATCCCTTATCCATTCAATATGTTTCTTGCTGGCCGAAACGAACTCGGTATAAAACATAAAGCTGGATTTCCATCGCGGATCCCAATAAGAATAAAATGTTCCGTCACCGTCAAAATGCCCGCGTAAAAAATCAAAAAAATATTTTTTAGGAATCTCAACCTGTCCCATTACCTTTGTTTTATTTGGCATTAAACCGATGGTTTTTAAAAAACGATACAATAAAATGTCTCCAATCTGAAGAACATAATATCTTTTAGTTCGATCCGTTCCATTCCCCTTCATCCCCAACCTATTATCAATTCCCAATGATTTTTTCAAATTTTCAGCCAACTCAATATCTTTTGATGTAAAGGATATGTGTCGGCCATCTTTTGATAAGCTACCGTCCGTGACCAAAAGACCGACAGCATACGCAAAGGCGGACGACCATTTTATTTTTATTTTATTAAGTGGTTTCATGACCGCGAATTTATATTTCCCTGTTTTTTCCGACAATCATTTTTAGTTTTCCCGGAGAAATGGAAATTTCCAGCTTTTTATTCAAGACCTTGCGTCCGTCGATCCAGGCGACAAACGGCGCGTTGCCGATGACAATCACTTTTTTATTATAAAAAACGCTGATGCGCGACGCTTTCTTGTCATCCTTAAAAAAAGTTTTTAAGCTGTTCAAAAAACTCTCGCTCCGCGCGTAGACGACGGTTTCCAGAAGCCCGTCGCATGGATTGGATAATAATTTTTCGCTTTCTCCGCCGCCGCCCCACCCGACAAGATTGCAGACGCGCACATCGGCTGATTTTAAGAAGCTCAATTTATACTGGCCGTCGCAATCCACAAAAAAATTGGCGGCCGGCACGTCAATGTTTGTAAAAAAATAATGCCCGTTGACTTCGCCGAGGTCCATCTTAACCAACAGCCGCGCCGAAAGGATGTCGCAGGCCACGGTCCCCATTCCGATGCCGAACATTTTGGAAAAATTATTTTCCTTTTCCGCGCCAAGCGGTATAAATCCAAGCGCCGCGTCCGCGTCTCCGAGCGCGTCAATTGCCCGAATTAAACTCTCGTCATTTCCGACAATGACAATCGTCTTTATGCCGCGAGCGATATCATCATTAACAATCTCGCGTAAATTTTTAAAACAAGAAAGGCGGTGGATTCGCCCGCCAATACCCAAATCAATCAGCCGATTCTCTATTTCGCGCAGAACTTTTATATATTTCATTTCCTGCGCGAAAGTATCATAAATATAAGAATACGCGGGGCCGGCGACTCTCGCGGCCGCGGCTTTTCCCGTTCCGGAAATCCGGCGCAGTGAAACGCGCTCTCTCGCGTCTTTCAAACTAATTCTAATCGGTTTTGGACGCGTCCTTGGCGCAACTTCCGCCTCAACTCCTTTTTCCGTTTTGTCGCTATTCTTTATCTTTGGCATTTTTACCCCTGTTAAATTCTTTTTCCATATCCAAAGCCGCCGGGGCCTCCACGCCAATCATTGAACATTTGCCGTTTAGGACCGCGCCCGGGGCGACGACTAATATCTTTACCTCGGCATCGCCAAAAATTCTCGCCGTTTCCGCGAGTTCAAGCCGGCCGGTGGCCTTGATATTTCCCTGGACTTCGCCGGAAACATAGATATTGGTGGCGGCAACGGCCGCGTAAATTTTTGCCTTTTCGCCGATTTTTAAATCGCGGTCGGTTTTTATTGAACCCTTAACGATGCCTTCAATCAAAACATTCCCGCGGCTGTTAAAATTGCCGTCAACGCGCACGCCCGCGGCAATCACCGTCTCCGCCTCCTCGCCGCCGGCCGCGGCTTCCGCCTCCTCCAAGTTATAGCTCGGTTCGTCTTTTTTGAACATACCCCGTTAGAAGTCCGTTCCTCGCTTAATTGGCGCATACCAAATAAGTGCGGACTTTATTATTGATTTCCCCGTTAGTCTTATTGGCGAAAAAATTTTATTAATTTTTTCGCGGAGGACTTCTAACGGGGTATAATTTTATATGTTAAATTTGTTAGGTTATTTAATATCTTACCAAATAAAAAACGATTGTCAATTGCCCGCAAAAAATGTTACATTGCTGGATTGTTAATCTGTTATTTTTTTACTGAATGAGATAATAACAATGTAGCCATTCAACAATTTCATCCACTACATCTCCTCAAGCGTCTCTATCCCCAAAAGATTCAATCCGCGCGCAAGAACGATTTGGATGGCGCGGATAAGCGCGAGACGGGCCGTCGCCACCTCTGCCGGCGCTTTCAGAATTTGCTCGGACTCGTAAAAATCGGAAAAATCTTTGGCAAGATTGTACAGATAGTTGGTGAACTCGGCCGGATTTAAATCTTGGGCCGCCTTTTCCAGTATCTCCGGAAATTGCCCGAGTGCGATGATCAATTTTTTATCAACCGCCGTATTTAACAGCGAAAAATTTGCTTCGATGCTTCGATGCTTCGATGTGTCCCTGCGGGACATCCCCCGTAGGGGGACTTTTTTGAGAACGGAACTGATCCGCGCGTAAACATACTGGAGATACGGCCCGGTCTTGCCGGTAAAAGACAGCGCTTCTTTAGGATTGAAATGAATGGCCGCGGCCGGACCGACATTTAATACGTAAAACTTCAGGGCGGCGAGGGCGATTATTTTTGCGCGACGGTCAATTTCGCGCGACGGGAGAAGCGCCTCGTAGCGGTTCTTAATTTCCTCCGCGGAAATTTCCGAAAGTTTTTCCACGATTTCGTCGGCATCAACTTTCACGCCTTCGCGCGATTTAAGACGCCCTTCTGGCAAAAGAATCAGAGAATAATTTAAATGATGAACTTTGCCGGCCCACGGAAATTTAAGCTGCTTGAAAATTTCAAAAAGCTGGCGGAAATGCAAATCCTGTTCGGCGCCGACAACATAGATCAAACGGTCAAGATGATATTTTTTAAATCTCTCTCCGGCTAAATACAGGTCCGCGGTGGCGTAGACCGCCGTTCCATCGGCGCGGAGGACAACCTTGTCCGGCAAACCGTTGAACTTGGCAATGTAATTTCCTTTTTCGTCGCGGACAAATACTCCGGCTTTTTCTCCGCGCCAAATTATTTCCTTTCCTTTTTTATAAATCTTGCTTTCAAAATCCAGCGCGTCAAATTTTACCCCCAATGTTTTGTAAGTCGCTTTCCATCCTTCATATACCCAAGCGTTCATTTTTTTCCAGAGCGCGAGCGTTGCCTTATCCCCGGACTCCCAAAGCTTCAGCATTTCCAGCGCCTCGCCTTCAAGCTCGGGATCCTGTTTTGCCCGCTCGCCGAACATCACATAATACTTGACGACAAAATGGTCCGGCTTCATTCCTGATTTATCCGGAGTATCATCCTTGCCCCACAGTTTATACGCGAGCATTGATTTGCAGATATGCGCCCCGCGATCATTTATGAGCGAAGCGCGGATTATTTTGAGACCTTGCGTTTCCAAGATATTTGAAAGCGATTCGCCGAGAAGCGCGTTTCTGATGTGCCCCAAATGCAACGGTTTGTTGCTGTTCGGCGAGACATATTCAATCATGACCCTTTCACCATGACCATGCGGAGCGTTCCCGCCACGCTTAGCGTGGCTTTGGGGACGCTTAGCGTTCCCGTATTTTTCTTTTTTCTTGAAAATCTCTTTAATCACCATGGCCGCCAAAACATCGCTCCGAAAATAAAAATTAAGATATCCGTCGCGGGCTTTTATTTCACTCACAAATTTTTGGAGCTCCCTGTTTCCGGCGAGCTTTTTCGCGAGCTCGGCGGCAATTTCATCCGGGGACTTTTTTAACATTTTCGCGAGCGGAAAACATGGCAGAGACAAATCGCCCATCTCCGGGTTTGACGGCGAGGCCAAATCAAAATCAACGCCCTTCGGTAAAATGGCGGCTATTGCCCGATTGATTTTTTCTCTGATTTGTCGCATAAACGATTGCTTTTTTGATTCTATGTTTCGATGCTTTTTTGATTACGTGTCGCAATTATCTTATCATTTT
>CAYHOC010000085.1:0-4114 GCA_964358135.1 uncultured Gammaproteobacteria bacterium
GTATGACACTTTAGTTTCCGTCAACTATGACATTATCATTTCCGTGGGACACTTTCGATTTCAATTATACGCCTGCCCCGCCCGCTGGCGGGGGATTTTCGCGGGCCTGCCCGCCGAAGCTCCGGCACAGGCGGGAATTGCACGGATTTTAAACTTTGGGAGACCGGGGCGACTAAAGTCGGTAACTGTTAGCGACCCGGTCTCTTAAAAAATCCCTCCCGCCCTCGCGGGCGGACTCCCTTTAGAAAAGGGAGAGAAAACAAAACCCCCTCTTGAGGTAAGAGGGGGCTGGGGGAGTTGCGAATCTGTGAAAATCCGCTAGTAATCCGTGGAAATCCTACCTACGCGGTCGGAATGGTCCGCGGCGCGGTCCATCGCTGCCTCCGTCACGGAATCCGCCGCCGAAGCCGCCCTGTTCTTCATATCCTTCGGGCTTGACGAACTGCGGCTCGCCGAGTTTTTCGCGCGCCTGCTTGATGGAAAGATTCGTTCTTCCCATCTCGTCAATTTCAGTCACGACAACCGGAACTTCATCGCCTAAATTTACAAAATCTGTTACCCGATTCACGCGGAACGGAGCGATTTCCGAAATGTGCACCAAGCCGTCCTGTCCGGGCAGGATTTCAACGAACGCGCCGAAATCCATCAGGCGCACCACCTTGCCGTGGAAAATTTCCCCGACTTTGGCTTCGCGGACAATTGATTTTATCCAATCAACGGCCATCTGCATTCCCTCGGCCGAAGTTGAAGTGACCGACACCGTGCCATCCTGCTCAACATCAATTTCCACGCCGCATTTATCAATAATTGCGTTGATCATTTTTCCGCCCGGACCGATAACCTCGCGGATTTTTTCCGGATCAATCTTGAAGCTCACGATTCTCGGGGCATATTGCGAAAGTTCGGGGCGCGGCGCGTTAATTGCCGCATCCATCGCGTCCAAAATCTTGAGTCGGCCTTCGCGAGCTTGGTCTAAGGTCTCCTTGACCATCTGGAAAGTAAGCCCGGCGGATTTGGTATCCATCTGAATCGCGGTAATGCCTTTGCGCGTGCCGGCAACCTTAAAATCCATCCCGCCGTCCGAGTCCTCCAAATCCTGAAGGTCGGTAAAAATTTTGTAATCGCCTTTTTTATTCTGCGCGATGCCCATCGCCACACCGGCGACGGCCGCTTTAATCGGCACGCCGGCATCCATCAAAGATAATGACGAACCGCAAGTTGAACCCATTGAGCTTGAGCCGTTTGAACCCATCACCGCTGAAAAAACGCGAATCGTATACGGGAATTCTTCTTTTGACGGCAGAACCGGCAACAATGCTTTTTCCGCGAGCGCGCCGTGCCCGATGTCGCGCCGTCCCGGGCCCCTCATCGGACCGGTTTCGCCGACGGAATACGGAGGAAATTCATAATGATGCATATAGCGCTTCTTGCCGTCAACTTCCATGCCTTCGATTGTCTGCTCATCGCCCGGAGAACCCAAGGTGACGGTTGAAAGCACCTGCGTCTCACCGCGCTGAAAGAGAGCGCTGCCGTGAGTGCGCGGCAAAATGCCGACATCGGCGCTAAGCGGGCGGACTTCATGAAGCCCGCGGCCGTCCACGCGCTTTTCTTCTTTGAGAATCGCGGCGGAAATCGCTTCTTCCACATATTTTTCCACATAGGAGATAATCGCCTTGCGCTTTTCTTTGCCGACCTGCTGTTCTTTGAGATAGCTCTCCGTTTCGGCCTCAATCTCATGCTTGGCTTGTTTGCGCGCCGCTTTGCTTGCGCGGGCGGTATTAAACATCTTTTCAATAACTTTTGATGATAAAAATTCACGCGCTTTGGCAATCAGCTCTTCGCGCTCTTTCTTGGCTTCTTCATCTTCCGGCTCGGATAAATCCTCTATGTTCACCTTTGTCGCGCCGACCTTGGCGACGACTTCGTCAATCAGCTTGGCCGCGGCGCGAAAATGTTTTTGCGCGAATTTGATTCCTTCAACCATCTCATCTTCCGCCACTTCGTTTGAACCGGCTTCAAGCATAATCGCCTTTTCGGATGTGCCGGCCACCACCAAATCCAAGTCGCTCTTTTCGCGCGCGGCAAAAGTCGGATTTAAAACCCACTCGCCGCCAACGCGGCCGACGCGGGCGGCGACAATCGGGCCGGCCCACGGAATATCGGAAATGGAAAGCGCGGCTGAAGCGGCGATAAACCCGGGAATATCGGAATCGTTTTCCTGGTCAACCGAAAGCGGAGTAATCACCACCTGCACATCGTTGCGTAATTTGGAATCAAAAAGAGGGCGGATGGAACGGTCAATCATCCGTCCGGTTACTATGGCGTCATCAGAAGCGCGGCCTTCGCGCTTCATAAATCTTGAGCCCTTGATTTTTCCGGCGGCCCAAAGCTTTTCTTCAACATCCACGGTGAGGGGGAAAAAATTCAGCCCCTCTCTCTGTCCGCCCATCACGGCGGTCGCCAGAACAACGGTGTCGCCGTATCTTACGACGCAGGCGCCGTTAGTTTGAGCGGCAAAGCGCCCAACCTCGATGGAGAGTTCTTTGCCTCCCCACTCGGTTTTAAATTTTTCTATCATATTGGATTTGCCGCTCACCCTAAAGCTTTAGACCAATTGAGTCGGTCTACTTGTTTTAGGACGATAACGGCGAATTATGATTACGCGGATTTTCGCTGATTACACTGATAAAAAATCCGTGTAATCCGTTCGTATCCGTGTAATCGCGTTTACTTAATAGATTTTAATGGAATTCGCTGCCGGCCGACTCGCCCGCGAACCGCCGGTCTCGATTTGATATAGCCGAACAAGTATCTCTCTTTGTCTTCCGAAAGATTGGTAAAATCGTCAACAATATCCATAATTTTGGACGAGGTTGTTTCACGGAAAGCGATTACTTCTACCTGACGGCCGCGGCCTTTTAAGTATTCATACAGCGGATAATAATCGCCGTCGCCGGAGACCACAACCACCGCGTCTACGAGTTCCGCCAAGCGCACCGCGTCAATCGCCAGCCCGACATCCCAGTCGGCTTTTTTGGCGCCGCCGAAAAATTCCTGCAATTCTTTCTCGCGAGTCTCAATTCCGACTTTGATGAGCGCGTCAAAAAACGGTTTTTCTTCGCCGGTTTTGGTGCTGACGACATAGGCAATGGCGCGGATGAGTTTTCGGCCGGCCACGGCCGCTTCAACAATCGCGCCGAAATTTACTTTGGTGTTATATAAATTGCGCGCCGAATAATAGAGGTTTTGCACATCTATCAAAACGGCTACGCGCTGTTCTTTGTGTTTGATCATTTGAATAAAACAAGAAAGCAAGAAAACAAGAAAGCAAGAAAACAAATTCGTTTTTTGCTTAGACCGAAGGCCATATGCTTTATTGCTTCATTGTTTCGTTGCTTAGGCCGCGAGGCCGTATGCTTTTTTGCTTTTTTATCTAAGTTTTAACGCTTCTATCAGCTTCTCGTGCGCTTTTTTATCTTCGCGTTCAAGATATTTCAAGAGGCGACGGCGCTCACCGACTTTTTTCAATAACCCGCGGCGTGACGAATGGTCCTTTTTGTGCTTCTGAAGATGTCCCGCGAGTTGCTTAATCTCTTCGGTCAAAATAGCGATTTGGACCTGTGGCGAACCGGTATCGGTCGCGTGGGTTTTATATTTTTGAATTATTTTCTCCTTGAGTGCTTTGTCGAGCATATGTTCCAAAAAACAAGAAAACAATAAAGCAAGAAAACAAATTTGTTTTATTGCTTAGGCGCAGGGCGCCGTATGCTTTTTTGCTTTTTTGATTAAAGGCGCTTAACCGAGCCGGGGTCGGAGAGATCCCACGGCCGAGTAGGCGTATAAACTCCCCTCCTTACTAAGGAGGGGTTGGGGGTGGTCCATTTTCTTCGTACATATTATTCAAGACGACCACTTCCAACCTTCTTATAAATGATGGGGGAGGAATAAATAAAACTATTTAGATAATACCACAACCCGAGGAATTTGGCAAGAGTTGGCACGATTACACAAATTTTCGCGAATTGCGCGGACGCGCTCCGGTTTCCTCTCCCTTTCAGCCAAAGGCTGATCCGCCTCTTGCGCCAGAGGCGCATCTGCCTATGGCATGAGGCGA
>CAYHOC010000086.1:0-3887 GCA_964358135.1 uncultured Gammaproteobacteria bacterium
ACGCCAGATACCGTTTTCCGGTAAATCCGCTGATTTTTTTGATGTTCGCGTACGGGATTGACCGTTTTTTTAAAAAATATAAACGAGTCGTATGAAGAAGCCGATATTAATCCTGATCATTATCGGCATTATTGTGAATGCCGTCTTTTTTATTGTTTTTGGCAGCCGGGTTGATTGGCGGCAAGATTATTTTATCGGCGAAGGCGATACCGCCGAATACTATCTCCTGGCGAAGAATATGCTGGCCGGAAACGGTTTTAGCTTTTCCGAGAGCCCGCCGTATTTTCCGACGCGTTTTCGCACCCCCGCCTACCCGCTTTTTATCGCCGCGATACTGGCGGTTGCCAAAAATGTTTTTGCGGTTTTAATCTTTCAAAATATTCTCACGATTTTAAGCGCCGTAATACTTTATCTTATTGCGCGTTCACTTTTCGGCAAGGGGAAATTGGCTTTTGGATTAGCGGTCATTTTTCTTTTGGACCCCCTGATTTTGCGGCATCAGAATTCCTTGATGAGTGAGACAGTTTTTGTATTATTGATACTGCTTGGATTTTATTATTTTTGGAAATATTTTGAAAAAAATAATATAGCAGATGTAATATTTTCTGGATTTTTTATCGGTCTCGCGGCCCTCACAAAACCGATCGCCCAATTTTTGCCGCTCGTTTTGGCGGTGATTTTGATTTTTTGGGGCATTAAGCGTAAGATTTTTAAAAAGATTATTTTTTTACTGATGATTTTTTTCGCGATTTTTTCTTTAACCGTTGCGCCGTGGCTTATCAGAAACAAGATTGTTTTTGGCGATACGCGGGTTTCTTCGGTTGATCTTTATAATTTATATTATGTAAATGCGGCGACGGTTTTGGCGTTTCGGGATGGAAAAAGCTGGAAGAGCGTCCAGGGTGAGCTGTTGGCGGCCGCTCAAAAAAGTCCGTATTCCCGGAACATTGATTATTATTTCGCCACACCTGTTTCGCCTGATCTTGGAGCGCAAGCGATAGAAATATTTTTGAAGCACCCCCGCGCTCTGTTTCGGATGTACGCGCTGGGCGTGGCGCGGCATCTTTTTGATGATGGCGGACAGGAATTGGGCTACGCGCTAAGCAAGGGCGCGTCCGGCGGCTTGGGGCTTAGCGCGATGCTTGCGCGCGGGAATATTTTTGGCGCCCTGGAAGATGTTTTTTCGCGTCGGGCAAGTATTGTAATTCCTTTTATTTTTGGTAAGATAATCTGGGTTCCCTTATGGCTCTCTATTTTTTACGGTGTTTGGAATTTGCGGAAAGAAAATGATTTTAAGCTGCAATTTATTTTATGCTTGGCGGTAATCTTAATCGCTTATTTTGCGCTTTTATCCGTTCCCGGCAGCGAATCGCGGCTACGGATGCCGTCTATTCCGTTGCTTCTGGTTTTGGCCGGCTACGGCGCGTCGAAATTATATGAAAAAAAAAGTCCTCTTAATTTGTCCGCATGAGGCAATTGAGGTTTTTGCCGCTTCCAAAATCAGAGTGGCCATTCCGCTCGTGCCGTATATTTCTTTGGGCAGCCTCGCGGGCTCGTTGCTTCGCGACGGGGTTGACGCGCATATTCTGGATTTGAGCGTTTATGATAATCCCGATGCTGTTTTGGAGAGAGCGCTTAGAGATTTTTCTCCCGATTTTGTCGGAATTACTTTTACCACCGCGCTTGCTTCTGCTGCCGACGAGGTGGCGCGGAAAGTGCGCGCCATGCATCCTAGCGCGGTTTTGATCGCCGGCGGAGTGCATGCGACTACTCTGCCCGAGGATGTTTTGAAGAATACTGTTTTTGACATCGTCTGTATCGGCGAGGGCGAGGAAACAATTCGTGAAATTGCCGCCGGAAAGAGTCCGCGCGATATTTTAGGCATCGGCTACAAAGAAGACGGGGAAATAAAAATAAATCCTCGCCGTCCCTTGATTGAAGATTTGGACGACTTGCCATTGCCGGCTTGGCATCTTTACGATCTTAAAAAATATTCCACGCCGAGAATCAACGCGCGTAAAAATCCCGTCGGCGCGATGGAAACCAGCCGCGGCTGCGTTTTTGGCTGTATTTTTTGCAACAAAACAGTTTTTCAACGCCGTTTCCGCGCCAAATCGCCGGAGCGCGTTGTGGATGAAATGGAATATATGTTGAAATGCGGTTTCCGCGAAATTCATCTTTGGGATGACGGTTTTTCCACCGATCTGAATCGCGCCAAAGAAATTTGCCGGCTGATTTTAAGGCGCGGTTTAGAATTTCCGTGGAATATCTATAACGGCCTGCGGGTTGATCGGCTGGACGAAGAACTCCTTCGGTTGCTGAAATCGGCCGGCTGTTACCGCATCAGCATTGGTGTTGAATCGGGCAATCAGGAGGTCTTGAATGATGTTGATAAAAATATTACCCCGGAACAAATCCGCCGCGCCGCCAAAATGATTAAAACAGCCGGCATCGAATCTCTGGGATTTTTTTTGGTCGGCTTTCCGAAAGATACGGAAAGCTCAATGCGCGAGACGATTGATTTCGCCAAGGAATTGAATCTGGATTTGCCGAAAGTCGGCATCATTATGCCGCTGCCGGGCACCCCGCTGTTTGATCGCTGGCAAAGCGAGGGTCGGATTCTTTCTTACGAGTGGTCAAAATATATTTTTCATGCCGATAAGAGTTCGGTTTATCGCCACCCCAGCCTGCCTTACGAGACCATTAGAAATTATTACGACAAATTTTACCGCGAACTTTATTTTTCTCCGAAATTTATCTGGAAAAGATTTATTCGCGGCCTCAAGACCGGAGAGATTTTTTTTGACGCCTATTATTTTTTAAAAACCCTGCCTTATGGATGGAAGTCAAAATAAAAAAATCGTCATCATCGGAGCCGGCCCGTCGGGACTGGCCGCCGGGCTGATTTTGTCGCGCGCGGGGCATGCGGTCAAGATTATTGAAGCTTTGGATTCGGTGGGCGGACTGGCGCGCACCGTTAAGTATCGGGATTTTTTGTTTGATGTCGGGCCGCATCGATTTTTTACCAAAAATCAGGAAGTGCTTAATTTGTGGAAAACACTTTTGGGCGATGATCTCGTTAAGGTTTCGCGGCTGACCAGAATTTTATACGGCGGACAATTTTATAATTACCCGATTAAGCCGCTGGAGGCGCTCCGTCAACTTGGTTTTTGGACCAGCGTTGCCGTGGGATTAAGTTATCTGCGAATAAAATTTTTACCGCTTCGCAGAAAACCGGTCAGCTTTCACGATTGGGTAGCCGGAAATTTCGGCGAAAAACTTTATCGAATATTTTTTAAAACCTATACCGAGAAAGTTTGGGGGATTATGTGCGACGAAATCGCCGCCGAATGGGCGGTTCAGCGGATTAAAAATCTTAGCCTGTTCTCGCTTTTAAGAACGGCTTTTTTCGGCAATCGGGGCGGCAGAGTCAAGAGCCTAGTGGAGGAATTTTATTATCCGCGCCGCGGCGCCGGGCAAATGTACGAGGCGATGGCGGGCGGAATCCTTAAAAATGGCGGTGAAATTATTTTTGGAACGCGTCTCACGCGCGTCAATCATGAAAATGGGCGTATCGTCTCGATTGAAACACGAAGGGGCGAAAACACGGAAACCTTTTTGGCCGACGCTTTTATTTTTTCAAGTCCGATGACCGAGCTTGCCGGGCTATTTTTTCCCATCGTCCCACCCGAAGTTTTGTCGGGGCGCGATAAATTATTTTTCCGGGCGCATGTTTGCGTCAATTTTATTTTGAATCGAGAAAATATTTTTCCGGATCAATGGATTTATGTGCACGATGCCGCGGTAAAATTGGCGCGAATCGCCAATTATAAAAATTTTAGCGGTCAAATGGCGCCGAATGGACGGTGTGGCATTACCGCGGAATA
>CAYHOC010000087.1:0-3776 GCA_964358135.1 uncultured Gammaproteobacteria bacterium
GCGGCCGCCACATCCGCCACATTTGCTCCCACCTTTTCACAAATATCGGCAATATCATAAATAAAAGAGAGCGAGGCGGCGAGAAATGAATTAACGGCATGCTTGGAAACCTCGGCCGAGGCAAGATTCATTTCCAAAAACTGCGTCTTTAACGATTCAAAAACAATCTTAACGATTGGAAAAACTTTTTCGTCGTTTGCGCCAATCACGATTCTGCCCGGTTCAAAAAAACTCTTTACCGCCCGGCCCAATTGCAGATTTTCGGGCACATAGGCCAAATAAAAATCCAACTCGGGGCGCAGCTTGCGAATAAACTCGCGAATATTCTCCGATGTCCCGACCACCAGCTGGCTGGAAAAAACTAAAAGCGCATCCTTCCGCAAAAAGGGGCTGATGGCTTCCAACTTGGAAAAAATGGCCTCCAGATTTGGTTCCCCATCGTCAGTAATGGGAGTATCGTAAGCAAACCAAACTATATCGGAGGTTTCAATTTTCGCGAAATCATTCGTGTAGCTCAAATTTCCGGCGGCGATATTCTTTAAAATAATCCCCGCCAAATCCGGCTCGGCGACCGGCGCCTCTCCCCGGTTAAGATTTTCAACAACCGCCGCGTTATCATCAATTCCAAAAACCCGATGTCCCATCTCCGCGAGACCGGCAGAAAATATTTCGCCCAGATGCCAAAGGCCCAAGACGCTGATGGTGAATTTTTCTTTGCTATCTCCATTCATAACCGCGATCGCGCGGCTTAATCCGCCGCCATGAATAAATATCCGATTCCATTATTATTTTTAAATGCTCCGGAATTTCTTTCCAGTTATCCCAAGCAGCGCTGATATTTTTTCCGGTCAGGCCGCTGGATTCGGACGAGGCCAAAAAAACCGCCAGCGCCGCGGCCCGGTCCGGCGAAACCGTCGGTACCTCGCCGGATCTTTCCTTTACTGCTTTATCATACCTCTCCTGACCGGCTTTTGCCGGACCGGCTTGAATGATCGCCTCGGTCAGACCTGAATTTACCAATCCCGGAGAAATAGCATTAATCCCAATCCCGCGGTCCTCCAATTCTTTTGACAAAGATTCCGTCAATCTGATAACCGCTCCCTTGGAACAAGCATAGGAACTAAGGAATGGAAGCGGCCCCTCGCCGCCGCCGGCCAAAGTGATTATTCTACCGCCTCTTTCCATCAGCGGCAACGCATATTTTATGCAGAGAAAGGCGCCAAAAAGATTAGTCTTGACGGCATCAAGCCACCTTGACTCATCACAGTCCTCAATGGCGCCGATTTCACCGTAAATACCCGCGGCCAAAACCAATATGTCCAAATGGCCGAAATGCTCGCTGGCGAAGACGCGCAATTTTTTGGAATCTTCTATCTCCGAAACATCAGCCGCAAAAATCTCCACCCCAATGCCCGAAACGGACAGTTCGCGCTTCATCTGTTCTAAGGCGGACGCGGAGCGGCCGCAAAGCAACAAACGGCAACCTTCTTTGGCAAAGGCTCTGACGATAGCGCCGCCAATTGCCCCGCCGGCGCCGGTTATCAATGCCACCTTATCTTTTAAGATCATATTGTATTTACGGCCCGCGGCCGGTTGAGAAGCACCTGCGTCCCCGCGGAATCAACGCGAAACGGCACCTCTCTTAAATTATATTGTTTGAAAACATCGCGGACCGCGCTCTCCGCTCCGGCGCGGCAATAAACCAAAAAGAAACCGCCGCCGCCGGCGCCGACAATTTTTCCACCCAAGGCTCCGGCATTTTTTACGGCCGCGTAAATGGCATCAAACACGCCGCTGCTCATCTTTTGTGACATCTGTTTTTTAACCTCCCAGTGCCGATCTAAGAGCCGCCCGAACTCATCCAAATCACCCCGCTCAAAAGCCGCCAAAATTTCCTGGCCGATGCTTTTGGTCTGATGTTTTAGTTCAATAACATCAATTTTATTTTCACGGACGCCTAATTGCTGTTCTTCCAAAATGTCAACACTTGAGCGCCTGACCCCGGTATAAAACAACAGGGACTGCCGCTCAAAACGCTCTTGCGTTTCCCTGGAGATGTTGGCATTGGAAACAGATACATTTCCATCCGGCGCGATATTTAACACGCAAAAATTTCCGAAAGAAGCCAAATAAAAATCCTGTTTGCCGTCCGGCAGCCCCAAGTCTCGAGTCGCAATCTCAAAGGCCTCCTCCGCCAACTGGCGGCGGGAAATATTTTCGCCCTTAAGCGCGTGCAGGGCATTTAATAAGCCGACCAAATAACTGGCGGAGCTGCCCAGGCCCGTGCCATCCTGGACATCGGCCGTCGAGCTAATCTCGATCATCTTATCTACTCCGGTCCGCTGCAGCGCCGCTCTGGCTAAATTATGTTTTAAATCGGCCAATCGCTCAACTTCCTCGCTGGCCCGGTATTTTAGACGTATTAAATCATCGCCCGGCGGACGATTCAATCCAATATACATATATAAATTAATCGTCACGGAAAAAATAAAGCCCCCGTGTTTTTCATAGTACGCGGGCAGATCCGTTGAGCCGCCGCCCAAAGGAATTCTAAATGGCGTTCTGGTTAAAATCATAAAATATTACTTCGTTCGTAATTTCCGTTCAAGAAAACTTTTTGTCACTCTTTCCAGATCGTCCGGAGAAGAAAAACCTCCAATCCCCCACACGGACTTCACGGCCTGGACATTTTCTTTCTTTATAAACTGATTAACCATTTGCGAAAAGAAAAACTCTTCTTTATCGCCCTTTGCGGGAACACAATCAAATATTTTTTTATTTAACACCATCACCCCGTCGGCAATCAGGCGGCCTTTCGGTTCCGCCGGTTTTTCTTCAATTTCCAAAATTGTTCCATCTGGACGCAAATTGGCCACGCCGTGATTCCATGGATCGTCAGCCTCCCAGCATAAAATACTCGCCGGATACCGGAGACAAACGGCAATATCTTCCGGCGCGGGAAGCTCGTCGCCGTAAATAAACAAAAAACGATCATCCCCCAAATACGGCTTCGCGGCTAAAAAACTGTACGCCGTACCCAAATCCGAACCTTCAACATAAGTAATACGGCGGCCATGAAAAACTTCGCCGCAATATTTTTTTATCTGCTCGCCCAGATATTTTACGACGATGATCGCCTCGTCAACCTCTTCGGGCAGGGCTTCAAAAATATGATCAAGCAGGGTTTTTCCGGCAATCTCTAAAAGCGGTTTTGGCTTAGTCAGCGTCAATGGCCGCATGCGCGTTCCCTCGCCGGCCGCCAAAATAATTGCTTTCATAAAAATATTTATAAATTTTCTATACGCTCTTTAATGACATAAGGGGTTCTTTTACTTGTCTCAAAATATACCCGCAAGGTCAGCTCCGCTAAAAATCCGAGCATAAAAAACAAAATGCCCGACAAAATCAGAAAAATGGCCAAAATCGGCAACGGCGTTTGTCCGAAGTTTCTGATCCCAAAAATCTTTAAATACACGGACACAGCGGCCACAATAATTCCCAACAAGATGGAGACGGTGCCAACGCCGCCAAAAAAAACCAGCGGCCGGCCGGTCATCGTGGTCAAAAATTTGATGGTCAACAAATCAGAGATGTCTTTAACGGCCTTAAAAAAATAATGCTTAGAAATACCGAATTTGCGGGCGTGGTGGATAACCGGCACCTCCGCCACTTTGGCTCCGCGGCTATAGAGATACGCCGGCAAAAAAACATGCATTTCCCCATACAAACGGACTGAGCGCAATATTTCTCCCCGGTACGCTTTAATGGCGCAGGCC
>CAYHOC010000088.1:0-3660 GCA_964358135.1 uncultured Gammaproteobacteria bacterium
CATGTTCAGTTTTAATAAGCCAATCATACCTCATTTTATACCTCTTCACAAAAATCCTTTTAGCGCTTATTTCCCGGGCCAGAGCGTACAACCAGCCGCCCTCGCAGGGAATAATCGCGCAAAATTCTCCGGTCGGTTTTAAAACTCTCTGAATCCCGCTTAACGCCGCCGGCAAATCGGCGAGGTGCTCCAAGACATGGATGGCTATTACTTTATCAAAATAATCTTTTTCAAAAGGCATCTCTTTGGCGCAGTCGCCAACTACCACCTTAACTTGAGGATGGCGCTCCTTAATAACCTCGGCCATCTCCGGCAAAATTTCCAAAGCATAATAATCAACACCCGCCAAATTCTCGTATTTAATGTGCTCACCCAATCCCGCCCCTATTTCCAATGTTTTTCCGCCCGGCTGACAATTTTTAACGGGAAAACCATGATTAAAACGCTCAATCATGTTATACTTGGCGGGTAAAACCTCATGCCAATACTTCATAAAATCCGCCTTGATTCTTTTTTGTTCTTCGGTTAAAATAGGCGGCTTTTTTGGCCATTTATTATCCATAATGCGTCTGGATTCTTATGTCGCGACATTATCATCAATTGTACTAAAAATGCCAAAAAAAATCAACCCGCCCGTCGTTAGAAGTTTCGTCTTAACGAAGCGACCGGCGGTTTGAGCGCTGTTTTGGTTTAAAAATGGCGTCTCCGCGTAAATTATACGGAACCCGCATTTCAAGTCATCTGGCGCTTAAAATTAAAATCCGATATAATGAAAGATGGTAAGCTGAGATGACCATCTCAAAGAATGAGAGCGTTGAAAAACTCTAAAAATATCATTGCCCATCCGCCATCCGCCCGCTGGCGGAGGCGGATTAGCTGGCCGTTGAAAGCCGACTAAAGTCGGGTAATAAATTGAGTTTTTCAACGGTCTAAAAATATGAATCAACAATCTAAAAACCTCTTCGCGATGTATGCGCGCAATTTTATTTTCGGCGCCGAAGATAGCTTGGTTTCAACCGTTGGCCTGCTCTCCGGCATTGCCGCGGCTGATGTGCCGCGGGCGACGATCGCGCTCACCGGAATTGTTTTAATCTTCGTAGAAGCATTTTCAATGGCGGCCGGAAGTTTTCTCTCTGAATATTCGGCCGAAGAATACATCAAACGGACCGGTGTTTCCGTAAAATATTCTTTAATGGCCGGCGCGATAATGTTTTTCACTTACTTTATTATCGGCTTCATTCCCCTTCTGCCCTATATGATTTTTGACACAAACACGGCCATGATCGTCTCAATCATCCTCGCGCTGATATCATTATGCGTCCTGGGACTGACAAGCGCGAAAATCTTCAAAACAAATCTTTGGCGCAGCGGCCTCCGCATGTTCCTCATCGGCGGACTGGCGGTTGGCGTCGGCGTGATGGTTGGAAGATTGGTCAAATAGCTCAAATCCCGCCGAAAGAATCACCTACTTCAAGTCAGCCCCGCAAATCAGCCGCGAGAGCGTTGAAAAACTCCACAACTTGTCATTTTTTATAACTTGGTCTGCTCCAACAATGCGATATCCGGAGATTGCGCGGATTCTAAAACCAGCTAAAGCTGGGCAATAATATTACCGAGTTTTTGGAACGATCCCGGCCGCGCAATTTGACGGTTTATCTGTTTTGTGATAGCTTAAAATAAGAAAATGTTCTTTTGCAATACGACCGTTGAGAGCGGAAGGAGAATGCCAGATGGACAATAAAACAAACCTTCCTCCGACAAACGTCAAAGTAGCCAAATCAGGTCTTATTACCATCGGGCATGGCACGGATCCACGCCAGCAAAAGACATTGCCTTGCCTCAACGAACAAAGCTACCGGATGTTTTGGAGCGATCGCCGTGTGCTGGTCGAGGCCACGGGATTTGAGCTCCAACACTGCGTTTTCCTCGGCCTAAGGTATTGCCGCAATTTTCTGCGCCGCGTAGCCGCCTACCGTATCGTCAGCAGAAAAAAGAAAACAGTTCGTTGCCGAGTAATCACGTCCGACCGCTCGGAAACCAGCTTTCGCCGCAAGACAGAAACCCTGCGGATCATCTTCTACAAAAACAGACCATGGGAACGACGATCTCAATAAAAACAACCCAGCCCCGACACACGTCGGGGCATTTTTTTATTTTGCGGGAATTAAAGCAGAGACGCAAAATTTTGCGTCTCTGCAAATATCTGTGAGAATCTGCTATCCCGCACCTTTTAACGCGCCCCGACCTCCCCAAGTTGCCCCCATTGTCCCCGGAGGTCGGGTCGCCCCAAGTACAACAAAAAGGTGCGGGAACATCTGTGAAAATCCAAGTGGAGATCCAAAAATCCCTCCCCCGACTCGGGTCGGGTACTCCCTTTGGGAAAGGGGGAGCTGCTACGCATGTCGCGAGATATTCCCCAAAATCCCCACCGCCGCGAGCGTTGTCATTAGCGCCGTGCCGCCGTAGCTTATAAACGGAAGCGGAATGCCAGTCAATGGTAATATCCCCGCCATTGATCCGATATTATAGAGCGCCTGAAACATCAGCCACGAAATAATTCCGGTCGCCAGCAACCGCCCAAAAATATCCGGCGCGCGGCGGGCAATCCTGATGCCGCGGAAAAAGAAAACGGCGAGCGCAAAAAAGAAAAACAAGAGAAAAATAAATCCCATCTCTTCCGCCATCACCGCAAAAATCGAGTCCCCGTATGCCTGCGGAAGATACAAAAACTTCTGCCGCGACTGCCCATATCCCAGTCCCAAAATACCGCCGGAGCCAATGGCCAAGAGCGCCTGATTAATTTGATATCCTATGTTCTGCGGGTCAAGCTCCGGATGCAAAAAGGTGGTAAAACGCGCCACCCGGTATGGCGCAACTTTTATCATAATAAAAAATGCCGCGATACCAAGCCCTCCTATTCCGGCGATGTGCGCGAGCGGCGCCCCGGCGGCGAAATAAACAACAAATGAAGAAATAAAAATAATCCCCATTGTTCCCATATCCGGCTGGAGCATTATCAGCCCGGCAATAACGCCGAGCGCCGCTAAAAAAGGAAAAAGCCCGGTCATAAAATCGCGGACTTCGCGCTCGCGCCGCGCCTCAAACCACGCGGCCAAAAAAATCAAAAAAGTCAGTTTGACGATTTCCGACGGCTGAAACGAAAAAAATCCCAAGCTCACCCAGCTCCGCGCCTTATTGTAGACCGTTCCGAGTCCGGGGATAAAGACGAGAACCAAAAGCCCCACGGAAAAAACAAGAGCTATTTTGGAAAAACGTTTTAGATTCCGGTAATCAAGATTTAGAAACAGAAAAAACAAAATTATTCCCGGCAAAAATCCATGCAAGAGCTGCCGTTTAATAAAAAAATAACCGTCGCCGAATTTTTCGTATCCCAAAACCGAACTTGCCGAAGAAAGCATCGCCAGACCAAAAACCGCCAAAAAAGCGGCGGAGGCGAGAAAGATGATGTCGGGAGCTCTGCGGGAAACCATAAAAAATTAAATCCGAAGCGCGAAATCCGAAACAATTTTATTAAATCACAAATTCAAAGCGCCAAATCCCAAATAAATTACAATGACCAAAATTATAAACTCAAAACATTTTGGATTTTAGATTTTTGCGCCATAGGCGCATCCGCCTCTGGCGGAGAATTTATTTGGG
>CAYHOC010000089.1:0-3502 GCA_964358135.1 uncultured Gammaproteobacteria bacterium
ATATGTTCTATCGCGATAAAATTTACGGTGAATTTGAAATTACCGAGCCGGTGCTACAGGACTTAATGAATTCACGGGCGATGGCGCGCCTCCGGAAAATTAACCAATACGGCACCTGGGTTTATTTTGATCCAAAATTTGATACGACCCGTTTTAGCCATTCCGTCGGAGTGTTTTATATTTGTAAAAAATTTGGTTCCTCGCTTGAGGAACAGATTGCGGCCTTGATTCACGATGTTTCGCACACCGCTTTTTCGCATGTCGTTGATTTCGTTTTTGGTTCCGGCGAAAAACAGGATTGGGCCGAAAATTTGGAAGCCGAATTTGTCGCCAAAACCGATATTCCGGTGATACTCAAAAAATACGGATTTGATTATCAAAAAATCCATAATGATAAAAATAAATTTTCAATTTTTGAGCGTCCTCTGCCGGCGCTCTGCGCCGATCGTTTGGATTATTTTTTTCATGACGCGATAATCTACGGAAAAATCAGCGTTGAGGACGCCAAGAAAATTTTTGACGACATTATTTTTACCGGTCAGGAGCTCGCGTTTATGAACCGCGAGATGGCGTATTTTTCCGCCAAGAAATTTATGGAAATGGCGGAGATGTGGTCAAGTCCGATTCAGTCCGCAATGTACCGCGAACTGGCCGAGGCGATTAAGGCGGCGATGACCGCGGGAATTTTAACGGAAGACGATTTGTTCACCGATGACGAGGCAGTAATGAAGAAGCTACACGCGGCAAATCTTCCGGAAATCCAGAGCCATTTAAAATATATCGGTCCCGACACGATCGCCATTTTTGACCCGGAGGGGGTTGCTATTAAAACCAAAGTTCGCTTTATTGACCCGCCGGTAATTCTCTCGGGCAACACCTGCCAATTATCTTTGTTAAATTCGGATTTTGGCCGCGAAATTGACGAATTTTCCAAAAATTTGAGCAACGGATTTCATGTCCGGTTGGGCTTGAAGAGTGATATAATGTAAGAGTATGCCCAGTAGAGCAACCTTGACCGCCCCGATGGTCATCGGGGCAATAATCTTGCTGGGCACAAAACCAGCAATCGTAATAAAAAATAATTTTTGATTAAGACAGACTTGATTAAAATTATTGTCAAAGTTGTCTTACTGGGTATGCATCAATTTGGCGCGAAAATAGTTACCTTTGAGGAGTTTGACGCTTTGCGTTCGGGGTTGGGAATTATTGTCGCCACCAGCGGCGGGTTTGATCCGATTCATCCCGGGCATATCAGCTGTATTTTGGAGAGCAAAAAATACGGCGACACGCTCGCGGTTATCGTGAACGGCGACGGTTTTTTGCGCCAGAAAAAGGGCAAGCCGTTTCAGGATTTAGCCACCCGTTGCGCGATTGTTTCGGCAATTCAAGGCGTTGATTTTGTTATTCCGTTTGAGATTGAAAACGACCAAACCGTCATCGAGGCGCTTCGCCGTCTTCGGCCGAATGTTTTTACCAAAGGCGGCGACCGGATTGACGCCTCCACCATTCCCGAGTGGCAAGTTTGCGTCGCGCTGGGAATCAAAATTATCACCGGCGTCGGGCTTTCCAAGCTGTGGTCATCCAGTATGTTTTTGAAAGAGTGGGAAGATCATGTTAAGAATTATGAATTACGAATCAAGAATCAGGGCATTTAAGTGTCGCGCGAAATTCTTAATTCATAATTCTTAATTCATAACTCTTAATTCTAAAAAATGCGGTGGCTTAACCGAAACACGCATCTTGTCGGGCGAAGCAAGGCGGAGAGCAGTGTGAATTTTTTGCGGCGGCTTAATGTTTTAGCCGCGTTTTTCGGGTTGTTTTTATTTATCATTTTAGCGCGCGTTTTTTATCTTCAGGTTATTGCCGGAAAAGCATACAACGCGCTGGCCGCCGGACAACAGGACATTTGGAGCGAGCTTTTTTCGGTGCGCGGTGAGATTTTTGTCGGCGAGCTTAAATCAAATAATATTTATCCTATTGCCGCGAACCGCGAATATACTTTCGTCTACGCCGAGCCGGTTTTTATCAAAGAAAAAGAGAGAGCGTCAAAAAGAATCGCCGCCATTTTGGGGCTTGACGAGGCGGAGTTGCTCCAAAAATTTTCCAAGGAAAAAGATTTTTACGAGCCGATAAAACATGAGGTGGCTGATGAGCTGGCCGCTAAAATCAAAGAAGAAAAGCTTGCCGGCGTCAAATTCAGCAAAGAGGTAAAAAGATTTTATCCCGAGCCGGGATTCGGCGGCGAGCTGACCGGCTTTTTGGGTTTTGACGGCGAGCGGCGCGTCGGCAGTTATGGGCTTGAGGGATACTTTGAAAAAGAATTGAGCGGCCGCGCCGGTTTTATTGAAGCGACTAAAGACGCGTTCGGCGCTCTTATTCCAACAGCTACAAAAATGTTTTCCGGCGCCAAAGACGGCGATGATATCGTGCTGGCGATTGACCGCAATATTGAGTCTTTTGTTTGCGATGCCGTTGCCCGCGCGCGCCAGAAATTTGACGCCGAAAGCGCTCTAGCGATAGTTATGAATCCGCGAAACGGGGAAATCTGGGCGCTTTGCAACGCGCCGGATTTCAATCCCAATGAATACGGAAAAGTTAAGGATATGCGGCTCTTTAGCCAGCCGGCCATTGTTGACGCTTACGAACCGGGCTCGGTTTTTAAGCCGATCACGATGGCGATTGGTTTGGAGGAAGAAAAAATTTCGCCGGATTCAACATATCTTGACGAGGGGGCGCTTAAAATTTCCGGATTTACGATTAAAAATTCCGACGGCAAAAAGAACGGACTGCAGACGATGACGCAGGTGTTGGAAAAGTCATTGAATACCGGCGCGGTTTATGTCGTCAGAAAAATCGGCGGAGAAAAATTTTTGAGTTACATAAAAAATCTCGGTTTCGGCGAGGCGGCGGGCATTGAGCTTTCGGGGGAAGCGGCCGGCGACATTTCACAGCTCAAGGAAAGGGATGAAATTTACAGCGCTACCGCCTCTTTCGGACAGGGGATAACGGTTACTCCGATGCAAATGGCCGCGGCTTTTTCCGCTCTGGCGAACGGCGGTTTTCTGGTTAAGCCGCATCTGGTAAAAGAAATCCGTTACGCCGATGGCGCAAAAAAACAGTCGGAGAGCAGGCCGTTGAGGCAGGTTTTTTCCACCAGAACATCAAAGTTAATCAGCGCGATGCTGGTTTCGGTGGTAAAAAACGGTCACGGAAAGGCCGCGGGAATTCCGGGATATTTGGTCGGCGGCAAAACCGGCACCGCGCAAATCCCGCGGAAAGACGGGCGCGGCTACGAGGAGGGCGCGCATATCGGCACCTTCATCGGATACGCGCCTGCCGATAATCCGCAATTTTTAATTTTGACGCGTTTTACGCGGCCAAGCAATGTGGAGTGGGCCGAGAGTTCGGCCGCGCCGGTCTTTGGCGAAATCGCCCGCTTTCTGGTAAACTATTTGGAGATACCGCCCAGTCGTTAGAATTATGAAGCATGAATTAAGAATTA
>CAYHOC010000090.1:0-3427 GCA_964358135.1 uncultured Gammaproteobacteria bacterium
AAGTTCCAAAACTACGGCCGTTTTTTGTTTGTCATTTTTTAAAATTTTATCAGCAAACGAAAGTGGCGAAATTTGGATATTTCCGCCGAGATAAGCGTCCCACCCCGCCGAGCGTAAAATTTCATGCACCAAAGTTGTGGTTGTGCTTTTTCCGCGCGTGCCGGTGATGCCGACAATCGGCGCCGCGCAAAGTTTAAAAAACAAGCTAATATCGGTTTCTATCCGCGCGCCGTGACGCTTGGCCAAATTGAGATAAGACGAATCCGCCCGTACGGCGGGATTTTTCATCACAATATCAGCTGTCTTGAAATCTCCATCACGATGACGGCCGAGGACGAATTGCGGTTTATAGATTTTAATGCGCTGTCCGCCTTTACCCCCCCTCACCCCCCCTTCCCAAGGGGGGGACACGGAAGAAAGCGTCGCTTCGTAAAACTTCATCACGCTCGCGATTTGAGTAGTTAATTCTTTTTTTGATTTTAAATCGGTGATTAAAACTTTCGCGCCCCGACCAATAAAAAATTTAGCGGCCGAGATGCCGCTACCCTTTGCGTACAAACCGAGACCCATGATAACCACTTTTTTATTATAAAAATCTATAATTCTTAATTCATGATTCATAATTCAAAAATAGAAGGCGCTATTTATTTCGCAACTTAAACTCGTACAAAATCTCTTCCGACTTCCGCATCGCTTGCTTGGCCTGGTCAAATTTTGTCCGGAGATAGCCGGTTAAATTCATTGAGATGAGCCAGCTCATTATTTCGGCAATCGCCTCTTTGGCGCGCACAACTCCTTTTTCGTCCCGCTCCGTAGCGTAGGCAATTTGCTTGCGCAAAATTTCACCGGCTACATCGCAAATACCTCCTAAATAAGTGGTTGTGCCGACCCTAACCTCCCTTATCGGCCCGAGATCCTCGCCCAAAACAAACCTGCTGAATTCTTTTGCCTCCACATATTCCTCAAGCGCCGCGGAATATGCCCCCTGCGCCTCAAAATCCTCGCCGGCAAATTTTTTTCCGAGATCAAAAAGAATCTGCTCTGTTTTAGTCAAAAGCTCAAGTCCGGCTTTTTTATCATCGCGATGAAAAGCGAAGATGGCCTGTTTGGCCAGTCCCAACGCCTCATTGGACGCGCCGATGACCGCGGAACGCATCTTTTGCGCCGCCGCGTAATCCGCGCTGATTTTTTTTGAAAAACTTTTATTGATGTATGCCATAAAAAAAATAAATTATAAATTATTCCAAATTCTAAATTCCAAATTCCAGATTCTAATCCGGTCTCGCGACAATCATCGCCTTTCGGCCATTCAAAACATCGCCGCCGTTCCAGTCGTGAATTCTGTCATAAAGATACTTTTCATCGTAAAGATAATCCTTACCCCGTTTGGTGCCCGGATCATTAGTGATAAACTTGCCGTCTTTAGTATATCCCTTAATCACCAGCATGTGATAGTCCGGGCCGTTACCGCGGAAATACGGGTTTAGCGGCCCGCGGCCGTCAAGCGGGACGATTACCGGAAATCCGCGCCCGACCTCTGACTTGATATCCTCTATCGTTATATTATACCTAATGCTGACATTTTTAAAGCCGTAAAATTTCTGCATAAAATACGCCGTATCCTGGGCGTCCGTGTCTTTATTCTGACCGAATAATTGGTCCTCCAGTTTTCCGATGGCCAGCAGTTCGGCGTCCGCGTCAGCCGGAGATTTTATCGGACGATTTTGCCAAAAACGGCCAACCATCAAAGCCGCGGCCTCTTCGCAAGCATCGTCGTGAAAAGCATCCCAGACCGCGAACGGCGCCTGCGGAGTAAAGGGCACATCAAGATTGATTTCGTCGGGAGAGGGCGGTGTCTGGGATTCTTTGCGAACGGTCTGGTCCGCGATTTCCGATGGAGATGCGGTCGGCAGTTCCCTCGCCGCTTCAGATGATAATGGCTCCGGCACCGCCGGTTTTTGGATTTCAAAAATTATGTCGCGAACCATTCCCCTATTTAAATAAAAACCGCCAATGACGATTATCGCCGCGGCTATCAAAATAAAAATTATTTTCCTTCCCTGGCTCAACATAACCCGTTAATAATTAATAAAAAAAATTAATAATGCGCGGATTATTTTTCGAATAATTTCAGGTATTCAAAAAACACAAACAGACGGTTTCTTTTGAATCCGGTGATTTCTTTCAAAATTCCTATCTTTTCAAACTGCCTGACCAATATGCTCGCCGAAGGATGAGTTATTTGTAATCTCTCGGCTATCTGTTTGGTATTTAAGATGGGCTGAGAATACAAATGTTTCAGCAATTCTTGGCCTATTTTTGCTCTTTTGCCGAGAGATATGATCTTCTGTTCGGATTGATGCCTAAGAGCAATAATTTTTTCAAATGTTAACTTGCCGTTTTTTGCTGTTTCCGCAACGCCAACTAAAAAAAATTTAATCCAATGCTCTAAATTGTTTGAAGTTCTCACGACAGTAAGCGCGTCGTAATAAGCGCCTTTATTCCTTTCAAAAAAATCGGATAAATACAGCGTTGGTTTTTGCAAAATGCCCCGCGACACAAAATAAAGGGTGATAAGTAATCGGCCAATGCGGCCATTGCCGTCTAAAAACGGGTGGATGGTTTCAAATTGATAATGGCTGATAGCGACCTTAATCAAATGGGGCAGATCAATTTTTTTATTGTGCCAAAATTTTTCAAGATCACTAAGCAAATCCGGCACTTCGCCGGGATGCGGCGGAATAAATACGGCATCCCGTAATGTTGCGCCGCCGATCCAATTTTGGCTGATGCGGATTTCTCCCGGATTTTTGCGCTTGCCGCTGACTCCTGCCAATAAAATTTTATGAGTATCCTTAAGAAGTCGCATTGAAAGCGGAAGTTTTCCTAATTCGGCGATGGCAAAATTCGTTGCCTTGGTGTAGTTTTGAACCTCTGCCCAGTCGTCTCTTCTTTCCGGATTTACTTCTTCTTTCGGTAAAAGCGCCTCATTCATTCCCGTTTTAGTTCCCTCGATTCTGCTGGATGTTGCGGCTTCTTTGAAAACATGCATGCGGATAAAAAAATCCACATCGGGCACCAGCGATGAATATGCGTTTAATTCCCCCAAATATCTTGTCGCTTCTTCAAGCAGCACATTGATCTTTGGGTCCGACCATTTAAAAGCCGCGTTGATCGGGGACGGGGAAAAACTCTTGTAATTATACTGCTGTTTATACACACCCGACTTGAATGTTGTATTTTTCATAATAATCAACTTTACATAAGAATATCTATATGTAAAGTTTAGCACCCAACTTTACATATGTCAAATCGTATTAAAAGTTGGGTTACGAACAAAAGGGGCTGGGCATCTTAGAATCAAGAATTCTTTAATATCCGTTTCGCGACCACAAAATCCCCGCGCTGACGCAAGAAATAATCCAGC
>CAYHOC010000091.1:0-3420 GCA_964358135.1 uncultured Gammaproteobacteria bacterium
TCAAAAGCGGCGTCCAGCCGAGGGCGACGACAAACGACAAAGTGGTCAGAAAAAATATTTTGATGATTTCAAAATTTTCCATATTGATTTAACCTCCCCCTTTCACAAAGGGGGATCGAGGGGGATTTTTAACAATCCTAAATAAATCCCTCCCCCGACTCGAGTCGGGTACTCCCTTTATCGAAGGGAGAAATATTCTATATATAAAATTTACCATATTTATCCTCCTAAATCAAATACTTGACGTGCTCTATAGCAAATGCACCAATAATCATCTAAAATATATAGAAATATCATTGCCCAGCTTTAGCTGGCTAAAGCCAGGCAATATAAAACTATGTACGAAAACTATATAGAAGAATTGGGATCACAGTCCACTCTAATAGAGGAAGATAAAAAAAATAATTTAAACGTCTACGCCTTTCACGGCCTGCCGCCGGAAATTATGGCCGTCACCTTTGCCAAGTGCTCGCGAAGCCCGGAAAACTTTTCCGAGATCGCCAAGAACCTGACGGAGGAAAAATCCGCCGAATTTCACGAAAAATGGGTCGTCGGCTATGGCCACGGCTCGGTCGCAGAACACGCGGTTCTCTCCATCGCCATGGAAAATATTTCTATTCTGGCCACCAAAGTGGTGGAAGATAACCGCCTGGCTTCTTACACCGAAAAATCAACGCGCTATCAGGTTTTTGACAAAAACCGCTACTACAAACCGCCAAAAATTATGGCCAGCGAGTTTGCGCGGCATTACGAAGAAGCCGGCGATTATCTTTTTGAAACTTACGAGCGTTTGCGCGAGCCCGTTGCGGCATTGATGCGCCAAAAAAATCCGCGCGCGCCGAAACAGGGCGAAAAAATGTATGAAACCATAATTAAAGCTAAAACCTGCGACGTTATCCGCTATCTTTTGCCGGCCTCCACTCTAACTAATCTCGGGATGACCGTAAACGCGCGCAATTTGGAATGGGCAATTGTAAAGCTTCTCTCTCATCCATTGGAAGAAATGCAGGCTATCGGCCGGCGCTTGAAAGAAGTTGGGTTAGAAATTACGCCGACACTGCTTAAATACGCGGAAGAAAATCAGCATCTGATGCAAACCATTCCGGCGCTCAAAAACATTATCTGGGAAAAACAAGGATCGCACCCCACCACCCCCAAAAGCGACAAAGAACCCGTACGGATTGTCTCCTACGATTATGACGCGGAGAACAAGCTCGTCGCCGCGCTCATCTACCGCTTTGGCGCCGATTCGTATGACAATATTATGAAGCGCGTGCGCCTGATGACCACGGCTGACAAAAAGGCGATAATCGACGAATCATTAAAATACCGCGGGCCGCACGACCGGCCGCTCCGCGAGCTTGAACACGTTTATTATACATTTGATATTTTGATGGATTATGGCGCCTTCCGCGACATCCAGCGCCATCGTATCGCCACTCAAACAAATCAACTGCTCACAACTATCCACGGCTATTCTACCCCGTCGGAGATAGAAGAGGTTGGGCTCACGGCCGAATATGACGCGGCGATGGAAAAAGCCGCCGGCGCTTTTAAAGAAATCTCAACTAAATTTCCCGATGAGGCGCAATATATTGTTCCCTTGGGATATAAAAAACGCACCCTCTTTACCTGGAATCTACGCGAGCTGCATCATTTTATTCCGCTCCGCTCCGGAAAAAAGGGCCACCAGTCGTACCGCCGTATCGCCCAAATGTGCTATGATAAACTTATGGAGATTCATCCGCTTTTAGCAAGCTATATTAGCGTTGATAAATCGGATGAGCACGGATCGACAATAAGTAAATAATAATTGACAAAATAGCCGCTCGTTGTTAATTTAAAAGCGGCTCTTTACCACGGAGGAAAATTATGAAAGGAAAACTCCTAGTCATCGACGGAACCGACGGCTCGGGCAAACACACCCAAACCGTATTACTCTTAAAAAAACTCCGCGCCGCGGGATACAAAACCGCGACCATGGATTTTCCGCAATATTATAAAAATTTTTTTGGCGCGCTGGTCGGGAAATATCTGGCCGGCGACTTTGGCGACCCGACAAAAATTTCGCCGTATCTTTCTTCGGTTATTTTTGCCGCCGACCGATTTGAATCCGCCGGAAAAATCCGCCGCTGGCTTGCGGAGGGGCGGATTGTAATTTTGGACCGCTATGTTTCGGCAAATCAAATTCATCAAGGCGCCAAGATTCATGACGCGAAAAAGCGGCGCGAATTTCTGGCCTGGCTTGATGAAATGGAATTCGGCGTCTTTGACCTGCCGCGTCCCGATGCCATCATCTACCTGTATGTTGACCCAAAAACCGCTCACGCGCTCATCGCCAAAAAAGCGGCTCGCGCCTATACCAAAGGTAAAACGCACGATGGCCACGAGAGCAGTCGCGCCTTTCAGCGCGCCTCCGAACGCCAAAGTTTAAAACTCGTTCAATCGATGAATAACTGGCAAAAGATAGAGTGCGTGGCGCATGGCCAAATTCTCCCGCCCGACCAAATCGCGGAAAAGGTATGGCAGGCAATATCAAAAATTATTCGGTAGAGACGCCCCGCCGGGGCGTCTCTACAATATCAACGTTTTCCGCTATCCCGCACCTTTTTAAGCGCCCCGACCTCCCCAAGTGACTCAACCCAACGGAGGTCGGGTCGCCCCAAGTCAAAATCCCGCACCTTTTTGTTGGATAGTAAAAGGTGCGGGAAATCAGCGTAATCCAATTTAAAAACCCCGAAACCATATAGGTTTCGGGGTGTTTTTTACTACGCGCAGTCCGAATCGTGATACCGGTTAACGAAATCCGATTCCGGCGATACATCCGGTGACGTCGGTGGCGAAGTCGGCGCCAACGCGAGCGGAAACGGCCGGTCGCGCACAAACTCCTCAACAAAATCATCGGACGTGAGCGCCGCGAGCTCGCGGTCCAATTGGTCGCGCTTACCGCCAAGCTCGCAGATCCGTTCGTCCATCTTGTTGCGCTCGGCAAGAAGTTTACCGATTTGCTTCGCGCCGTCAGGTGTCTCAAGCGCCTTCTGCCGATTACTTTCTGCTCCAGATCCGCCGTAGATGCCACCGAGTACCGTCCCACTGCTTAAAAGAAAAAACCACACAAACCAGGCGACGCCCCCGGTGCCGTCAGCCGCAAGGCAATAAAGAGCTGCCATCACCCCGACAAGGAGTCCAAAAAAAAGCCCTAAAGCGCACCTCGTGGTAATTTCTGACGATACATTTTCCTTCCCTACCGAAATCTCCTGAAAACCAATATTTGCATCGGACGCATCAAGCCCAATCATCTCATCGCTCATCTTCCATCCTCCTTTGGTTCGCCGTAGTCCCGCACACCGCGGGACGCAGGCGACCTTCTGTTCGCCGCGATTTTGTAGAGACGCCCCGCCGGGGCGTCTCTACGGTGAA
>CAYHOC010000092.1:0-3395 GCA_964358135.1 uncultured Gammaproteobacteria bacterium
CTACCTTTCCAAATCACAGCTTGAGGTTTTTCCGCCCAAGGCATAGCGCATGAAACGCTTCACCTGGATATTTTCTCCGATCACCGCGATTTTATTTTTAATCAGTTCCTCAACCGTCAAATCCTCATCTTTAATAAACTGCTGTTTCATCAGACAAACTTCGGAAAAATATTTCTGCAGCTTCCCGGCCATAATCTTTTCGGCGATTTCCGCGGGCTTGCCCGCCACATCGGATAAATAAAACTCCTTTTCTTTTTCCACCACTTCGACCGGAACATCCTCGGGCGAAAGATAAAGTGGATTTTCTGCCGCGACCTGCATCGCCAGATCGTGGACCAATTCCTGAAAATCAGGATTGCGGGCGACAAAATCTGTTTCGCAGAGAACTTCAACCATCGCGCCGATTCCGCCGCCGCCATGAATATAGCCGTGGATCAAACCAGATTTGACGGCGCGCTCGCTTTTTTTCGCGGCCTTAAGTTCGCCGCGCCGGCGGAGGAGATCCGCCGCTTTATCCAAATCGCCGTTAGTTTCTTCCAGCGCCTTTTTACAATCAACCATCCCGGCGCCGGTCATCGCGCGTAATTTTACAACGAGTGAATTGTCCATATTCTTGTATTTAGTATTTTGTATTTAGTATTTTGTATGAACTTACCTATACAAAATACAAGATACAAGATACAAGATACGCTTATGGTGTTTTTTGTTTCGCTTTCCCCTCTTTAATCGCTTCGGCGACCAACCCGACGATCATTTGGATTGATTTCACGGCATCGTCATTCGCGGGAATAATATATTCCACATCTCGCGGATCAACATTGGTGTCGCAGACCGCGACAATCGGGATATGACAACGGACCGCTTCGGTCAAGGCCGTTTCTTCTTTTTTAATGTCCATAATAAAAATTGCCTGCGGAATTTTATTTAATCCGACTAAGCCGCCAACCTTAATTTCTAAATCTTCCATCTCTTTTTGAAAACCGAGTTGTTCTTTTTTGGTATATTTGGCGAGCTCGCCCTGTCCGAGCTTCGCTTTTAAATCCAAGCAGCGCTTGATGACATTTTGAATGGCGTGAAAATTAGTGAGCGTCCCGCCCAGCCAGCGCTTGTCAACATAGGGCATACCGGCGTCCAGCGCCGCCACCTTCACGGCTTCGGCCGCCTGTTTTTTTGTGCCGACAAAAAGGATGGCGCCGCCGCGAGCCGCGACATCGCTTAAAAAATTTAACGCCTCCTGAAGTTTTACGACCGTTTTTTCCAGGTCGATAATATGAACGCCGCCGCGTTCACCGAAGATATATTCGGCCATTTTCGGACTCCAGCGCGAAGTTTTGTGCCCAAAGTGCATACCCGCTTCAAGCATCTCGGTAAGTTCCGGCAGTTTTACCATATTGCGCAACACCTGACATCTGACATTTAACCCCTGACAATAAAAGTCAATTGTTTCCGCCCAAGGCGGATCCGCCTCGGGCGGAAAATGCTTAATGGTCAAATGTAATAAAAAAACGGTCTCTTGTTAGCCGCTATCCCCTTCTTCCCGCCCCGCAAATCCCGATGACAATCGGAACAGAGTGCGACGCAGTCCGGAGATATGTGAGATTTATAACTGCTCATAGTATAACCCAGGGCCGAAAATTTGTCAATATCGCTTACATTAACATGGGCTTTAAGGATTCCCGACTCCCTACAAATTTGTGGGGAGTCGGGAATCCAACACAGATTAAATCTGTGATTAAACTATCTGTGGTAATATAAAAAACCCCGAACCGGAAAGTTCGGGGCGTTGCTCCGGAGATTATCTCAAGAGACGCATTCAATTGCTTGAGTGTTGGTGTAACCGACAGCTCGCTTATAGCGCTCCACTTCTTCCGGCTCGCCCATTGCCTTGGCGAGATTGTCGCTCAATTTCACCGTTGAGCGGCCATTGGCCTTGGCCGCCTTCACGACTATTGAAATCGGCTTAAGACCGAGGTCGTTGGTCAAATTCGTGCCAATGCCGAAGGTGTGACCAATTCGTCCGCGAAAGTATAGATGCAGTTTGATTATCAGCGGCACATTCAGCTGATCGCTGAAAACAATGAGTTTATCTTTCGGTTCAACTCCGTGCCGTTGGTACCACGCTATCGCTTTCTCTCCGTAGGCGAAGGGATCGCCGGAGTCCTGGCGCGTACCTTTCCAATCGCGCGCCACCCAAGGCGGCGCGGTTCGGAAAAAGAAATCACTGCCGAAAGTATCAGTAAGCGCGATGGAAAGGCCGTGGCCGTACATATTATACCAGCCCGCAAGAACTTCGTTTTGCGCGTCGCGTAAAATTTCCGAATCGGGCCGACTCCCATCTGCCTTAGCAAACGCGATGGCCGCAATGACCATTGGGAGCTCGTGGGCCGAAGTGCCCACCGGTAACAGACCGTGCTTCATCGCCAGAAAGACATTAGAAGTTCCGAGCAGTTGCTTCGGCAGCTCTTCGGCCAGTATTCCTACGATGTAATCCTGCCAAGGACCGCTGAAACGACGGCGGGTGCCGAAGTCGCTCAAGGTGATTTCGGGATATCGGCGCAACAGTTTGATCTTTTCCGCCAAGCGAGCTACCCCGTCGGCATAAACCGCATCTCGTTCAAAACGGCTCATCTTTTTGAGTTGGCCCTGACAGTAGGGTTCGTTCACAATGGCCAGAGACGGAACCTCCCAATGCATCACCGTTGACCACGGGCCGGAGAAGTCCAACTTATAGTCGTCCCCGATCCGTTCAAGATTGTAAGGAGGCAATTTCATCTCCCGAAAGAATTGCAAATAATCCTCTCTGAATATTCGGTCGCCGTCCTCATTGATAATACCGCGAAGATAGTTAAGTTCAGTATTGTTAGAAGGAGGAGTCCTGATTACAGAATCCAATTCTCTCCGCAAATCATCCTCGCGGATAAAACGGGCGAGCGGCGCCCCGGAGCGGTTGATTAAACTGAAAGTGACTTCTACATCCCGATAGCGGCGGAAGACAAATTGCCCCATCGTAAATTTATAGAAGTCGGTGTCCAGCCGCGACTTAATAATCGGGCCGTCAGTCGTCCAGTTCATGCATCACCTCCGCGGTAGTTGCAATCCTCGCGCCGGCGTTTCGCATTTCTTCAATCGCTTTTGCGCCATCGTCCGGCTTAAGATTCACGGCCCGACAGGCGTCAAGCAAAAGAACGACTTCGTATCCCAATTCCAGCGCTTTTTTAACCGTCCAAAGCACGCAATAATCAGTGGCTAATCCGCCGATGTATAACTTTTTTGCCGTCGGTTTCATTCCGCCGTCAAAAGCAGAATAATCGTCCGCATCTCCCAGTCCTTTGGAAATTATTTGAAATTCTGGATAATTATACGGCAGATGAAGATTGGGATGAAACGCGGCGCCG
>CAYHOC010000093.1:0-3388 GCA_964358135.1 uncultured Gammaproteobacteria bacterium
CGCTCCGCATCGCAGCATCGGAGCGCATCCGCCTCTGGCGGAGAATTTGGAATTTCAAAAATTTGAATTTGTTTCAAATTTCGATATTCGGATTTCGGATTTTATACTAATGCTAATTTTAGAACCTCATCCATATTCTCCACCGACTTAAACTCCAGTTGTCGGCGAACTTCGGCCGGCACGTCTTCCAGATCTTTTTCATTGTCTTTCGGCAGGATGATGGTTTTAAGCCCGGCGCGATGCGCGGCTAAAATCTTTTCTTTGATTCCGCCGATTTCCAGCACCCGGCCGCGGAGCGTTATTTCCCCGGTCATCCCGACTTTGCTCCGGATTTTTTTGCCCGTCAGCAATGAAACGAGCGCGACCGCCATCGCCACTCCGGCCGAGGGACCGTCTTTGGGAATCGCGCCGGCCGGAACATGCACATGAATATCCTCATCAGCCCAGAATTTTCCTTTGATTTTCCAGAAAGCGATTTTAGAACGCGCGTAGGAAAAAGCCGCCTGCGCCGACTCTTGCATCACCTTGCCGAGCTGGCCGGTCAAAATTAAATTCCCTTTTCCCGGCATCCGCGTCGCCTCAATCAGAAGAATGTCGCCGCCGGCTTCGGTCCAGGCGAGCCCGGTTACCACTCCCACCTCATCCTCTTTTTCCGCGACCAGATGATGGAATCGCGGCGCGCCGAGATATTTTTTAACATCGTCAACTCCGATTTTATAACTTTTTTTGCCGTCCATTGAAACTTCTTTGGCAATCTTCCGAAAAATTTTGGAAATCTCGCGCTCCAGATTGCGCACGCCGGCTTCTAATGTGTATTCGCGGATCAACTCGCGGAGCGCCGGTTCGGTAATCGCCACCCGGCCCTCATCCAGCCCATTATTCTTAAGCTGTTTTGGAATTAAAAACTTGGTCGCAATGTGGAATTTTTCTTCCTCGGTGTATCCCGGAAAATCTATTACCTCCATTCGGTCTTTTAACGCCGGCTGAATCGGGTCAAGCAGATTCGCGGTGGTGATAAACATCACATCCGACAAATCAAACGGCACCTCAAGATAGTGGTCGGAAAAAGAATAATTCTGTTCCGGGTCAAGCGCCTCAAGCAGGGCCGAAGTCGGATCGCCGCGGAAATCGGAGCCGACTTTATCAATTTCATCAAGCATAAAAATCGGATTTTTCGTGCCCGCGGTTTTTATGCCCTGAATGATGCGCCCGGGAAGCGCGCCGACATAGGTGCGGCGGTGGCCGCGGATTTCCGCCTCATCGCGGATGCCGCCCAAGCTCATCCGAAAAAACTTGCGGCCAAGCGCGCGGGCGATTGACTTTCCGATGGAGGTTTTACCGGTGCCCGGCGGACCGACAAAACACAAAATCGGACCCTTGATCTTCCCGACCAATTTTTGCACCGCCAGATATTCGGTAATCCGTTCTTTCACTTTATCCAAACCGTAATGGTCTTCGTTTAAGATCTTTTCCGCGCCCTTAACATTAATTTCTTTTTCGTCGCGTTTGTCCCACGGCACGCCGACCAGCCAATCAAGATAAGTTTTAATGTAGGAAATTTCCGGAGAAAAAGACGGCATTCCCTCAAGGCGCGCCAATTCCTTTTTGGCGATTTCTTTTGTTTCATCCGGCATCCCCGACTCTTCAATCTTTTTCCGCATCTCTTCAACATCGCTCCGGCCGCCCGACACTCCCAATTCTTTTTCAATCGCCTTTAGCTGTTCGCGAAGCATCATTTCTTTTTCCATTTTTCCAAGCTCCTTGCCGGTTTCGGTCTGGATTTTCCGCGCCATCCGGAGAACTTTTATTTGCCGGCCGAGCGCCTGGTTCGCCTTATCCAATTTTTCCTCCGGGTTCGCGGCCTCCAGAAGCGACTGCCGCTCGGCCAACGAAAAATCAATATTTACGGCAATCAAATCCGCGAGCTCAAGCGGATTGGTCATATTTAGGATGACCAGCAGAACATCAAACGGCACGGTCGCGCCCAAGTTAACGCACTCCTTGAATTGATTGATCGCGCTATACATCAGGGCCTCGGTTTTTTCGTTTTTGGCCGGTTCTATTTCCGGCAGAACTTCCGCCGCCACATTGAAATACGGGTCGGACGAAACAAATTTGTTGATTTTGACGCGCGCCAGCCCCTGTACCAAAATCCGCGCCGCGCCATCCGGTTGTTTTGAGGTCTCTATAATTTTAGCGACCGTGCCGACATGATAAATTTGTTCCGCCGTGATTTCGCCGTCCGCTTTTCCCTCCGCCTGTTTCAACGCCGAGAAAATGCAAACCTGGTCGCCCTGCATTGCCTTGCTCAAGGCGGCGACGGACCGCGCCTCGCTGATCATCAGCGGAACCGAGAGCCGCGGAAACAAAACAATATCCTTGAGGGGAATAAGGGGAATTTCCGGCTTAAGTTTTAATCCGATTTTTGATGCTTGCTTATTTTTTGAAACTGGCATAAAAAAAATTAATTAGTTAATCAAGTCAAAACGACAAATTACATAATGCAAATACTCTACTGTTTTACTTGCTTTATGGTTTCTATTCTCCGATTTATCCGCCTTAAAACGATTGTATTCTTTCGTAAAATAGCCGTATTTGCCGCGTAGACGCATTATTTCCTTAATATCATCCAAAGTCATTAAGCCCTCATTATTATAGCTTAAAAAGATATATTTTGCTTTTGCTTTCAAAATCAAATCTCTAAACGCTTTTTTTACTTGCAGTCTTGAACAGTAGGGCGACTTTTGATTTTGATACTCACGCAGTCCGGTTTTCCCGTAGATTTTGGGATTATCATATTTAGCGATAGTTTCAAGCATGTGATAATTTGTCGCGTATTGACGGTGATTATATGGCGGATCCAAATATAGAATATCACCCTTAACCTTTTTAGCTACTTCATTTATATCCTCATTAAAAACTTCGTGGTTTTGATCGTTTATTATCAATTCAGCGGGCTTCAAAATTAAATTATTTTGAGCTGTCTTTTTTAGTTTTTTCAGAAACGCTCCATAGACGGAAGCCGTATTCGCATATTTGTCCACTGACTCAACTAAGCTAGTGATCAAGAAATAATATTCATCATTAGAAATTAATTTTGCCTTTTTCCAGTCCTCAATTTTTTGGCGGATAGCATCGCATCGCATTCCGTTTTCATCGGAAAAATACTGCCGCTCAACTTTTTTGTTTTTTGTTCCGCCGAGACAATAATTTTCATAAACAAACCCCCTTGTGCCTTTCAAATTTGATAAATAATCACAGACAAAATTTTTCCTATTTTTTATGTCAATGCTTTTTAAATCAGGAATTTCTTTTATTAGTTTTGTAAAATTCAATTCCTTGTGATTTCCGATATAATGCCTATTTAAAACATAGCTGTAATATTGAA
>CAYHOC010000094.1:0-1168 GCA_964358135.1 uncultured Gammaproteobacteria bacterium
ACACCCTATCACTATTTAAAGAATTTGTCAAGTGGAGCCCGTTTAATCCCGCGCCTTTTCATTGGATAGTAAAAAGGCGCGGGATTTTTTCTTTTTTATGAAATTTTTTTTAGGTTGGAGTCCCCAAAAACGGATTCTCGCCGTCAGGCGGGTTGTTTTATCTGTGGGAATCCGTTAAAAATCTGTGAAAATCAAAAAATAGCTTATTTTAGTTCAAATTGGCTCTTTTTATCTTTCGTGATACAATAAAATCAATGAAAAAGATATTTTTTATCATAAATCCCGTTAGAAATAAAATCTCTAATGGGGCAGAGCGGCGGATTCCGTTAGAGAAACCTTCTCTAACTGGATGGGGTATTATTTTTAACGGGATAAAATTATCCATTTTTATTGTAATCCCGCTCATGGGGATGTTTTTTGTTTTTAATCTTAGAGCCATAGCGGCCGAGCCGTCATCAGGGGAAATTTTACAGCAAAAACGCGCCGAGATGGCCCGCTTGGAACAGGAAATCGCCGAATACGCCAAAATAATTGAAGACAGCAAAAAGAAGGGGAAAACGCTTCAAAAAGAAATAGTCGTCTTTGAGGCAAAAATAAAAAAAGCGCAGACGCAAATAAAGGGTTTGGGTTTGGCGATTCGGGAGCTGGAGGGAGAAATAAAAAAGACCGAAAGCGAGATAACGGAAAAAGTTAAGGTCTTGAACGCCCGAAAAGCCATTTTGGCGGTTAGCGTCAGGAATCTTGACCGCGAGGAAAGAACGCCGTTTTTGAATATCTTAGCCGCCAACGAAAGTTTTTTTGAATTTTTTAACAACCTTTATGTTATCAACAATACGCGCGAGGAATTAAGAAAAATCGTATTGGAAGTGGAGGGGGCAAGGCGGCAACTGGAGGAGAAGAAGGGCGATTTGAACGAGCAGTATGATGACCAGTCCAGCGCCAAAAAATTATTAGAAATTTCAAAGAAAACATTAGAACAGCGCGAGGCGGAAAAAAAGAATTTATTGCGGGAAACAAAAGGCCAGGAAACAAAATTTCAGGAACTTTTTAATTTATCCAGAAAAAATTTGGATAAATTAAAAAGCGAACTTTCTTACTTGCTGAAAGCCGGCATTTCGGCCGAAGATGCGTTAAAATACGGACAAGCCGTCGCCAATGGCGTGGGGCT
>CAYHOC010000094.1:1268-3363 GCA_964358135.1 uncultured Gammaproteobacteria bacterium
TATAGAAGATTCATTTACCGCCGCCGCGTTAAAATTATATAACGATGGCGCGTCGGCAAAAACGCGCGCCAGCGAACTTAGGGCGGCTAAGACCTACATCAGCGGAAATCCAAATTGCGTCAAGAATATTTGCAATTATTACGCGAATCTCGCCCTTGACAAAGCGGAAGAAATTGAGGAAACTTTAAAAAACAACTAAAACGGGCAATGAATGGAGTCCTCCCGAAAGGGAGGCATAATGTCTTGCCTTCGGCAATAAAAGCGAGGTCGCGCTCCATTGTATATGAAGAAGAATCTTACTATCATCATCGCCACGGCAGTAATCGCGGCCGTCATCGCGGGACTGTTTTTCTTTTTCAGATTTTCTGCAAAAGAAAACAATGCGCCTCTCGCGTATACCACCTTCACCACCGATGAGGGTTTTGCCGTTGAATATCCGAACTGGCAAAAATTAAATATCACCAACCCCGAAGAGGGAATGCCCGCGGATTTAACGGCAAAAGAGAATCTGAAAATTCTTATTTACGCAACCAACGGCGCCGCGGTCGTCCAAATAAGCGAGAGAACTTTTGACCCGAAAAAATCATTTAAGGATATAATTGAGGGGATGATTAAAAATCAGAGAGAATCGGTGAAGAATTTAATCATTTGGCGGAATGACATCGGCGCGAGCTCCGCTTTGCTTGAGACCAAAAGCATATTGAATGGAATCAAGATGCATACGATTTCTAAGGCCTTTTATGTCGGAAACGGAAAAGTATATTCCGTGGCGTTTATTTCCGCCGATGAGTCCTACAATTTTTTTAAGCCCATCGCTGAACACATAATTTATTCAGCCAAGGTTTGGAGATAGCCGGTCTGTTCTTTTTTGATGTTTTCCTCTCCCTTGACGGGAGAGGACCAAGGAGAGTGTGAAACCAAACAACGAGGAGGATGCCAATGCGATCGGTCTTAGCGGCGTTGGTTTTTGTCTTAATGTTTTCTGCTCGCGATATGGCCGGAGCCGAGAAGCGGTTGCTTCCAGGGCTCTACAAAATCAGCGGAGATTGCCCGGTTTTGACGCTCAAGAGCTGGTATTGCCGCGAGGGGCAGGAATTCAAGCTGCGTTTTGAAAGCGGCGCGTGCCATGATCGGCCTCGTCCGGATGCCGTCTGGTATGACGGGAAAAATTTTTATTTCGCCTGGCTGATGGATCACAAATCCGAAGACCGGCCGAAAGACGAAGCGAAAAATCTCGTCACCAGCATTTACTGGATCAGGAACAACAGTTGTCCGAACCTTTTTTTGCAGAATGTTTGCAACAACAACAAAGAATCATTTACGACTGCCGGCAAGTGCCATCGGGATGCCAACTTCTTTTACTGGAACGGCGAAAAATATCGCTTCGGATGGGTGCGGCTCAAACTCGGTCGTCTCCACAAAAATTAACCCCCGCAACACCGGGGGCTTTAAATTTATTGACATTTTTATCCGTAAAAGAGGCGGTCAAGCGCCTCGAACAGGCGGAGTTTTTTAAGCATCTAAAATCGCGGAAAGAATGATGTTGACAAACCGGCGATTCAATAATAAAATCTAATTGGTTCTTTTTAACACTCCTTACGCGTCCCCCTTCGCCCCGCCTTCGTTAAAACTTCGGCGGGCGGGCAAGGCTACGGAGGGACACAGTAAAGCTTCGGAGGGCGAGAGGAGGCGGAAAAATGAAAATCAGGCGCGCGACTGCTGAGGACATTCCCGAGCTCATGAATTTGTATCATCATCTATCGCCAAATTATCAAGATAACCCCAGTGCCATGGAGCTTGCCATCGGCCACGCCAGTACCGAAGTATACGCGCTCGAACACAACGGACAGCTGGTCGGCACGGCAACGGTTTCGTTTCGGGCAGTTCCCTCGCGCGGACTGGTGGCTTATATTGACGATGTTGTTATTCATCCGGCCGATCAGGGTTCGGGTCTTGGCCGGATTATCACCGAGCATTGCATTCAAGTTGCCCGCGACCGCGGTTCGGCGCGGATTGAGCTGACGAGCCATCCGGCGAGAGTGGCCGCCAACAAGCTCTACCTCAAATTCGGTTTTGTGAAGCGCGATACTAATTC
>CAYHOC010000095.1:0-3222 GCA_964358135.1 uncultured Gammaproteobacteria bacterium
GCGGCGGGCCGTAAAAGGCGTCTACCAATTGTTCCGGGGTGTAACGGGGCATATATCGCAAGCATATCTGCGGAGATAGCTTGATAAAATGATTATTATCTTGGTTGTAAGAATTGCCGGCGTTGTTTACAATTTTAATTTTACTTAAATCGACAATGCGTCCTCCTGCTGTCATCCTCGCGCAAGCCACCGCCTCGGGCGGGACCCCGCAAAATGCGGTGGCGGGGATCCAGAAAACGCCCAAGATTCGTAATTTTATCGGTTCTGGATTCCCATCTCTTCTGCCACTGGCAGAAACCGATGCGCGGGAATGACATTGCTATGGTGGTTCTGTTGTTTCTTAGTAAAATATAAACAACGATAGTAAGGCCTACATCTCAGTCTGTCCCCATTTCGAGTTCAAAATTTTCTGAAAGAAAATTTTTTGGCGAACCTCTAACGGGGTATATGTTATTTAAATATCTTTTAAAAATCCCCTAAGTAAGCTTTCGATTTTTTCCGGCAAATCCTGCACGCGCGGACATCTGGTTCCATTTTCACCCCAAACCTGGCGAAAAATATTTTCCTCTTCGTCACCTACCTCCCCAATCTGCAACGCCCGGCAAATAACTCCGGCGGAAACCAGCGTCTCCACGGCGCGGCGCGCGCTCTTTGCATCACTCGAACCACCATCAGTAATTAAAATAACCAATTTACGAAATTCGTCGTCTTTTATTTTTTTCTCTTTTACCGCATCCACCGTTTTTGTGATGGCGTTAAGCGACAAAAAATCGTTAGTCGAGCCGCCGGCCGGGGCGCGCATCGCGCGCGCCGCGCCGACTCGCTCTTTAAAAGACAACTCGCCGGAGAGGCCCTTTAATTCCTGATCCTTCCCGCCAAATCCCCTGACTTCGGTTTGCATATCCAAATCTATTGCCCGATCTTCCCGCTCGCGCCGCAAATTATCTTCAAACTCCGCAAGCGCTTCCATAATTAAAACCGCGGATTTTAACTGTTCAATGTTTTTAACGCCATTATTCATAGACCTCGAAAGATCGGTAACCAAGGTTATTTCCAAATGATTTGGTTTTTGAATATCGCGCTCAATTGTTTCGTAAGACAGCTCGGCGCGTGGCGCGGCGCCGCCGGATAAATCGATGTACGCTTGGGCTAAAAGTTCCGGTTTCAAAAGCAAACCCTCCTCACGAAGTTTGCTTAACCTCCGTACCCGCTCTTTACGCCGCGAAATAATGCGTTCAAAAATTTCGCGGAGGGGCGCGATAAGGGGTTCAATTTCTTTATAAACCGCGCGATACGGACCCTCCAATTCGCGCATTTCGTCATTGGTTAAACCATGCTCGGACTGAAACTGGCCGCGCGCTCTTTTGTCCGGATCGGTATTATCTTTGTTCTTTTGCCGACGGGCCGCCTCTTTTTTGATCGCGTCCTTAACGTCCTTCATAGGAATCGGATGAGGCAACCCTTTTTTCTCCAAATCGTCATACCAAGACGCAAAATCGGCTTCACCGGCCTTAGGCTCGCCCTTGCCTCGGGACTTTTTCTTTTCTTTCTCGCGATCCAAATCCTCACGATAAAATTTTTCGTAAATCGGTTCAATATAATCGCGGACAATTTCGTATCTAATCTCCGGCGCCGCGCCCGGTCGCGTCAAAAGTTCCACCAAATCGGTGCCGGCGCCGTCAATATCGCGCAGACGATCAACCTCGGCGCGAACTTCGGGCGCGAGATTTGTTTTTTCTTTCGGCAACATCCGCTCGCGTAAAATAGCGTAAATATACTGCAGATGCGCCGGCGTTTTAGTGTAATCGGTGTCCGGAAAAAGCCGCTCGCGATATAGCCGCTCCTTGGTCGGCTGATGCGCCGGAAAACGATCGTCCACCGCGCGATTAACCATTACGTCATCCAGGCAATTGTAAAGCACGTGCAGACGACGACGGGCGCCAAAACGCGCGAACAAGCGGCTAAACGCTTCCGGGTCGGAAAACCAATCGCGCAAATGTTCCATTTCGTGACAGCTGGCCCACATCGCCTCGGCCGGAGAAAACTCACGTTCCTCAAACCACGAAACGTCGTAGGTCATCACCTTGTTTTCCAAATCAATGGACCAACCGGAGCCGGGACGCAAATCAAATCCGGCGGCGCCGGCATAATCCTCAATAATCTTAAGATTTTTACCAAAAAAATCTTCAGCGCGACGATGCTCTTTTGACGCCGATGGTTGTTTTGCCTCGCGCTCATCATCTGCCCCGCTGACAAAAAATTTTGGCGCGTTTTCCACAGATTTTCGCATAAATTAAAAACACCTTACTAGTAAATTGAGATATTTTCTATCATCGCTATTACGACTGTATTTTAACACGCCGTCGTAAGAAGCGGCAATAGCCGCGAAAGATTTACGGGAAATGCCGCCGGCAAGATAAGCGGCTGTACCCGCATAAACGCGCCGCCACATTCGGCGTCGCGTATTTGGCCGTAGAAGACAATAGCCGGGAAACAAAACATATCCCAACCAATCTATGCCGTAATGCCATGGCCTCAAATGTATTTTATTCGGATGAAACGCGAGGTGTAACTGTCGATCTAAATAATTTTCTATCGTTAGTAATTGATTTTTCAACCACCGCTCATCGCCGCTCACGAGTAAAAAATCGTCACAATATCGCAGATACGCTGAGGGCTTGATTATTTCTTTTACAAAATGGTCAAAAGGATTAAGATAGATATTGGCAAAAAGCTGGGAGGTTAAATTGCCGAGCGGCAGGCCCGCGGAGAAGCTATTGATAATCTCGGAAATTAAATTCACCGCCGGCCTATCATCAATTTTTCGCGTGATAAGTTCCAATAAAATACCGTGATTAACATTGGCAAAATATTTACGGATGTCGCACTTTAATACCCAAACCGGCTGTGTTTCATTTTTTGAGACGCGAAAAAGTTCTTTTCGGCATCGCTCCACGGCCGCGCGCGTTCCTTTGCCGACGCGGCATGACCAGGTATCAAAAATAAACGAACGTTCAAAAATCGGCTCTACCACGCGCGCGATGGCGTGATGGACAATCCGGTCGGAAACCGCCGCTTTATGAATTTGCCGCGGCTTGGGATCGCAAACGACAAATTGCCGATACGGTCCGTGGCGCCACTCGCCCGCGGCCAAAGCTCGATGCAGGGCAAAAAGATTATCTTCAAGATTACGGGCAAAAATTTGGACATCCCGCCGTCCGC
>CAYHOC010000096.1:0-2193 GCA_964358135.1 uncultured Gammaproteobacteria bacterium
CGGCTGGTATCTTCAACGCGAGATCGGCATTTTTTATTTGGCTTGTCTCCGTCTTTGGTTGAAAATGACTCATAGATGAGTAAATTATAAATTATAAAGGTTGTCAAGTTTTGGTTTATTCATTTTTTTGCAAAGATTGATTTTATTTGCCGGAGAATTTTCTTGGGATTGTTAAACGCTTTTTTTATCGTTTCGCCGGGACTGGTCAGAAGTTTTTTCATCGCTAGGCGGAGATTGATCCTTGATTCCAGATGTTTGGTTTCAATCCGCAGCCGTTTCAGCTCGGCGGGCGAAATGGCGTCGCACATTCTGATCGGCGCGTCGCCGTAATTAAAATCGGACCATTTGAAAGATGGGGGAATCCGGTTATTTTGGACGCACCACTCCCAAAGTTTTGTACCGGGAAAAGGAGTGGCGATAGAGACCCCGACCTCGCCTTCAAAATGATTTCTCCGGATAAAATCCTGCGTTTGTCGGATGTCCTCTGTAGTTTCTCCGGGTGACCCGATTATAACCGATCCTTGCGGGCGGATTCCGACTTTGCGGCAAAGATCAACGGCGCGTTGATTTTGTTCAACCGTAGTTTGTTTGTTTAAAAAATTTAAGGTTCGTTGCGATCCCGATTCAAACCCGAAAGTTACCTGATGACAGCCGGCTTTTTTGGCCAGAGTCAAAATTTCCGTGTCAATATTGTCTACGCGCGAATTGCCGCCCCAGATTAAGTTGATTTTGTTATCGATGATCAAATTGCAAATCGCCTCCAACCTTTTTTTGTTCACAAAAAGGTTATCTTCAATAAAAAAGATCGCTCCGACACCGTACTTTTCCATGAGCGTTCGGATTTCCAGGAGTACTCTCTCCGGGCTGTTATATCTGCAGGGCATTCCGCGCCAGGTATTGTGGCAGAATGCGCACGCGTATGGGCAGCCGCGGCTTGAAAGAATGGCCGCGGTTTTTGTGCCTGGAGGGCAGAATCGAAGGTAAGACCTTGGAAACCTGTCTCTGCCTCTTAGATAAAAATCCGACTGCATTAAATGTCGCGCCGGCGGGGGGATCTCGTCAATATTTTTTATATACGGGCGTTCAACTATCCTTTCAGTCGTTTTGTCGAGCACAATATCCAGAAGCGCCCGTTCGCCTTCGCCTTTAACGACCGTATCAACGTGCTGAAGCGCCTCTTCCGGCAGAATACTGGCGTGTACTCCTCCCATCACCGTTTTGATTCCCATTTTGCGGCAAAGTTCGGCAATCCGGTAAGCATCGGGGACGAGAGGCGTAACCGCGGTAATGCCGGCGATGTCGGGCTTGAATTTTTTTAACTCTTCCTCGATATTTTGTCCGGCCAATTCGTCAATAATAGAAACTTCTACGCCATGCGCCTCGAGATAACTGGCGAGCAGTCCGAGGTTAAGCGGTTCTTGGGTGGCATAATCGGGATTGGTGCCGGGGGCGATTAAAGATATTTTTTTCATAAATATTATTTTATCAGTTTATTGATCAGGCGTTTTATTAGATGTTGTTTTTTTGTGCCGGGACGCATTTTTTCCGTCATTATATAAATTTTTTCCTGCAAATTTTTATCGTAGGCGTCACTCATCGGCTTGGCGCCTTCGCCGTAAAATAGCGCGTCATATTCCATTTGTTTGGCGAGGGGAATATAGTAGCTAAAGTGAGCGTTGATCCCTTGGCAGTTTGCCCATTCTAAAGTTTTGAGGTCAGTTTCGTAACTTGAACCGGGAAGGCCGATAATAAAAAAACCGTTGACTTCGTTAAAATATTTTTTGGCGATTCTGATGCCGTTTTCAATTTGTAAAAGCGTCTCGCCCTTCTTGATGTCGCCGAGTATTTTGTCATCGGCAGATTCAATCCCAAACCCAACCTGATGACAGCCGGACTCGGCCATTGCCCGGGCGGACGCCTCCGTGACGCGATCGGCGCGGATGCCGTTGGCGCAGTTCCAGCGCATTCCGAGCGGTTTTATTAGTTTTGAAAATTCAATAACGCGGTCTTCTTTGAGATTGAAACAATCATCTAAAATTTTAAATGATTTAATGCCCCATTTGTTTTTAGCTTCAATTATTTCTTCGGTGGAATTTTTGGCGCTTCGGGGGATCCAACCGCGGTTTCGCGCCATGCAATAAGTGCAGGAATAGGGGCATCCCAGGCTCGTCATTATTGCGTATTTCCAGTCGC
>CAYHOC010000096.1:2203-3138 GCA_964358135.1 uncultured Gammaproteobacteria bacterium
CCAGTCGCCGCTTTGCCAATTTTCCCGAAAAATTTTAAAAGAGTCAAACAGCTCGTAATTCGGAAACGGCAGGCCGTCGCCAAATAGCGTATCAATCTGTAAAACTTCGCCCATCTTTAAATACGGATAGCAGCATTGCACGTCCAAGATTCCAAAAATTGATTTCACTTCCGCGCGCGGATATTTTTCTTTGTATCTCTTTTCAATTTTTTTTGCTTCGCCCATTGTCCGCGATTGAATCGAAATGCCTAAGATGTCAGCCCTTTCGTTTAAGTATCGATTATCCGGCTCGGGCATGGTATTGAGGTCGATCACGCGCGTATTCAAAATAGTCGCGGCATAGGCGAGCCCGATGTTGGGAATGGTGCGATTGACTTTTGCGTCAGGGTTTACAAACAGCATTTATTACGTTTCTTTAATACAATCGTCATAATTGCATCGGCGGTCCGCCGGCAACTCGTTGACATTAGTAACGCGGCAATTTTTGCAGTATTCGGGAACTTTTTTTGAATAATCCGGCATCGCACGGCGGAAAGATTTATATTTTTCGGAATACCATATTTCCTTAAAGGGCTTTTCTAAAATGTTTCCGAAAGTATTTTGACGTTGGAGTTCGCGCTGATTTGCTTCGTTTTGCGCGCAGCAGGCGTTAACCTCGCCTGTTACAAAAATAAATGGCTCAACCCAGGCGGCGCAAAAATGGCGCGGCCGCCGGCGGCTAGGATGGCTGTGGGAAAACGCGACCGGAATGTTGGCGGCCTTACCGCGACGCGTTACCTCGTCCCTGATTTGTTGAGGAATTTCCGACAGATAATAATCTTCGGAAATTTCCGGAAAATATAAAAGCCCGGCGATTTCTATATAGCTGGCATCGCCAAAGTCCTCGCGCTTACCCAAAGAGGCGATTAAATCAACAAAATCCGGGGCTTCGTTGA
>CAYHOC010000097.1:0-3127 GCA_964358135.1 uncultured Gammaproteobacteria bacterium
CATCGCTTCTAAAATTACATTCGGCATACCCTCATCATCCGACGGAAGGACGAAGACATCGGCCAACTGATATTTTTCCGGCAAATTACCTCTGGGAATCCAGCCGCTAAATTTAACCATGTTCCCAATCCCCGATTTTTGCGCGCTCTTCTTCAATTCATCGCCAAGGGGGCCGTCGCCAATAATTTCACATTCTATATTTTCCACATAACTTTTATCTTTTTTTACTAATTCACCTAACGCGTCCAAAAGCACATCAACCCTTTTTTGCGATGTCAGTCGGCCAACGAATAGAATTTTAAAAATTTTGCGCTCATCGGAGTGCAAGGTTGGTTTAAAAAAATCAGTATCAACCCCGTTCGGGATAACATCAATTTCAACACCGAAATCTTTCGCGGTCCGCCTGGCCATTTCTTTTAATCCCATGCTGTTTGCCACCACTCGATCGGCCTTTTTCCAGATGAGCTTATTTAGGGGCGCTGTCAAATAATGAAAAAATTTCATCCTGTCTTCCCAAAATCCCGGCACATCAAATCCGCGCAAGGAAACGCTGTATGGCAATCCGAATCTTATTTTAAGATAATAAGCGACAACGCCCGACGGAATAGAAAAAAAAGCCATAACTTTATCCGGCCGCCATCTTCTTATGACTTTAGGAATATGCCAAAGCGCCGAGAGACAAAAAACAACTACTTCAAATGGGCTGCACCGGCTGACATTTTGTCGAAGCGTTTTGATTCTGATGATGCGATATCCGTCAACGGTTTCGTCAAACGGAAGCTCGCCATAATGCGATGTAAAAACCAAAACATCATGCCCCAACTTGGCAAATTCTCTCGCCAGATTCTGCGTCGCGTTTCCAGCGCCGCCGCCCAACGGAGGAAATTCATAATTTAAAAGTAAAATTTTCATTTTATTATGTCGCCTGTAATCCCCGCGCTTTAGCGCGAGGATGAAGGGCTATAAAAATATATCGTCGGCGGAGCCGACTCATCTCATAAAAAACCCGCCCAGATACCCGCCGAGGCGGCGGGTCGGGTTTATTTTGCATGGTCAATCCAACTTATAAATTTCCCTAAAATCATTGCCGATTTGCGTCCGAAAAACGGTTCGGCCGGGCAGATTAGGAAGGCATTTGACATAAAAATCTTTTATCGGAAAATCGGGACCAATATATAAATAATCAATTTTGAGCTTTTTTGCCGCCTCGCGCGAGCATAAACTCGTAAATTCTTTATATAACATAATTTCTTCAGGAAAAACGGCCACTGCCGGCTGATCGGCATTGAAGCCGGGCGTAAATCTGCCGTTTTCTCTTATGAAGTTTTCATTATAGGGATAAAAACTCTCTTTTATTGATGTGTTCTTTTTTATCCAATCATAAGCCGGCTTGTCAATCTCCGGCGGTGGTGGAGGAATCCTGAAAAACGGCGCCCTGAATTGTCCGAATGCTTCAAAGGGCGTTAATGCGGTGGTAAGCTGAAACAAAAGCGAGGAAAAAACAGTCAGAAAGATTATAAAAATGATGAATGCTTGATATTTATACTTATGTCCCAACTTCAAACTTAAATCTCCAAGAAAGAGCCCAACGACAAAAAAAGCGAGCGGCTTATAGAGACCGAAAAATCTGGCCGTATCCCATGGCAATGGAATATATCTCACAAAAAGCGGCGTCAAAAAAGCCCCGCCGGCGATTAACGCCAAAAAAATAATCTTTTTATCGCGCCGATAAAACCAAATAGCCGGCAGGAACAAAAATAACAGAAATCCAAGCTCCATCAAAAATACCCGGCCGAAAATATTCCACCGCCCGTAACCAAAATCCATCACCCAAAATCGCCAATTAAAAGCAAAAGACGAGACGCTGGTGCCGTTTCCTAAGACGCTCAAAATACCTCCTTGAAATAAAGCGAGTAAGATTCCGACGGCGACAACAATCAAAAAATATCCGCCGATTTTTTTGACGCCGTCCGCTTTGCATTTGGAAGATAAATTCGCGGGCGTATCCCCGCGTTCGCGGAACAGGCGGCATAATAAAAATACCATCTTTGCCATAAAAAAGATGGTCATCGCGATTAAGACGATTACAAAACTCGTTTCCATGCTTAACGCCAGATATCCCAACAAAAGACCGGCCATAATGGCATAAACCGCCGGCCTCTTCTCTTCCTTGCTAAAAATCTTCAAATAACAATAAATCATCGCAAGCATTACGGGGAAAGCCATTGCCGTAGAATGACTAAGCATCCCATAAACTAAACTTGAACTGATTTTCGCATAAATCATTCCCCAAATAAATGCCCATGGGCCAACCACCTGCTCATGTAAAATAAATTTGCGCCAAAGCGGAGAAATTCCGTGAACGAAATTAAGCCAAATAAGCCCTCCGCCGTAAAGAGTTAAAAAAGCGGCCAGAAGCGCGCTCCGAAAACGGCCAATTATCTCAAATGCCAGCAAAAAAGCCATCAGGAATATGAGTCCGCTAAAAATTATTGTTTGGATGTCATAACCGAGCCAAGGGGGAAGGCGCGCAACATTATATAAAGAAGCGGTCAAAAGATCCGACCCATAATGATAATTCATCGGATGACTCGGGGAACTGGGATTTTTTACCGGAAAATTGCCCTCGCTAATCGTGGCCGCCAGTGGAAGATGTCCCAGTCCCTCATCATCCACTGCCAGCGAACGTAATGCGAAAATTCCGGAAACCGTAGAAATCAAAATAGCGATAATCAAAAGAATCCGCAACTGCTTGGGAGCGAGCGGATTAACTAAAACATTTGATTCGGTTTTATCGCGCAATGAATATATAACACCGGAAACAAATAGCATCAATATAAACACCGCCCACATTGCCGATTGCACCGGAATAATATAAGATATTAGGTTGACAAAAAAATTATAACCATTAATTCCTATTAATATAGTGAGCGGAATAAACGCAAAAATACGGCGCTCATTTAAAATGTACCGGCAAATCGAACCTCCAAAAATAACGGCCGTACCGAGAAAAAATAAGAAAAGAAATATTGAAATCATAAAAATTATCCAATCTATTTTAGCCAATGTTCACGCCACATTTCAAAACACAAGAGCGTCCACAGGTATTTTCGATTATCGCGCCGGC
>CAYHOC010000098.1:0-3124 GCA_964358135.1 uncultured Gammaproteobacteria bacterium
TTCAGCCACGCCAAAAATTCCTTGAGCGGCATCGTATTCACGATGTCGGATTTGCGCGCCCAGCCGGCGCGGGCCATTGCCACACCCAAATCCAAATATTCCAGATGTTCCGGCGCATGGGCGTCGGTGTCAATTGATAATTTTACCCCCGCTTTGACGGCCATCCGCGCATGCTCGGCGCATAAATCCATCCGGTCGGGAAAAGCGTCAATCTCCAAGACCGTGCCGGTGACTTTGGCGGCCGTGATGAGTTTTGCCATATTCACCTTATACGGCTCGCGGCGACCTAAAAGCCGGCCGGTCGGGTGAAAAATAATATCCACATTCGGATTTTTCATCGCCCGGATAATCCGCTCGGTCATCTCGGCTTCCGGCATATTAAAATTAGTATGAACTGCCGCGCCGACAATATCCAACTTAGCCAACGCCTCGTCCAAAATATCCAGTGAGCCGTCTTTTAAGATATTCACTTCCGCAGATTTTAAAATCCTAATTTCTTTAATTTCCCGATTTAATTTCTCAATTTCTCGCCCCTGTCTTTCCAGCCCCCGTTCATCCAATCCTCCGGTCATCGCCAGCGCCTTTGTATGATCGGTAATGGCGATATATTCCAGCCCCAATTTTTTGGCATAAAGCGCCATCTCGCGGATGGACTTCGCGCCATCGGTCCAATTGGTCGTGGTCTGTAAATCCCCGCGCGCCGCGCCGTAAGATATTAAGTTCGGCAATTTATGCGCGAGCGCCGCTTCCACTTCGCCGGTATCGGTGCGGATTTCCGGCGGCATCAAATCCATCCCCAATTTTTTGTAGATTTCCTCCTCCGTCTTACGGGCAATATTCTTTTTTCCACGGAACAAACCGTATTCGTTTAATTTATATCCTTTTTTAATCGCGATTGTCCGGACATGGACATTGTGTTGTTTGTCGCCGGTAAAATATTGCGTCGCCGCGCCGAAACTTTCGTCCGGCACAACGCGCAGATCCGCGTCAATCCCGATTTTAAGCCGCACAGAGGCCTTGCCTTCGCCTTGCGCATAGACCGATTGCACCTCGGGCATAGAGATAAAATAATCCACGGCTTCTTTGGGATGCGAAGTCGTAACCAGAATATCAATATCGCCAATCGTTTCCTTGCGCCGGCGGATGGAGCCGCAAATGACCGCATGTTTTACCCCCGGGACTTGACCGAGGCGCGATTCAATGTCTTCGGCCAACGGCAAGATGTATCCCAAAGGAATCCGGCCGGCGGACTGACGCATAAATTCAACCCCGCGAAGGATATTCTGCTCGGTTTTTTCGCCAAGATGCGGAATGTCGCGGATTTTTCCGGAACTGGCGGCGCGCTCCAAGTCCTTTAAGTCCTTGATTCCGAGTTTTTTCCAAAGCAAAAGAATCGTTTTCGGGCCCAATCCCTCAATCCCGCCGAGCCCGTCCAAATCAAAAGGATATTTTCGCTTTAGCCGCCGGTATTCCGGAAACAACCTCCCGTTCATCAAAAAAATAAGATGACCGGCGATTGCCGGCCCAACTCCCGGAATTTCTTCCAGCGCTTTTTCGCCGCCGCGCTTCCAAATATCTTTCACATCTTCACGAAGCGCCGCCACGGCCTCGGCCGCTTTTTCGTATGCCCGCGGTTTGAATGCCGCGCCATCCATTTCGTAAAATACGGCCATCGCCTTCAGGATTTTTGAGATTTCTATGTTGGTCATTGCCTTGTATTCCCCTCCTTTTAAAGGAGGGGCGCGGGGAGGTTGAATCGCTTTAAACCCCTCCTCGCCTCCCCTTTACGAGGGGAGGAATTTATTGTTTATGCTTCGCCACGCCAATCACACTAATATTGTCTATATAATGATTTATTGATTTATTGCCAAACCCACATGCCAATTTAACGTATAGACCGCAAAAAAGAAAAACCACCATAAAATCAAAATTGCCGAAATCCAGTGTTTGGCTTTGCCGGTGGTTTGCGGCGGATTGAGCTCGCGGCTGAAGAATCCGGTGCGCAGCGCCGCATCCCCGACATAAAACCAAAGTCCCCCGACCAAAAGCCCGGCCAAAATATCGCTTGGAAAATGCACACCCAAATAAAGCCGGCTCCAACTAATCGCGAAAATTAAAAACGCGGCTGATCCGACAGCCAAAATCTGCGCCCAATATTTCTTAAAGTCATGCAGGGCGATTACTCCCAAAAATCCATAAAATGCCAGCGCCAGCGCCGCATGCCCGCTCGGGAATGAGTTGGAATTTTCAAAATAAAATGGAATCCATCCACCCGGCCGGGCATACTGAAATACCGCCTTTCCCAAAATTACAAAAATGCCGGCGCCCAGCAGCGCGAGCCAAAGTCCCAAAATTTCCGCCTGCTTGCGGTAAAACCACAAAATTACCGAGAGAACTATGGCCAGTGAAATAACGACGACCTCCTTTCCCAAAGCCGTCACCCACAAAAAAAGATAAATCCATCCGTTGCTCCTCGTCTCCCAAAGCGCCTGCCAGACATTCAAGTTATCAATTACCCCGCCGAATTTAATCAGGATGAATTCCAAGATAAAAAACAGCGCCGTCGCTATTCCCAAACCGGTTAAAAACAAACGGTTTTTTTTAAAAAAATGTTTAACCATTGATGTGTTTCGGACGCTCCGCATCGTAGCATCGGAGCGCTCCGATGATAGGTTTCTCTATCAAAATTATATCATTAAAACCGCTTTTTGGAAATGGGTAATGATATTTTATTGCCCAGCTTTTCCATATTGAAAAAAGAATGACGCACGGTCATTCTTTTTTCAAAGCGGATAATAGAGATTTTGCGCCAGTCCGTCCGCCATGGGGCGTTTTTTTGTCCTCCGAGCCGCAATTTGATATAATCTAATCAACAACAAACTAATGTCTACAAATATGAAATTACTCAAAATCCTTTTAATCACCGTGATTGTTCTCGCGGCCCTCGGCGCCGTTTCCTCTATCTTTAAAATCTGCCCGCCGAGCGGTCCCTGGCCCGCGCCGCCGTGGTGCGACGGAAGCCAAACAAAGCGCGCGGATAAAACAGCCGCCACTGACTTTGAAATTTCTAAGCCCCAATATCCGGGAAGCCGAGGGATGTTCGCTTTTCCTCCTTCTTGTACCC
>CAYHOC010000099.1:0-3070 GCA_964358135.1 uncultured Gammaproteobacteria bacterium
CGGTAGGCGGGTAAGCGGGGGTGTTGCCTCGCTTTCGCGAGGACTCCGCGTTGGACCCCCGCCGCCAGTTTGTTAAAATAGTCAAATAGTTTTTGGTTAATCTACGCAAAATTACGGCGCCTCCATCTTCTCACCAGCCGAACGGTATGATAAGGTATAATCATGGCAATCATCAAGAAACTTATAAATCCTCTCGCTCTTCACGACCGCATTTTTTGGTGGAGTTTTTTTGTCGCGGCGCCGGTTTTGAACGCCCTGTCTTTCGGTTTAATCCTCTGGAAAATTATGCCCTTGCGCGGGGCGCGCGAGGCCTTTGCGCTGCACTATAATATCTATTTCGGCATTGACTTAATCGGGCCGTGGTATAAGATGTTTTTAATGCCCGGCGCGGCGCTTTTGTTCTGGCTTTTGAATCTTATTCTGGCCTCGGTTTCTTACGGCGCAAACCGCGCGCTCGCGTACTTTGCGGCCGGGCTCACTCTTTTTCTCCAAATTTTGATTTTTGCGGCCACGATGCTGGTGGTTTTATTAAATCTTTGAAATCCGAATGTCGAAATTTGAAATCCGAAACAAATCCACATTCTTGAAATCCCAAATTCTCCGCCAGAGGCGGATGCGCTCCGATGCTGCGATGCGGAGCGTCCCGTATCCAAATGCATCGGGACGCCTCGCCTGTCCGCCTCTGGCGGGGGCGCAAAAATCACAAGCTCCAAATAATTTCAAATCCCAAATAAATTCTCCGCCAGAGGCGGATGCGCCTATGGCGCAAAAATCTAAAATTCAAAGCATTTTGTCCGCCAGCTGGCGGATTGGTCATTGTAATTTATTTGGGATTTGGTGCTTTGAATTTGTAATTTAATTAAGTTGTTTCGGATTTAAATATAATATGCCCGATTTTTGCGAGACCTATATTAAAAAAATAGATTTTCCGGCGCGGACGCTTGAGGATTTTGTCCGCGAGATTTTTATTGCATGGAAGCGCATCCGCCGCTGGCAGGGCAAGGAGGGCGTGACTTACGAAAATGATCTGGAACACAGTTTTAAGACCGCACTCCAAACAATGTTGTTTCTGGAAGTGGAGGGCCGGCGGTCGGATATTGATCCTTTTGAACTTTTGGTTTTGGCCGCGCTTCACGATATCGGCGAGGGCTGTACCGGCGTTGACATTATCTATACGATTAAAAACGACCCGCGGATGAAAGGCGCTCTGGCCAAGTTGGAAGAAAAAGATTTTGACGCCAAGTTCAGCGAACTGCCGCTTGAGGCCAGAGCGGCGCTTCTCAACATTTATCATCTGCAGGATAGCCGCGCCACGCCGGCCGGGAAATTTTTCGCCATCGTGGAGCAGATGGGGTACGCCTTTTTTTCGCATGAGGAAATAAACCGCCGCGATTTGTCGCCGGCAACGGTTTTGAGTTTTACCCGCGTGCTGGAAAGGGTCAGGAAGGACATTAAGCCCCAGCCGGACTTTTTTGGGAAACTGCGGGATTTTTGCGCGCCGCTGGACGACCCGGAAATGAAAAAAGTCGCCGAATTTTCTCCGGAGCCGGTCCTCCGCCGGATTATTGGCTGGTGGAAATCAATTAAGGCCTGGCCCGAATTCGCGAGCGAAGAAGATCTTTTGGAGCGGGTGATGAAAAATGCGCTGATCGGCTGTATTATGCTGGTGATTGAGCGGCAAAAGCAGCCGGAACTTGACGCGTATAAAGTTTTATCGGCGCTTTTGGTCAGAAATTTGAGCAAAGTCAGTTATCCGATTTGGCCGTGGCGGATGAAGCACGACCCGGATTTTCCGGAAGCCGGCGACGAGGAGCTGGAGCGCGAACATTTTACGGCGGCCAGCCGCGATTTTCCGGAAGAAATGCGCAAGTTATTGGCGGACTGTTTTGACCTCCGGCGCGGAGGCGGGTCGGCGGAGGCGGAAATTTACCGGGCGATTAAATTATTCGGTTACGGGCTATTCGCCCTTTACGAATTTGAGCGCGGGCATCGGGAGTACGCCGAGGTGCTTTGTAATGTCACCCGGGCGATTGACCCCCTGTCTGATAAGTTTTTTTCGCTCGGGCTTTTTTACAAGCCGCTCCGCAACCGATTTATTTGCGGCGCCGAGTATTGGAAAGAATCGCATCAGCCAGCATAATTTAACATTCTGACATTCTCGAGAATGTCAGAATGTTTTTTACAAAATATAAAAAAATCCCCCGATTATCTCGGGGATTTTAGTTATGGAGAGTTCCGCTTGGCGCGGTTTTTCGCGAATTTTGCCGCGCACTTGGCGCAGAGTTCTTGCCTGCGGAGAGAAATGTAAGGGCGAAGCTTCATAATGCAGTCTGGTCCATCGCAGTGTTTGTTCCCATATATGTGGTAGGTCTCGTGGCAAAGTAAATTGTGCAAAAGTACAAGGTCGCGGGCTGTGAGTTTCCCGGAGGCGGCATTTGGGAAGTTAAAGAGCGTAATAATCATTGAGCGGCTGCCTATAAACGCGAGTCCGCCGGCTCCTCTTTTATTTAGGGGGGAATAGAGTTTTTCAAAAATAATTCCCAGCGCCAAATATCCCTTTTCCGGTTCAAAGATGCGGTCAATGAGAGTTAAAAGGCGGTCGCCGTCATAGGCGCCTTTGTCCGAGAGAAAATAGTGTTTCGGCGGCTTAAGCATTGAAAGAAAGACGGTTGAAAAACCGAATTCCCGTTTGACGATGTTGGAAATAGCCCTCCGCAGCTGCCAGCTTAGGCGGACCATCGGCCGAACAAACAGCGTATTTCCATGAGGGAAGCCGTCAGGCATCTCGCGCTCCTGGTGTTTTGAGGAACTCTCTTTATCTTAGGCGCGGAATCGGTTTTTGTCAATGGCGCGGTCACGATTCTTCTCGCCTATTTTCGGGTTATCTTTCCGGACGGCGCGTAAATTATTGGAAATTAAAAAAGCCGGAATCATTTTTCCGGCTTAAAGAGCAGTTTGACGCGGCGTAAGAAAATTTTCAATCTTCGGAAGAGCGGCCGGCTTTCGTAATCCAGTTCGTCGTTTATGACGACCCGGCATTTTTGACAATATCCGGCGGGAGTCGCATCTA
>CAYHOC010000100.1:0-3045 GCA_964358135.1 uncultured Gammaproteobacteria bacterium
GGGTGGGGTTGATGACGGTTGACAAAACCCCCTCTCGCTCCCCCTTGACGAGGGGGAGAAAAGTCGTCGTCCTCGAGCTCTCCAGTTGGATGCTGGAGAGCGCCGGAGACGCAAAAATCTCGCCGCAATTCGCGCTGATTACCAACATAATGCCGGACCATCTGAACACTTATGCCGGGATGCCGGAATATATCGCGGCCAAAGAAAATATTTTCCGCTATCAGCGCGCGGATGATCTGGCGGTTTATAATTACGATAATGAGATTACCCGCAAAATGGGTGAGCGGGCGCCGGCGAAAAGATTTTGGTTCGGGAAGAGGGTTGGGGGTTCGGGAGCGTATCTTAAAAATGGCCTAATTATTTTTAGGGATGGCGGTGAACACAAAATTTGTTCAGTAAAAGATATCAATCTTCCCGGCGAGCATAATGCGCAAAATGTGATGGCCGCGGTCGCGCTCACGGCGGCCATGGGCATCCCGCCTGCGGTTATTAAACGGACTGTTAAAAAATTCCGTGGAATTCCCAACCGCCTGGAGTTTATTCGCGATTTTAGAGGCGTTAAATTTTATAATGATACCACCGCTACTACGCCGGATGCGGTGATTGCCGCGCTTCGCGCGTTATCAAAAGGCCCCCCTCCCTTGATGGGAGGGGTTGGGGGGAGGGTGGAACGCGGCCATTTTCCCCTCACCTCAATCCTCTCCCACAAGGGGAGAGGGGGACGGATCATCCTTATCGCTGGCGGGGCGGATAAAAATTTAGATTTTGCGGAGATGGCGCGGGAGTTAAAAAAACAAAAAGTCCGTTTGGTCTTATTTGACGGAAGGGCGACGGAAAAACTCACCGCGGAATTGGATAAGATTCACTATCATTCAGAAGGTCAGCCGGTCCGCGATATGAAGAGCGCGGTTGGTCTCGCGGTGTCGCTGTCAAAGCGCGGCGACATCATCCTTCTTTCTCCCGGCGCCGCCAGCTTCGGCCTCTTCCAAAATGAATTTGACCGCGGCCGCCAGTTTGGTAAGATGGTAGAGAGATTAACTTAATTTAAGCGCAACATCTATATGAGCCCAGAACCAAAATTTTCTTCAGAAAAATTGTCGGGATATTTAACGGAGCGGTTAAGCCGTAAATTTAAAAAACCGGAGCCGGCAGTCGAAATAAAAACTAAAGCCGATATCTCCGCCGCGGTTGATGATCTTGTTTTTTTAACGCAGGAGCGCGAGGATTTGGGTGCCGCCATTGTTGCCGATGAAAAACTTATCGGCAAACGGGTTGCCGTCGACGAAGAGAGCAAAATTGCCGCGCTTCTTAAAAAGTCCGATTTTTCTAAAACCGACGCGGCCGAGATGCGCGCGGTCATCGAAAAGCGCCGGGAAAAAATCGCCAAGGCCGTTAAAACTCCTTCCGACGAGGAATGGCTGGCGATGCTTGAGGGCGGTGAAATTGACGCTCTTCTGCAAACCGAACGCGCCGACGTTACAATGGCGCCGACCCTTGCCCGCAATAAAAAAGAAGTCGCGGACGTTTCAGGATGCATTACCAGACTCGCCGCCGATTCGCGCGTGTTAGCGGCTTATAAAGAAGCAATGCGCGACAAAATTGAAATTATTCAGGGAGCGAGAAAAGTGGAAAAAATCCGCGAGCTTTTATCTCGGCTTGATTATAGGGAGCAATCGATTACTGTTTATAGAAATAACGAGAACCTGACGCTTACGTCCGGAGACCGCGAAGAGTCGGCTGTTATCGCCGTCCGCCGCGCGGCCGCGGAACAAAAAATCGCCGAATTTATGGAGATGCCCGAGGTTTATCGCGAGGTAAATCGTCGCGAGCTCCTGGAGTATGCCCGCGCTATCGGGCGCGGCGAGCTGGTGGAAACGCCGACAACCAAAAAAATGATTAGCGCCATTCGCGCCCATTGGGATCGCGGGGTTCCGGTTTTTTTATGGGGACATCTGGGCGCCGGCAAAACCGAACTTTTACGGCACGTTTCCCGAAAATATTACGGCGAGGAGCCGGAAGTTTTTTCCGGTTCGGAGGAGGCGTCGGCGCATAATATTATCGGCAAGATGAAGCTTCAGGCGCGGGAAACGCCGGACGAGTTTTACGCGCGCGCGGCCAAGGCATTGTCGCGCGCCAAGGCGTTACAAGGAGTTTCAAAAAATGAAATCGCCGATGTTCTGCGTCTGATGGGTCCAAAAATTATTGAGTCAACCTTTCAGGTCGGCCCCTTAATTAAAGCTCTTGACGAAAACAAGCCGTTTATTTTTGACGAAATGGACGAGATTCCGCGCGAAATATTTAGCCGCTTTAATGATCTTTTGACGCGTCGGGTCGGCGAGGCGATTGACGTGCCGGAAGATTCCAACCGCAGTCACGTTATTCGCGGCGGTTTTAAAATTGGCGGCACCGGCAACGTCAAATCTAAAAAATATATGCGCAAAGATCTTGACGCGGCCCAGCTTTCCCGCTGGTGGTCAACCGAAGTGCGGTATTTGCCGGCCGAGGAAACAGCCAAATTAATTTTGGCTTCGCTCGTGGATCGCCACGGAGCTCTGCGATTGGGAGAGGCGGATGACAGAATCTATAAATAATTTGGCCAAAGCCGCCGCCGAGATTCAGGCTATTTTTGCCGAAAAGAAAAAGGATGTGCATGGCGTTGGCGGAAACCCGGTGCGCAATATCGGCGCGTCGCTTGAAAAGTCGGTGCTTTCTATCCGTGATTTGAAAAATATTGTTGAGGCCTGGAAGGCAAGCGGCTTTAAAGTGCCGTCCGGCGTCGCCATTTCGTCCGAGGCTAGGGCCGATCAAAGCTTGAATTGGCATATTTATGAAGAATTTATTCAAAAGGCGACGGTGCCAAAAGACAGGGTATATCTTGTCCAGCTTTTTTGCCGGTATGGATTTTTTAAAGCCTGGAAAGCCGACGATTTTGGTTTCCCGGAATTAACCGCTAATGAGCTTAACGCTTTTAGAGCGGCCCAACCATAATCTATATGCCCCGTTACACCCCGGAACAATTGGTAGACGCCTTTTACGGCCCGCCGC
>CAYHOC010000101.1:0-2758 GCA_964358135.1 uncultured Gammaproteobacteria bacterium
ATCCACATGTATAAGGATAACCCGATGATGCACATTGAAGATATGTTCGAGCAAACGCTATTTGGCGATTGTCCGCTCGGCTGGTCCATCGCCGGCAACGCGGAGAGTATGGGAAAAATTGATCGCGCCAAAATGCTGGCTTATCGCGACGCTTTTTATCTCCCGCAAAATATGGTGGTGTCAATCGCCGGAAAAATTGACGATGGCGTGATGAAAACGGTGGAAAAATACTTTGGCTCGTTGCCAAAGAGTGGTAAAAAAATTGCGGAGATTTCCGCCCGAGGCGGATCCGCCTTTGGCGGAAAAAAAACCGTTTTTACCCCGGGCGCGCCAAAGGTCGCGGTTGAATATAAAGATACGGAGCAGGTGCAATTGGCCCTCGGGTTTCCGGCGTATTCGTGGTGGGATAAACGCCGACCGGCGCTTCGCCTCATGACTAACATTTTGGGCGGCACAATGAGTTCGCGGCTTTTTATCGCCGTGCGCGAACGGCGCGGTTTGGCTTATCGCATCGGCGCCGGCGCCGATGATTACGAGGACATCGGCGTTCTAACCGTGGGTGCCGGATTGGATAAATCGCGTCTGGAACTGGCGATGAAAGTAATTTTTGATGAGCTCAAAAAACTCGCCAACAAGGGAGTCGCCGCCGCGGAACTAAAACGCGCCAAGGAAAATATCCGCGGACGGATCATCTTAAGCCTGGAGGATTCGGAGGCGCTGGCCGCCTGGTATGGCAAGCAGGAACTTGACAAACACGAAATTAAAACCCCGGCGGAAAAATTAAAAGAAATCGCCGCCGTGACTCTGGCGGAGGTGAAAGCCGTGGCCGCGGATATTATCAAAAATAATAAAGTCGCCCTGGCGGTCATCGGGCCGTATAAAGACGCAGAGCCGTTTAGGAAGATCTTGAAAGACAATTTTTAAGTAAATTTTTCCCCTCCTTACTAAGGAGGGGTGAGGGGTGGTCACTTTTTAAAAATATTATATTTATCAATGTGACCCCTCCCAACCTCCCCTTAGTAAGGGGAGGAGACGGATTTCGTATGAAGTTAATTATTGCCAACTGGAAAATGCGCGTTAATTTGAAATCCGCCATCAAGCTGGCGGAGAGTGTTTGTCATTTTGTTGAAGATAGTTGTCCGTCGGTAAAAGTGGTCCTCGCGCCGGCATTTACCGAAATTGAAGAGGTCGGAAAAATACTCGGCCGTTCCGGCGTGGAATTAGGCGCGCAGGATATGTTTTGGCAACAAAAGGGGGCATTCACCGGCGAGATTTCGCCGGAAATGCTGAAGGAGGCCGGCGCGAAGTATGTAATTTTGGGGCACTCGGAGCGCCGCGCTTTAGGTGAAACCGATTCGGATGTCAACAAAAAAGTAAGAGCCGCGGTCAAGGACGGTCTGGCGCCGATAATTTGCGTTGGCGAATCTTTGGCCGAACGCCGCGCCGGAAAAAAAGAAACGATTGTTTCGCGTCAATTGAAAGCCGCGCTTTCCGGGAGCGGCGCCGTATCCGACATTGTCGTGGCGTATGAGCCGGTCTGGGCAATCGGGACCGGCGTTCCCGAAAATCCAAATGAGGCGGTAAAGATGCATGAATTTATCAGGCAGGCGCTCGTAAAAAATTACGGCAGAAGAGCGGCGGAAAAGATTAAGATAATCTACGGCGGGAGCGTGAGCGCAAAAAACGCCGCCGGATTTTTAGAAAAAGATGAAATTAACGGCGCGCTGGTCGGCGGCGCGAGCGTAAAAATAGGAGAATTTAAAAATATCTTAAAAATCGCCGGGAAATATAAATAATAATTTCTAAATTATGTTCTACGCTATTCCCATCATCTTAATCGCCGTCTCGCTCATCGGTATCTCGGTAATCATCGTCCGTCGCATAAAGAGCGTCGCCATTATTGATGTAGAAACCATCCCCGGCGAACAGGAGTCGCGGGTAAAAAAACGCATTCTTTTGGAGAGAATGGGCAGAGGGTGGAAAAGTTTTTGGGAAAAAATCGGTCCGGTTTTGGGGTCATCGTGGGATAGAATCCATGCAAAATTTTATAATTTTGCGGATAGAATAAAAAGAATGGAGCGGGGGGGGAAAAAACGCCGCAAAACCAAAAAGGGATCGGATATTTTTGTGGTTATTCCCGAGCTCTTGTCCCGCGCGAAAGATGAAATAAAAAAGAAATCTTACCGCGAGGCCGAACGGCTTTTGGTGGAGATTTTGAGTCATGATTCAAAAAACATTGAAGCCTACCGCCTGCTTGGCGAATTGTATTTTGAAGAGAAAAAATACACCCAGGCAAAATCCACTTACGAATTCATTTTAAGGTTGAGTCCGGACAACGAAGAAGCCACCGCCGCCCTCGCCAGAATCGCCAAACTGGATGGGGATTTCCCGCGCGCCAGAGATTTATATCTCAAAACAATCGCCTTGAACGACAAAGAGTCGTATTATTTTGTTGAACTCGGTATTATTTTTACCAATCTCGGAGAAACGGAGCTGGCATTTAATAATTTTTTGAAAGCCAATGCTCTGGAGCCGAATAACCCGCGCACCCTTGATTTTTTACTGGAGACGAGTATAATATTAAAGAAACGCGATATTGCCGAGAATCTTTTAGCTAAACTCCGCGAAGTTAACCCGGAAAATCAGAAATTGGGGGAGTTTGAGGAAAAGATTAAAGGTTTGCCGGTTATCGAATAGGATGCGCCGTTGTAGCTCAGTTGGTAGAGCAACTCCATGGTAAGGAGTAGGTCCGCGGTTC
>CAYHOC010000102.1:0-2723 GCA_964358135.1 uncultured Gammaproteobacteria bacterium
TAAAATCCAAGCAACTGCACCTCGTCTTCCAGCTGGAACTCCCGATGGTCGCGGGCGCGCATTTTGATAAAACTCACCAGTTGCATCACCTCGTCGGCGGTGGCGTTGCCGGTGTTGATGATAAAATTGGCGTGTTCATCCGCCACTTTGGCGCCGCCGATTTGCTTGCCCTTAAATCCTAAATCTTCTATCAGCCAGGCAACCGGAACGGCGTTCCGCTCGTAATATTTTTCCCTTCTGTCCGCCGGCACCTGCAGTTTATTAAAAATATGTTCGCGATTGGCGTCATTTAGTTTGATATTTTTAAAGAAACATCCGGCCGATGGCGCTTTCGGCTCCTTGCCAAGTCGCTCAATCATTTTCTGTTTTAATAATGCCTCCGCCGCCGGGCCGTCAACCGGCTGAAGCGTAAAAGTCGCGCGGATGATAATCGGCCGTTCTTTGGCGTCCATATTTTTAAGCTTGGATTCGCGATACACAAATTGCATCCACTCACGGTCAACGGTCTGAATTTCACCGTTGGGCATTAAAAGCTCAACCGATTTCACCAACTCCCCCACTGCCCGGCCCTCGGCGCCGGCATTGCCAAAAACCGCGCCGCCAATTGTCCCGGGAATGCCGATACAAAATTCCAATCCGCCGAGATTATGTTTGGCGCATTCCAAAATCAGACGGATTAAACCATACCCGCCGTCAACCGTTGCCTCGTTTCCCCCAAATTCGGCCGTTCCACCGAAGATTTTTATAATCAAACCGTCATAGCCGCTATCAGCCGCTAAAATATTACTGCCGCCGCCGATTATTGCATACGGGATATTTTCTTTTTGCGCCGCGGCAATCGCCGTTTTAATTTCCTCCGCGGTTTTGGCAATCACAAAATACTTGGCCGGCCCGCCGATGCGGAAGGTGGTATGATTTTTCATCGGCTCGCCTTCCTTAAAACGATTACCAAAAAAGTTCTTTATATCTTCTAACATATGTTTTGGATAACGCTAATGGGCTTCGCCCCACGAATTTCACTAATGTTATTCGTGTTATTAGCGGGGCTCGAGCCTGCCTACCGGACAGGCAGGCCCATTCGTGAAATCCAGAGGATACTAAAAACTAAGAATTAACTTTTAAGAATTATTTATTTAACCAAGGCATTACATATCTTATAAATATCTCCGGCCCCCATCACAATAATAATATCACCGGAACGGATAATCTGCAATAATTTTTCTTCCGCGGCTTTAGGAGTGGCCGCGAAATAGACCTCGCCGACTTTACCGCGCGCTTTAATCGGCTCAATCAGATCTTTTGACGAAATATCGGCGTCAGCATCCCCTTCCCGCCCGGCAACATCAAAAATTTCGGTTAAGACCAGAACATCCAAACCGTCAAAACACTCAATAAATTCGTTGAACAAATTTTTTGTTCGGTTCCGATGATGCGGCTGAAAGGCCAAAACTAAACGCCGACCTGGGTAAACCCCATTAGAAATCTCGCCCGCGCTTACCCCGTTAGAGACGTGGCCTCTAACGGGGTAAAATCCGCGTATGCCGGCGATCGTTTCGCGGACTGCGGTCGGATGATGGCCGTAATCGGAAATAATCAATGCGCCATCGTGTTCGCCAATCACCTCAAACCGCCGCCAAATGCCCTTAAAATGCTCCAGAGTTTTTTTAATCACCTCGGGTTCAACCCCCAGCGCCAATGCCGCGGTGGAGGCCGCAAAAGCGTTATAGGCGTTATACATTCCCGGCACGCGCAAAATATAATCGTGCCCTGCAAAGTGGTATTTTTGAAAGCCATCGTCTATTCTAATTTCTTCTGCCAATAAAAAAGTATTTTCAAAAAATCCCTCTCTGTCTCTCCCTTTTATAAAGGGAGAGGACGCTGAATGGATCTTCGTGCTTTCTATGGCCTCCCCCTTTGGAAAAGGGGGCGAGGGGGATTTTTTAAGTCCAAAACCAAGCTTCTCGCCATTAAAAGATTTTATTATCTCACATACGTTTTCATCATCAGCGTTAAAAATCAATTTACCGTCAGCCGGCAATTTTTGGACGTATTTCCGAAAAGCGGCCATGATATTATCCAAATTTTTATAATAATCCAGATGGTCGGCTTCAATATTGGTAAGGACAATCATCCGCGGATTAATATGAAGCATATTTGCCAGATGTTCGCAGGCCTCAACAATAAAGAGATCGCTGCCGTCACGCTGAGCGTGGCTTTGGGGACGCTTAGCGTCCCCGATGCGTAAATTGCCGTATTGGAAATTTTTGACCTTGCTGCCGACAATCACCGTCGGATCCAGCCCGGCCTCGGCGGCCATCAACCCCAGCATCGCGGTGGTGGTGCTTTTTCCGTGGGTGCCGGAGACGGCGACCGTCCATTTATCTTTGCTGTACGCGCCCAAAAATTCAAAGTAAGATAATTCTTTGATTCCGCGTTTTTTTCCTTCAACCCGTTCCGGATTATCTTCCGGCGCGGCGCTGGTGTAAACTATCAAGTCGATATCATCCTCAATATTTTTCGCGGCCTGACCTTTGTATACCTTAATTCCAAGCGCCTTAAGCTCTTCTATAGTTTCGGATTCACCGATGTCCGAACCGCTCACCTGCCGGCCGGTCAATTTCAATAATTTGGCGACCGCGGATACGCCGATGCCGCCGATGCCGATTAAATGAATCTTTTGGTGCTTATCTAGAAACATACAAATTATTGTAAATATTTACTTA
>CAYHOC010000103.1:0-2578 GCA_964358135.1 uncultured Gammaproteobacteria bacterium
TTGCGCCAGCCCTTTTTCTTCAATAATCTGCGAGGGATCGCCGCCGGTCATTGCCATTTCAGTTAAGAGCGCGAGTCCCATTGAGCTGTTGATTTTGTTTTGATAAATCAGCGCCAAAAATTCGGCGAAATTTTCCGGGTCTATTTTGAGCGCGCGAAAATCCATTTTATTTTCCGCCATAATACCGCCGAGTTTTGACAGGAGCCAGCCGGAAACAAGTTTGGATAACTTTGATTTATTTTTGTCCCAGATTTCTTCGCGCGAGCCCTCAACCTCAGGCAGGGAAGCAAGCCATTCAACAAGTTCAGAAATCACGGCTTCGGCGTAATCGGCCAGATGTTTGTCGTCCGTCAAAATTCGCGCGTCAGTTGGCGAAAACCCGTATTCTAAAATAAAACGCGCGCGCCGCGCCGCCGGCAGTTCGGGAATTTTACCGCGCAGTTCATCGGCAATCTCGCGGAGTTCCATCGGGGGCAAATCCGGCTCGGGGAAGTAGCGGTAGTCGTGCGCCTCTTCTTTGCCGCGCTGTTCTTCGGTGACCCCGCGCGTTTCATTCCATCCGCGGGTGGCGCCAAAGGCGGGCGGGGTCCCGGCTTGCCATAATTTGGTTTGCCGCATTATTTCATATTCCAAAGCGCGCTCCACCGCCTTAAAAGAATTGAGGTTCTTGATTTCGGTTTTTGGGTTTAGTTGTCTGGCAAACTCGGTCTCGCGCGCCGGATCGTCAATCACTTCGCGGAGCGAGATATTCGCGTCGCATCTTAAATGCCCTTTTTCCATATCGGCGCTTGAGACGCCGAGATAGCGCATGATGTTGCGAAGTTCCTGCAGAAAAGTTTTGGCTTCAAGCGGCGAAGCAAAGTCCGGTTCGGTCACAATCTCAATCAGTGGCGTGCCGGCGCGGTTATAATCAACCAGGGTTGATTTACCGTCCGGAGAGTGAAAATTTTTAGCCGCGTCATCCTCAAGATGGACGCGCGTAATCCGTATTTTTGCCGAACTTCGTTCGTCTTTTTTGGCGCCGGGAATATCAATCTCTAAATATCCTTCGGCGGCAATCGGCTGGTCAAATTGCGAGATTTGGTATCCCTTGGGCAAGTCAGGATAGAAATAATTTTTGCGGTCAAATTTTGAAAGTTCCGGAATCCGGCAATTCAAAGCCAGCCCCGCGAGCAGGCCGTATTCCACCGCTTGACGGTTGATAACCGGAAGCGTCCCGGGATGCCCCATGCAGACCGGGCAGACGGCAGTGTTGGGAGACGCCTCCTCGGCGGCATTGTCGCAAGCGCAAAACATTTTGCTCTTGGTTTTAAGCTGGACATGGATTTCCAGGCCGATGACGGGTTCCAGGGTCATATAAGTAAAATTACAAATTCAAAATCATCTCCCTTCGGGAGATCCCCCGCAGGGGGATAATTTATTTGGAGCTTGGCCGTTCGAGGCTCTGACGAGCCCTCAGGCTCGAAGAGTGCTTTGAATTTGTAATTTAAGATACTACGGATTTATTTTACTCTTTCGCCGATGCGACCGTCAATCCCGTTAGAAACCTAAAATGGCGGTTATATTAGCAGCAATGTAGGCGTAAGTCGGCGTCCCGCCTTTATGTGTGCAAAATAAGATTAGTGTTGCTGGGTTTCTAACGGGATCAACGACCTTGATTCGCGCAAATCCATAAAAAGCATCAGCGAACCAATGATGACGAGCGGGGTTGTCAGTGAAAAAATGGCGCCAGAGAGAAGCGGCAGAAGAATCCGCAGCGTTTCATAAGGCGCGCCGCCGGCGGCAAGTTGTCCGAATGGAAGCCGAAGCAGCCACGAAAGTCCTAAGATTGCGGCTAAAGATACGAGCCCCCAAAAAAGATTAATAGCCGCGAGCCGCCAAAAGACCGGAAACCATCTTCCGGTAACAAGAATTTTGCTTTCTTTGAGCGCTTCAAGGTATTTTTTTCCTTCAAGAATGTACGCATAGAGCGCGAAATTAAACCAAACGGCAAAAATAATGCCCGGAATAATCAAAAGGATGGTTCCTCCGATAACCGCCGCGCCGACGACAACGCTGATTAAAATGGCCATCGGCAGTTTTTTCAAACTGACGGCGCACAGCTCTTTCAGGTTTAATTTTTCTCCCCTGACCGTCCGCGCCAAAAATTCAATCGCCAGCACCGTTGTCCAAAGCGCGGCGAGAAAGAACGGCAAAGAAATAAGAAAATTTGTTATGGAGAGCGCGGCATCCGCGGAAAAAAATGACCGCAAGATTGATTCCAAAGCGGCGACGGCAAAGATCAGCCCGATCAGCGGCAGAAGCGCTTTGAATTTTTTTCGGTAAAGTTCCCAGGGTTTTACGATCAGATCGCTTAAAGAAATCATTTGTTTGTTTGGGCGAGGGGTATTTTGCCCGTTTGCCCGTTAATTTTTATCCTGTATTATTTATACCACGATTTTGGACTATTGACAAATGGCTGGTTTCGTGTTAATTTGGACTCAAAGCAGTACCTTGAAAAAGCGGTTAATTGGCGAGGATGCCGTTCACCGTAGAGACGCCCCGGCGGGGCGTCTCTACAAAATAGCGGCGAACACAA
>CAYHOC010000104.1:0-2522 GCA_964358135.1 uncultured Gammaproteobacteria bacterium
CCATCAGCGCCGCCCCTCCTTCGCTAAAGCTACGGAGGGTAAACACTTCGCGCGCGAGCCCGCGGATTGACAATAAATCGGCGCGGTTAGGAAGCACCGCGAGCTCCAATACCGGACCCAAACCCAAAGCCTCCGCGAGCGGTGTGCCGGGCGCAGATGAAACCCACGAAAGATCCAAAATCTCATGACTGTCCTTTAACGGAAAAATTTCTCCCAAACCGATTTCGGTGGACGCGCAAATCATTCCCCGGCTTTTAACGCCGCGGATTTCCGCTTCGGCCAATTCCACCAAATCCCCTTCGCCGTGCCAGCGCACTTTGGCACCTAAGCCGGCCAAAGCGACTTTTTGACCAACTTTTAAGTTGCTACCGCCACAAACTAAATTTTCCAATCGTCCCCCGCCGATGTCGCAAAGCACGACGCGTAATTTGTCGGCATTGGGATGTTTTTTAATTTCCTTGATTTGCGCGACAACAATTTTGTCCAGATGTTCGGCCGGATTTTCAATGCGTTCAACTTCCAAACTTTTGTACATCAAAAGCTCGGCCAACTTGTTAGCGTCTAATTTAGTCTTTAAAATGTCTTGCAACCAGTTTAACGGCAATTTCATATATAATTTTATATTTCTACTTCGGGCAACTCGGGATTTTTAACACAAATGGCTTTATATGCGTCAAAAAATACTCCCGGATTATTCCTTGCCCCCTCAATCATTTTTTTAAAATTATCAATCCCCACTTTTTCCAAAACGATTTTTGCAATCTCATTACCGACTACGGAAAAATTAGTAAATAAGTTTTTAACAAAAAACTTATTTAATTCATCCCGATTAGCGGCTTTAATAAACTCGTTGAATATCCAAAAAGATTCCCGAACATACTCCGCATAGTCCTTGCCCTGCGGCTCGTAAACCCCCGACAACGATTGTTCTAACGACTGATCACATATTTTTGACGCCAAACCCTCATCAATAGTGGTAAATATCATCTTTTCCTTTAACTCCTGGTCAGAAAGCCCGCTTAAATCTTCGGCGTACCATGCTTTCTTCTCGCTCTTTCTATGCTTTTCCTCCATCCAAAGATGAAAAATTTCATGTGTTGCGCCCCTCACAATACTTTCAAATGGATCACCACTCAATGCTGCGGTTTCCAGATCGCCTTCAATAATCGTTCGATTTTTAACATCCTTAATGGTCCAATTTCCCAGCTCAGTGATAGTAAGATTTAAAACCGTTCTATCTAAACGCCATTCCGGCAAAAACTTACCCAGCCGCCTCGCTATAGCCTCTTTTATTTCTTCGGTCTTATCCGCCAATTCTCTTGCAGTTCGCAACACATTCACCGGTCGTAACTTTTCTTGATACATCTTGTCTTTACTGTAATATTTTTTGATCTTTTCTTCAGACAAAAAATCAAAAGATAGGACGGAAATATCAATATGTTTCGGCTGTTCTGCGGATTTTACCGAAAGCTGCTCAGATTTCATAAAATTATCAAAACTGCCTGATAAATCTTAAATCGCCGGCGGAGCGGGAAAAACCTGAATCTCCCCCAGCCGCTTAAGATCATCTGCATTAAAAACCTGTTTTTCTTTTAATAATTCCGCCATCAAATTCATCTTTTTATCTTGTTTACGCTGGCGGACGATAGTTCCGCCCTCAAGTTCTGCCAATTTATCATCCAAATATTCTTTGGTCACCATTTGCGATTCCACTTTTTTTAATCTGGTGTCTAAATTTTCTAATTTTTGCTCCACCGAATTAAATTTTTCTCCGACAGCGTCAAATTTTTCTCCGACAGCGTCAAACCCTTCTTTCACCGCCACCAAAACTTCATCAATCTTTTCATCCAAATCATTTTTTGTAAGATATTCTGACATATTTTTAAAAAATTATTTTCATTAAAATTGCTTAATAAATCTCAAATCACCGCTATACGATAGCCGGATGTCGTTTATTCCGTAATAAAGCGCGGCGAAGCGGTCAATGCCGAGACCAAAGGCAAAGCCGGTATATTTTTCCGGGTCCACGCCCATGTTTTTCAAAACCGCGGGATGCACCATCCCGGCGCCCAATACTTCCACCCAGCCGGTATGTTTACAAGAGCTACAACCAATACCTCCAATGTTTGATATTCCGCCGCCACGCTGAGCGTGGACTTGGGGACGCTTAGCGTCCCCGCTACAAATTAAGCAGCTCATATCAACTTCAATGCCCGGTTCAACAAACGGAAAATAACTCGGGCGAACGCGCATTTTGGTTTTTTCGCCGAAAATTTTTTTGAGAAAAACATCAAGCGTGGCGATAAGATTTGCCATGCTGACATTTTCATCAATCACTAAGCCCTCGCATTGATAAAAATTTGTTTCGTGTCCCGCGTCCGTGGCCTCGTGGCGGAAGACGCGCCCCGGGACGATGAGGCGCACCGGCGGCTTTCTTGTTTCCATGGCGCGGATTTGCACCGGCGAAGTATGGGTGCGGAGAAGGAGACGATTGCTCCCCTCCTTACTAAGGAGGGGCTGGG
>CAYHOC010000105.1:0-1132 GCA_964358135.1 uncultured Gammaproteobacteria bacterium
GATCGCACAATGATTCATCTCATTCAACGCGGATTTGATCCGGACGGCTCTCCGTTGCAGATTGATTCGTTGCCCGAGTGCCCGCACGCGCCGGCCGAGACGGTGACGAAACTCGCGCGGCGGTCGGTGCTCGGCTCTTACAAACGGAAAGGCGCGATCACCATTTCCCGCGCCGAACTAGGACTGCCGGCGATTACGGAGATTGAATTGTAAAAATAACCCCCTCCCGTCAAGGGAGGGGATTTTAATTTATCGCCCCTATCGTGATATACTATGATAGCAGATAACTTTATTGCTTCGAGGTTTTGACGCTTCGATGCTGACGATAATGCCGGAAGAATTAAATTTTCAAGACAACCGCCTGTGGTATAAAAAACCAAGCGGAATATTTTTGGGGCTTTTTGGCGCCGTGATTTTAGGATTCACCGCCATCTTTTTATACAATTTCATTTCTATTTATTCCGAAATGCGCGCCGGCACAACCGAGGCGCTTAAAAAACAAAAGGGCCATTTTACGGAAGTGAACGTCAAAACCGGCAAAGTGGAACTGGCGAGAATCTACTCTCCATCCGCGCCCGCCATCGGCGGCGAGTCCCTGCCGATTCAGATTGTTGAATTCGCGGATTTTGCCTGTCCGTATTCAGCCGAAGAATCAGCGATCTTCCGCGAGATGGCGCTAAAATACGGCAGCCAGGCGCGGTTCACTTTTCGCTTTTTTCCGGTGAACGAAAATCATCCCGAGGGCCCGGGGGCGGCGTTGGCCGCTCTTTGCGCCCAAGAACAGGGGCAATTTTGGAAAATGCATGACGCGCTTTTTGCCAATCATGAAAAACTGGATCAGGATTCGCTTTACGGATACGCGCAAAATCTTGACCTCAAGATGCCGCAGTTCGGCGAATGCCTTGAGAGCGCAAAATATAAATTCAAAATCCAAAAAGATGTGGCTGACGGCATTGCCGCCGGAGTGCGGGGCACGCCGACCTTTTTCATCAACGGCGAAAAAATCCCCGGCGCGATCCCGAAAGATATTTTTGAAAAGATTATTTTAAATCTTATCGCGCAAAAACGGATGGGAAATTTATGACCCGTAAAAATTATTCATGAAAAACACCAATCGCGTAAAAATTATTCT
>CAYHOC010000105.1:1232-2501 GCA_964358135.1 uncultured Gammaproteobacteria bacterium
AAAGCCGGCGGCGAATGGCTTCCCGAGGGCGGAAAAACGAGTGGTGATTTTTGTTATACAAAACAAGATATCAACTACACGCCGTCAATCAGAATCGGGAGCGCCACCATCAAAAATTTAGGCGATTACATCTCGCAAATTTATACTTACTCTTTGGGTTTTGTCGCAATGCTCGCCGTTATTATGCTAATGGTCGGCGGACTGCAGTGGATTATGGCGCGCGGGGGCTCGGGAGTCGGCGCGGCAAAAACCAGAATCAAAAACGCCGTTTTGGGGCCGGTGCTCTTGCTTTCCGCCTATATTATTTTACAGACCATAAACCCGCAACTCGTAAAACTCGCGCTCCCAAGAATTCTCCTGTTGAAAACCAAATTTTTTGAAGGCACAAAGGACTGCAGCGGCTATAAAAATAAGATAAGTTGCGATCAAAATCTTGTAGGGCTCAATAAAGGGGTCACTTGCTATAGCGGCCAACAACCAGCTACCGGTACCGGATGCAAATGGGATTCCAAAGCGCAAAAATGTATCCAGGGATCGGCGCCGCAAAAGGGCGATTTATTCGCCCAATGTTTGGACGGGGACAAATGCAATGGTAACCTGGTTTGCCTGACTTCAAGTGTCACGTGGGGATGCAAAATTTGCAGTGATGGTGGAAACGGCAGTCCCTGTTCTACAAGCTCTGACTGTAAAGACCCGGAGGCAAAAACCTGCGACCCCAATAAAAAGCAATGCGTCGGCGATAAATTCAAACCGATCGGCGCGGAATGTTCAGATAATAAAGAATGCACAATCGGCTCTTGTTATAAAGGGGTCTGCGGTTCGGAAAAGATCGGCTTTGCCTGTACGGGAGATCAGTACAAAGCATCAACCGACTTGCCTCCTCTGATAGTTCAAAAATTAAAAAATGATGGCGCGACCGAACAAGATCTTAATACTTGCAATACGCCCAAAAATGATGGCGCAAGTTGTCTTCTAAATTTGATGTGCAAAAGCGGCGGCTGCAGCACGCATGATCGGAATATGGCGGCAAAAAATATAACGGAGATTGATTACGGAAAGTGCGGAACTCCGACAGCCAAACCCTCCGGTTATGCCTGTCAGGATAATAGCGAGTGCCGGAGCGGAATCTGCAACCCAATCGGCCAGACGGAAGGAATGTGCCGATAAGTATTAAAACAATAAAAGCCCCCCGATGTATATCGAGGGGCTTTTTGGTCCGCCCGGATGGATTTGAACCATCGACCCCGGCTTTATACTCCGTGAAATTAC
>CAYHOC010000106.1:0-2348 GCA_964358135.1 uncultured Gammaproteobacteria bacterium
ATTGCCGGTCAGTCAGATAATCATTATCATCATATTTATAAGCCGGTATCCCCTGTTTTTTTAAAACATTAATAAATTCTTCCCTGCCTATTTCTGCAAATTCTATGGCTTTCCCTATTGAGATTGTTTTTTCCCTGAACAAAAAAATTTTCACCGCGGTCAACCGCTTCATTTATCACCCCGTCGCGGTCAAAAAATATTGCCCGCCCTAGATGGATACTATTTTTCCCACCGATTCCCATTTTCCTTCAATTACTTTTAAGTTAGGATGAAAAGCAATCGCGTGCCAGACAACGGCCTGCCAGCTTTCCGCGTGCGCCGTTATGTTATCGGGATTAACCACCGGAACGAGGATATGAACATCCGCCACTTTGGCGGTATATCCTCCGTCGCGGCTCACGATACCCAATATTTTCGCGCCTTTTTCCTTCGCGAAATCCAGCGCGTGGACGATATTTTTGCTCACATTTTTCTCCGCGTTTCCACCCCCGACCGAGAGCACCATTACCGCGTCATTGGCGCCCAAGTTGGAAAGCTCAAGCCAGCGCGCGAAAACCGAATCCCACCCGTCATCATTTACCCTGGCGGTCAGCTCGGAAGCATTATCCGTCGGCGCGTATGACTCAATGCGGGCAATTTTGCGGAAATCGTTTACCGCGTGCGAAGCATTGGCCGCCGACCCGCCGACGCCAATGATAAAAAGACGGCCCTTTTTATCTCTTACATCTTTTAAGAGACAAACCGCCTTCATGATGGCGTCGCGATCGATTTTTCCCGCGATTTCCGCGACTTCATCCAGATATTTGTTGATATGCTGCATACCCCGTTAGAGGTCTACCACCGGATATTATTAGTCGTAATTTTTGGAGGTAAACGTTAATTGATCCACCCCGTTTGATCCTGACATAAAAATTTTATGTGGCGGACTTCTAACGGGGCATGTGATTTATAAAACTGAAATTTAAGTATATTTTACCTCATTAAGCACCGCCGAGGCAAATTTCTGACGAAACGGATTTTTTGTTTTACGAATTGCGCAGGATTCCTTCCTGCTTAAGTTCGTTATTACTTTTATCCAAGTATTCTTTCAGATTATTAAATTGCTTAAGCCATAACAGATACTCGCGGACCATTTCCCGCAAGGAAACTTTCGGCTCCCAGCCGAGGCCTTTCAGTTTATTGATGCTCATGTGCGAATGCCGCGCGCCGCCAACCCGGAAAGCGCCGGGCAAAAACGGCCGAAATTCAACCCCTGCTTCCTCGGCAACGATTTTTCCAAGATCAATTATTTTGGTTGCCTCGCCGCTACCGATGTTAAAGGCGTTAAAATCGGCGTGCGCGTCTTCTAAAACAAGAAGATGCGCCCGAGCCGCGTCATGGACACTCACAAAATCCCGACTCTGCAAACCGTCTTCGTGCATCGCAATCGGCTCGCCGCTTAAAACATTGACGCAAAAAGCGCGCAACGCGCCGGAATAAAAATGGCGGAATGACTGCCGTGCCCCCAGCACGATGCTAAAACGAAGCGAAACCGCGGGAACACCGTACCGCTTACCCAAATTAACAGATAACTCCTCGGCCGTCAATTTAGAGATGCCGTATGGAATTTGCGGCGACAAAACATCATCCTCAAGTTCGGGCATGGGTTCGGCGACCGCGCCGCACTTATGACAAAGCTGTTCCCACTTGCGCGCCAGCAGCTGGCTCTCCGGCCGGGACGGCGGATAAATTATGCCGCACTTCGGACAATTATATTTGCCGTCGCCGTAGACCGACTGCGAAGAAGCGGCGACAATTTTTTTAATCGGCAATTTTTTTTCCACAATCAACTCAAAGAGGAGTGCGACGCTCTCAATGTTGGATTTAACATAGGTGCTGAAATCCAAATGATAATCCATATAAGCCGCAAGGTGGATAACGGCATCTACGCCGTCCAGCGCCTTTTTCCAATCGTCTTTGCTCCGGACATCGCCACGAAAAAATTCGGCGCGCCCGTCCAGCCACCCCGGAACCGTTCCGTCGTGAGTCGGCGGCTCCAGATTATCCAAAACGCGCACCGCGTAACCCGCGGCCAGAAGTTCATCCACCACATGCGAGCCGATAAATCCCGCCCCGCCGGTGACCAAAATTTTATCCAGCACCTTTTTGTTGTCCAGCAAAAAGGTGCTGGATTTATTGATTTGCTTTGTCGGCATACCCAGTAAGACAACCTTGACAATAAAATTGAATGCGTTGTCTTTTTTATAAAAAGTTGTTTTTAATCTGCTTGATTGCCCCTCTTTATTCCCAGTGAGATTTTTGCCCGGTTGTCCATCGGGGCAGTCAAGATTGGTGTAGTGGGCAGAAAG
>CAYHOC010000107.1:0-2345 GCA_964358135.1 uncultured Gammaproteobacteria bacterium
GTCAAAATTATAAAACCCCACCGTTATGGGTGGGGTGGAAAGAACTGTTTATGGGTTAATGACGGGAGATACGGCCGGTACGTTTTTGACGTATTCGGCGGCGAAGCTTCCGAAGGCGTTAACCGCTGTGGCCAAGAGATCTCCCTTGAGACACAGTTCGTCGCAAAGGAGCATGTTTCGGTAGCCAATATCGTAGAGCCATGCCAGCTCGGTGAAATCGGCGCAGGACGGAATCGGCTCGTGTACCACCGAGAGGAAAATTCTTGAACCGACACAGGCTTCGGGATCTTTCTCGATGATCATTTTGAGCGCCGAAAGAATTTGGTGCGGCCGGTCAATCTCGACGTAGAGGTCGCCGCGTGCCGCCACCAGTTTTAAATTTGGTTGTTTCGTAAACTTGCCGATCACGAATTCCAGGCCGCGTTTGTTTTCAATTTTAAGCCAGACTTCCGCGTCTTTTCCGACCAGCTCGAGAAAGCGGCCCACGTCTTCTTGCTCCTCGACGTATGAGAGAAAGTATCGCGTAAAGCCGGCTTTTTTTACTTTGGCGATTTTTTCGAGTTCCAGCTCCGAGAAAAGCGGCCCCGTTACAATACCTTGTCGTTTTTTGTCTTTTTGTGCTAAGATTTATACATATGCCCGGTAATACAACCCCCCAGCGTATTTTTAAATAAATTTGATTTTACCACTAAGTTTAGCAAGATAATTAAGATTGCCTATTTTTAAGAAGACCAGTTTAAAAGGGAACCAAACGCCAAAAAATATTTTTAAATAATATAAGCTTAAAATAATTATTTCAATAACCCTCAAAATACAGACGCCGTCAATGGGCGTTTGGGTCTGGGGGTTGATATACCGGGTATGAAACGTTCCGAGGCCTTCTTCTCAATCATTCAAATTCCGCTTGACTGGGCGGCGATTATTTTGGCCGCGCTTACGGCCTATTCCGTCCGTTTTTCCGGTTTTGCCCTCACCATCCGGCCGGCAACTTCAGTGGTTCCGTTTGAGCAATATATTAACGCCGCGATGCTGATCGGTTTGGCCTGGCTTTTTATTTTTGCCGCTTACGGGCTTTATTCCATCGGTCGACCGCGCCGCTTGCTTGACGAAGTCGGCCGCGCAATCGGCGCCTGCACTTTCGGCATTATGCTTGCGGTGCTGATTATCTTTTTTAACCGTGAATTTTTCGCCTCCCGTTTTATTGTTTTGGCGGCTTGGGGGCTGGCAATCTTTTTCGTGATTTTTGGGCGCGTGATTTTGCGCGCGGCGCGCCGTCTGCTTTTAAGGTTCGGAGTCGGCGTGCATCGCGTGGTGATCGTCGGTTCCGGCAAGAACGCTGATATTCTCACCCGCGAATTTGCCGTGCATCCGTCGCTCGGGTTTCGGGTGGAAAAAGTCTTTTCCGATTTTTTTGACGAAACCAGGGACGAAATTTTAAAAATGCGCGCCGAAGATAAAGTTGACGAAATCTTCTTTACGAAAATCAGCGCCGAAAGGGCGGAGATTGTTGAGCTCAACAATTTTGCCAGCGATCTTCACTTGCCGCTAAAATACACCTCCGATCCTTATGCCGCGGAAACGCCGCTGACGGACATCACCAGCGTTGCCGGCGTGCCGGTGGTGGAGATCAAAAAAACGCGGTTGGACGGCTGGGGAAGAATTTATAAGCGGCTTTTTGACGGTGTTTTTTCGCTTTTTTTCCTCATTTTATTTTCACCGCTCCTGCTGATCATCGCCCTGTTCGTAAAGCTCACCTCGCGCGGCCCGGCGATCTTTTTGAATGAACGGATCGGCGAGGGCGGAAAAGTTTTTCATCTCTTTAAGTTCCGGACAATGTATGCCGAATATTCCATCGGCCGGCAGTTTCCCGGCTCCGCCGAGGCCCTGGAATTTGAACAAAAGCTTATCCGCGAACGCGGAATAAAAGCCGGTCCGGTCTACAAAATTAAAAACGACCCGCGCGCAACCGCGGTCGGAAAATTTTTGCGGAAAACCAGTTTGGATGAATTGCCGCAACTTTTTAATGTTCTTTTTGGCAGTATGAGCTTGGTCGGTCCGCGCCCGCATCAGCCGCGCGAAGTGGAGAAGTACGAGCGCCATCATCTGAAGGTTTTGAATATTAAGCCGGGAATTACCGGTATGGCGCAGGTCTCCGGCCGCTCGGATTTGGAGTTTGAAGATGAGGTTTGGCTTGATACCTATTATGTTGAAAATTGGTCGCTCGCTTTAGATTTATATATTTTGCTTAAAACGCCGTTTGCGGTGTTGGGAGGAAGGGGAAGTTATTAAGTTTAATTATTACATGGTTACATTGTCACATTGTTACATTGTTGAATTATTAACAA
>CAYHOC010000108.1:0-1957 GCA_964358135.1 uncultured Gammaproteobacteria bacterium
TTATGCTCACCAAATCCGATTCTATGAGATATGTGGAGTGTCCGGTGTATTTGTGGCAAAAGAAAAATTATAACTATCTCCCATAAAAATATCATCCTTATAAACTTGAGTTTATAAGGATATCGTGTAAAATGTAAATATATGGGAAAAATTAAAACAGCCAAACAAATGGAGCGGCATCTCAAGGGGATGGCAAATCATTATCGTATTGAGATATTGCTTTTGATTGCGGCGCGCGAGGCGATAACCCTTGAGGATATCATTGACGCGCTCGGGGCGAACGGAAAAACTATTGGTGAACATACAAGGCGGCTCCATCAAGCGGGGCTCATCAATAAAAAATATTGCGGAAAATTCGTAGAGCACACCTTATCGCCATATGGTAGAACATTCGTCAGTTTTTTAAAGTCATTTCAGCGCGCACAATAACATCCTTATAAACTTGAGGATGTAAGGATGATGTTGCGGCGGTTTGAGAAAAATTTTTATGCTCACGAAATCCGATTTTATGAAATATCTGGAGTGTCCGGTGTATTTGTGGCTTAAAAAATACAGGCCGGAGCTTATTCCAGAAAATACGCCCGAAACAAGGCGTATTTTGGAAATGGGGCGGGAAGTTGATTTGCTTTCGCGCGAACTTTTTCCCGGCGGAATTGAAGCGGAGGGTTTTAATTATGAGGGCTGGAAAAACACCAAAAAACTGATGGATGACGGCGCGAAAATTATTTTTCAGCCGACTGTTGTCGCCGGCGCCCTGACTTGTCGCGCCGATATTTTAACGAAAAGTCGCTCGGGCTGGGATTTGCACGAGGTAAAGATGGCCACGACAGTAAAGGATGAATATCCTTACGACACTGCTTTTCAGCGCCTTTGTTTTGATAGAGCCGGAATAAAAATCAGCCGCGTTAATCTCATACATATTAATAATAAGTATGTCCGCCGAGGCGAAATCAATCCGCAAAAATTATTTGTATCCGAAGATATCACCGATGAAGCCCGCGCGAAAATTCCAGAAGTCGAAGAACTTATTGGCAAAGTGTTTGCTATGCTGAAGCGGAAGGACGCGCCGGATGTTGAGTTGTTGAAATCCTGTCCTAACCCCAAGAAATGCGAATACATCGGATATTATTGCGATGGCTTTCCAAAACTGCATAAAATTGCTTCTAAATTTCCGCCCGAACTTCTTTTGGCTTTGCTTGAGCGCGCGGCGTTTGATCATAAAAAGATTCCGGCGGATATTTTAAAATCAATCGGCTATAAACCGGAAGTTGGGTTTTCAAAAATAGACGCTCCCGCTATTCGCAAAGAGCTGGAATGTCTAAAATATCCTTTGTATTTTTTTGACTATGAAACATATTCGGCGGCAATTCCGCCGTTTGACGGCACACGACCGTATCAACAGGTTCCTTTTCAATATTCGCTTTTGATTCAAGATGAGCCGGGAGCGAAAATTCGCCATGTTGAATTTTTAGCGCGCGAATTTAAATATCCGGTGGCCGCCCTACTTGCGCAACTTAAGCGCGATATCGGCGCCAAGGGGAGCGTTATCACTTGGAACGCTTCTTTTGAGAAGGGTTGCAACGACGAAATGGCGCGGATGGAACCGAAGGATGCCGATTTTTTGAAGACAGTAAATGGCAGGATTTTTGACTTGATGTTCATCTTCAAATTTAAGCGGCAGATGTATGTCAAAAGCGAATTTCAAAAGAGCGCCTCGTTAAAGAAAGTGCTTCCCGTAATTTGCCCGGAATTATCTTACAAATCGTTGGCGATTCAGGAGGGCGGGCAAGCTTCGGCTAGTTGGCCGGTTTTGACGGGTGGAGAGATTACGGAAAAAGAAAAGACGCGGTTGGCAAAAGATATGCTGGCTTACTGTAAAAGGGATACCGAAGCGATGGTTGGCATCCTTGAAAAGCTGGAAAAGGAAATCAAAAAATAGCATAACATTCTAATGTTC
>CAYHOC010000109.1:0-1902 GCA_964358135.1 uncultured Gammaproteobacteria bacterium
TGTTCTTTTGAATAAATCGCTTTAGACATATCTATATTTATAGTATATTCCATTGCGTAATATTCCAAATTGTCATATACTATATCAAGGGAGTTCCTATGCCTTGCCCGCGCACGGGAGGGTCGGGGCAAGGGCAAGGACCAGAAAAACGCCTTCCAAAAAATTCGCCGGCCCAAGCGAGGGCGCGGCGGAAGGAAGAGGCGTGGGGGGAGGAATTCCGCCGCGCCCGAGCGTCAAAATTCAGCGTCCGGATTTTCTTTGAAAAAAGTTCGGATTTCGTTCAGCGTTCGGAGATTAAAAAATGACCATTTGATTGGTCATTTTTTAATCTCGGGGACATGGATTCGAACCAAGATTACCAGGGCCAGAACCTGGCGTCCTACCATTAGACGATCCCCGAATATAGAAAAATAATATCAAAAATACCGGAGAAAGTCAACATCAACTTGACGGATGGATTTCTTTTTGTTATGTTTTAAATAGTTCTTCGACAGGAGGCGGGCGATGAATATTCTGTTTCATCGGGAAGTTTTGAAGCAGTTGAGGGATGTTATCGAGCAGGCCTGGAACGAAGAGACGGCTCATCCGGGGAAGGGTGGCGACAAAGGCCGGCCCGAGGGCCAGTGTTATGTAACCAGCCGATTACTGGCCGATGTGTATAAAATCGGCCGGGTGGTTATTGGCTCCGTTGGCAAATTTAAAAATCACTGCTGGCTTGAGATGGAAATCGACGATGTCAAATTTTTTTTGGATATGACGGCCGACCAGGCGGGCATCGGCAAGGAGCCGATTGTTTGGGGAATGTACGAGCCGCATCCCAAATATATTGATAACCCAAAGTATAGGGTTTATCCCGACTACAAGCCAAAACGCGAAGTAGAAGATGAAGATGCCAAGAGATTTTTTGCCGCGTTTGACCGGTATTTGTTGCTCAAAAAGAGGGTTGCGGCGATAGTCGCGCAATCAGGCGCCATATAAAGCGCCTTTTTTAATTGACCGATTTTATTTAAGACGATATAATGAAACTCGTTAATATGTATAATAAAATTCAACAGCAAGTTGTCTCCCACGTGCGCGAGCGCGTTCGGATTTTGTTTAAAAATTATCCGGTGCCGGCGCATGGTTTTGACCACGTTTCCCGCGTTCGTAATTGGGCGGTAAAAATCGCTAAAGCGGAAAGCGTCAATGTTTTTTTATGCGAACTGGCGGCCTGGTTTCACGACATTGGCCGAGTTGAGGAAAAAAAGCGTCAAAAACCGCACCATGAAGTATCTTATGAAATGTGCCGGGAGTGGTTTAAAACCGACCGGGTTTTTGATTTGATGACAGCAGAAGAAAAATTAATTATTCTTTACGCCGTTCGTTATCATTGGAATGATATGGCTAATCAGTATGATGTCGCCTGGATTTTGCGCGATGCAGACAAGTTAGATGGTTTTGGCATCGTTGGTGTAAGGCGGGCGCAAGAAACTTGCCACGGAGATTTTTCTATTTTGAGCAGGGAATTACGTTTTTGCGCCAATAATCTTTTATATCTCCGGACTAAAATCGCCAAAAAAATGATGGAAGAAAGAGATCTTTTTGAGCCCATTAGAAAATTAAATGAGAAAGTTTTATTGGAACATATTTTTGATGTAAAATTATAATGAATCCGTTGGAGATTTATAAAAAATTATACAAACATTTCGGTCCCCAGGGTTGGTGGCCGATTTTTGATAAAAAAACCGGCCGGTGCGAGTATCGCGAACGCAAAAATTTATCTAACGCGCATAAATTTGAAATTTGCCTTGGCGCGATTTTGACCCAAAACACGGCCTGGAAAAATGTGGAGCGCGCCCTTCGGAATCTCGCGTCCGCCGGTTGTCTTTCTCCTCAAAAGATTATCCGCTCCCGTAATCTCGC
>CAYHOC010000110.1:0-1846 GCA_964358135.1 uncultured Gammaproteobacteria bacterium
GGCTTCTAACGGGGCATTTTAACAACATTTGACATTTAATATCTGACATTTGACTTTTGCCAACTAGGCCGAATATTAAACGCGAATAATCAATTTTTATGTTTTTAGTATATCACATTATCAGAAAAATAACAACATCCCGAATTGGAAAAGTCGGCGGCTGTGGATAAACAGACCGAAATGCGCCAGAAATCTACGCTAATTACAGCAAAATAAAATTTTATCCAAAATATTTCACAAATTATTCACAATTTTATAAGATATTAACACCCGCCATTCAGTCTCGAGCTCATGGCCGAGAGGGCATTTTACATTTATTATGGATGTGTGGTATAGTAGTTTCAGAAAATAAAAAATGAAAATATCTTATAACTTAGTTTCTTAATTTTCGACCAAATATTGGTCACCTGCGCCAATATGACTAATCCCGAACTTTGGAGAGCCGTCTTAGGCGAATTAGAACTCTCGCTTACCAAAGCGAATTTTACGACTTGGTTCAAAAATACCAACATCAATTCTTTTGACGGCGGAAAAATTATAATTTCCGTGCCTAACGGCTTTACCAAGGCCTGGCTGGAAAAAAGATACCATCAGGCGATCGTCAAAAGTCTGCAAAGCATCTTGGGAGAGGATATAAAATCAATTGAATACCGCGTGGACCTAAAACCGCAGGAAAACGCGCAAGATGGGCCGATGAAGTTTGACGCGACCGCCGCCATAACCTCAATCAGGCCAAATTTCCAACCGCAGCAACACGAAGTCACTAATCCTTTTGGTCTTAAAAACAACTATACTTTTGACAATTTTGTCGTTGGCAAAGGAAATGAGCTGGCTCACGCCGCGGCCCAAGCCGTCGCTTCCAACCCGGGCGAAATATACAATCCTTTATTTATCTACGGCGGCTCCGGCTTGGGGAAAACCCATCTTTTGCATGCCATCGGCAATCAGGTTCTTAAAAATTTTCCGCATTTCAAACCGCTTTATGTCACCTCCGAAAGATTTACCAATGAATTTATTAATAATGTGCGCGGCGGCCAGATGCGCGCATTCAAAGACCGCTATCGGAACATTGATCTCCTCTTAATTGACGATATCCAGTTTATCGGCGGAAAAGTGGAGACCCAGGAAGAATTTTTTCATACTTTTAACGCCCTTCATCAAACGAATAAACATGTTATTCTCTCTTCCGACCGTCCGCCAAAATCAATCCCAGCTCTTGAACAGCGGCTTCTGACTCGCCTGGAGTGGGGTTTGCTGGCCGATATCTCCATGCCTGATTTGGAAACAAGAATCGCCATTTTAGAGAAAAAATGCATGGAAAAAGGTTGTAATTTGGACCGCAGTATCGTGCATTACATCGCGCTGAACATTGTGAATAACATCCGCGAACTTGAAAGCGTCTTAAATAAGATCCTCGCTTATCAGGAACTGCAGCATACCCCGCCGACAATTGATATGGTGAAGGGAATCTTGGCCGGTTTCGCGACAACCTCGCAAAAAAGAACTGCTTCCAGCCGTCAATTTATGACGGCGATAGCTAATTTTTATGATATTCAGATGGAGGAACTGCTTGGACAGAGCCGCGAAAAGAGATTGGCGGGACCGCGGCAAATTTTAATGTATTTATTAAAAGAGGAGAACGGCATGTCCTTCCCTAATATTGGAAAAGAAGTCGGCGACCGCGATCACACGACCGCGATCCACGCGCATAGAAAAATAACCCGCGAGGTGGAAGATAACGCAAAAATCCGCAGCGAGGTTGAAGCGATAAAAAATAAAATTTATTCTCAACCAATCACCTAGACGCGATTACGCGGATATGAGCGGATTGCTCTGATTTTCATAT
>CAYHOC010000111.1:0-1826 GCA_964358135.1 uncultured Gammaproteobacteria bacterium
TGATAAAACAACTGCCGCCGGCATAAACGCTGTCGTAAAATCCCCACTTGCCAATGCGCTCGTCAGTGGTAAGTACTTGGCGCAGATTTTCAAAATTGATTTTAGAGAATCGTTCCGCTACCCGGCCGATAACATCATATGTTGTCGCCAGCCGATTAAACAAAACATAATTAGCCAAGAGCTTCCCGGCCGCCGCTTCTAAGGGATTCACTTCAATATACTTGACATTCGGCGCGGTATAGAAACGCTGATAAATTTTGCGCATCACCGCGAAATCTTCCTTGTTCCAGGCGCCGACGACGATTCGCGACGGGCGGACCGTCCCCTCAATCGCTTTTCCTTCCACCAAAAATTCCGGATTGGAAACAACGGCAAAATTTTTCGCGCCCATTTTCTTCAAGATTTCTTCGGTCTCGTCAATCAGTTTAATCGGCACGGTGCTTTTGTTGATTACCACCACGCGCTTTTCCTGCCGCCCTCCGTTCCGGCCGGCGAGGCTCTCTCCCAGCTTTTCCGCCGCCGCGGAGTAACAGGTCAAATCCGACTGCCCCTCGGCGCCCGCTTTTTCCGGCGTCGGCAAACACATAAACACCGCCTCAACATTATCTAAAAATCCGATAACATTTTGGTAGTTATCGGTAAACTTGATTCTCTCCCCGTTTCTCACGATCATTTCTCCCAAACCGTCTTCCGAAAGACACGCCTGAATAGTATCGCGATCCCCGCTACCAAGCATTTTTATCCGCGTAGAATCGATATCGTAAACAAGCGCGTCGTGACCGGAATCGGCCATCACCGCCCCGGAACAGGCGCCGACAAATCCGGCCCCGATATATAATAGTTTCATAGAAAGGCCACCACAGATTTATGTTTCACAGATATCACAGATTATCTGTGCGATCTGTGTTAAAAAATCTGTGGTAAAATTTATCTGTCTTTGTCCAAATCCAATTTGATCACGCCGATTTTTTCATGGTCCGCGATGCCCTGCGTGGCAATTAAGGCGTTATTATAAACTTCGGCGGCTTTGAGAAGCGTCATTTCCATCTCGGCTTTTTGCCCAAGCTGGATCAAAGCCCGCGTATCTTTCGGCAAACATTTTCCGCCATAACCGCGATAACCTTTATGAAAAATTTCCAGATGAGATTTTCCGACCATCGGCTCGGGCTTGGCGCATTCTTTGACGGTTTCATAATCGATTCCCATCTTGCCGCATAAATCGTACATCTGATTGGCAAAAGCGACGCGAAGGGCGTAGAGCGTATTGCCAAAATATTTTACCATTTCCGCCTCTTTTGAGGGAACAATTTTCTCAAACGGCGCGCGCGGCAGAAGGTTCATAATTTCCTGTCCGACATCCGCGCTTTTTTCCGTCGTGCCGACGATTTGACGATTCGGGCAAAACATATCGCGGAGCGCCGTGGCCTCGGTTAAAAATTCCGGACTGAAAATAATTTTATGCCGCGGGAATTCTTTTTGCAGCAATTCGGTCGTGCCCGGCAAAACGGTGGACTTGATGATGATGATTTTGCCGCCCACGCTGAGCGTGGGCATAGGGACGCTAAGCGTCCCGCCCTGGATTTGCGAGATGGCTTCGCGGACATAAGAAAGATCAAAGCCGCAGGTCTTTTCATCATATGGCGTCGGAACGGCGATAAAGATGACATCGGCTAAATTTACTTCCTCAAGGGAGCCAAGATTTTTGAATTTATCATAAACTGACGGACGGACATTCTCGCTCTCGTAATATTTTTTAAGCGCGCCACCGACCATCCCCACGCCCATAATCCCGATTTTATATTTTGTCTGCATATGGATAAAAATTG
>CAYHOC010000112.1:0-1733 GCA_964358135.1 uncultured Gammaproteobacteria bacterium
AAATCAAGAAAACCTTGATTTTTTGATTACATTCCCGGGATACTGTTCCATTTATCAAAATCAAATTGCGCCGGCTGTTTCCAATCTATTAGGTCAATTGCGCCCCAGGCAAAATACAAAAAAAGCGCGCTGCCGGCCATAAAAATAAAGCACGCCCAAAATCCGGCCATATTAAAACTTGCGAATCTCATCAAATGGATGATATTCACGAGCGTCAAAATCAAAAATAAAAGCAGAAAGAGAGCGAGAGGAATCAGGAGGATGGAAAGGGGGGCGGACATAAATTATTCCTAATTATTCTAATTAACCTAATTATTCCTAATCAAATTCCAATTTCAAAATCTCAAATTCCAAATAAATCACAATGACCAAAATCTAAAATTTAAAATTGTTTTGTATTTTGAAATTGTGATTTAGAATTTATTTGGGATTTGTAATTTTGGATTTGGTGCTTCACTGATTGTTTAGAATAATTAGAGTAATTCCTGTTTTTCTGGCGGCTGAAGTCCCAAATGCAGATAGGCGTTCGCCGTGGCTACCCGTCCGCGCGGCGTTCTGGTTAGCATTCCCATTTGGATCAGAAACGGCTCGTAGACCTCTTCAATCGTCGCTTCTTCTTCGCGCGTCGCGGCCGCCAAAGTGCCGATGCCGACCGGCCCGCCGGCGAATTTCTTGACAATCGTTTCCAATATCTCGCGGTCAACTTTGTCCAATCCCAAGTGGTCAATTTCCAGCATCTCCAGCGCGTTCCGCACCACTTCTATGTTTATTATACCATTATTTTTCACTTCGGCGAAATCGCGGACGCGTTTCAAGAGGCGATTGGCGATGCGCGGAGTAAAGCGCGTGCGGCGGGCGATTTCGGCGGTGGATTCATCGTCAATTTTGATGCCCAAAATCGCGGCGTTGCGGCGGATGATTTTTTCCAAGTCGTCATTTGAATAATAATTTAAGCGATAGGTGACGCCGAAGCGGTCGCGGAGCGGCGCGGAGAGAAGCGAGAGGCGGGTGGTCGCGCCGATGATGGTGAAGCGCGGCAAATCCAATCTTAAAGTTCGCGCGGCCGGGCCTTTGCCGATGATAATGTCCAGCGCGTAATCCTCCATTGCCGGGTAAAGCACCTCTTCAATCGCGCGGTTCAAGCGGTGGATTTCGTCAATAAATAAAACATCGCCCGGCTCAAGATTTGAGAGAATCGCCGCGAGATCGCCGATCCGTTCCAGCGATGGGCCGGAAGCGATGCGGATGCCCGCGCCCATCTCGTTCGCGATAATGTGCGCGAGCGTGGTTTTGCCGAGTCCCGGATTGCCGTAAAGAAGCACATGTTCCAACGGCTCGCGGCGCCCCTTGGCGGCGAGCGTTGAAATTGTCAAGTGTTCTTTTATTTTTTCTTGTCCGACAAAATCCAAAAGCGCCTTCGGCCGGAGCGAGGTATCTAAAATTTTATCTTCCTCTTTTTCTTGAGGTTGAATAATATTTTCTTCCAACATAGATTATTTTTTTGTTATCATCTCCACTTCCCGCCATATTTTGGATTTTCACAGATAGTCGGCCCCCCCCTTTCGGAAAGGGGGATTGAGGGGGATTTTTTATCCGCGAGAATCCGCTCGAAATCTGTTGGAATCCGAGCGCCATTTAGTCGGCAGGGATATGGATTTTTGATGGGGAAGCAAGGAATCTTATTACTATGATTTTATCCCGATTCAGTTAAAAAAGCAAAAGCTCGCGGATAT
>CAYHOC010000113.1:0-1616 GCA_964358135.1 uncultured Gammaproteobacteria bacterium
TATCTCCTTGCCGCCGAAGGCAAGCGGCACAATAACCTGTTCATTAAACTCTATGCCCGACTTACGAAATTCCTCGGAAACGGCTTTCTGATAGTGCTTTTCTTGCAAACCCGGCCCCAATTCATTAAAAACTCTGAAAAGACTTCCCACAATCTGGTAACTTAATTCCGGCTCAATTAAATCGGACCTCTTAGTTTGTGCCTTGACATTCGCCATTTGTAATATTCGGATGGATTCGCTATTCGCTTATTAATACCTGGCGAAATGAGCAAATGCTCTATTGGCTTCGGCCATTCTCTGAACATCCATTTTCTTTTTGAAGGCGTCGCCTTCATTTTTGGAAGCCAAGGTGATTTCTCCGGCGAGTTTTTCGGCCATCGGCTTCCCCTTTTTACTGCGGGCGGCCAATAGGAGCCAGCGGAAGGCGAGGGCGAGCTTGCGTTCGCCGCGGACCGGTATCGGAATCTGATAGTTCGCGCCGCCGACGCGCTTGCTTTTAACTTCCAGAAGCGGCGAAAGATTTCTCACCGCCAAATCAAAGATGGCCAGCGGGTCATGCTCGGTTTTTTTCTGGATTAAATCAAAAGCTCCGTAGACGATTGCCTGCGCGGTTGATTTTTTCCCCCCCTCCATCACATAATTTATCAATTTCGCGACCGTTACATTTTTGAATTTCGGGTCGGGCAAGATTTTTCTTTTTGGCGCTGGTTTGTGTCTCATATTAAAATTATTTATTAACGAGTTAACGAGCTAACGGGTTATTTCTTCGGGCGTTTGGCGCCGTAGACGGACCGGCCCTTGCGGCGATCGGCAACGCCCTGCGTATCATAAACGCCGCGGACGATGTGGTAGCGAACGCCCGGCAGGTCTTTAACGCGCCCGCCGCGGATCATCACGATTGAGTGCTCCTGAAGATTGTGTCCGACGCCCGGAATATAGGCGATGACTTCCATCCCGTTTGATAAACGGATTTTGGCCACTTTGCGCAACGCCGAGTTCGGTTTTTTAGGAGTGGTGGTATAAACCTTAAGGCACACGCCGCGCTTAAAAGGCGCGCCGCCCGGAAGATCTTTTTTCCGGCGCACCAGCGTATTCTGGACCAATTGCAAAGCCGGCGCCTTGCTTTTGGTCGCTTTGCTTTTTCTTCCTTTTCTAATTAACTGATTTGTGGTTGGCATACCCCGTTAGAAGTCCTTGGCAAAAAAAATTTAATAATTTTTTCTGTTCTATGATATAAACTTCTATGTGTGAGATTGATTAATTTTGGATGCTCCCATTATTTATCTAAGGCAGACTTCTAACGGGGCATAAACGACAACTGACATTTGACACCTGACAATTGACTATTGATCAGATGTTGGATGCCGAAGGTTAAACGCTATTTGAGATTTCAGCCAAAAGCTGATCCGCCTCAGGCGGAAATTAAAACTGCCCGATAAGACAGTTTCATCTCGGCCAAACTTGCGGATTCTAAGCCTCAAAATCCTTAAATTTAGGCCGAAATGCAAATGATTTTTGTTGATAATTAACGCTTCTTATTATAGCACTACCTTATCAAATTGTAAAGATTTAGTCAATGACCCTGAATTCAAGACAGCAAGCACCGTTTTGGGGTA
>CAYHOC010000114.1:0-1542 GCA_964358135.1 uncultured Gammaproteobacteria bacterium
GGCTTCTAACGGGGCATACCCAGTAGAAATCTTTAACAATAAAATTTTTATTCCGGCGCTGGCGGCCGGATCGATTTCTTTTCAAAATACGCCTTCACAAAAACGCCGCCGGCCGTTACGGTCGGAACCGCCAAGATAATTCCCAAAATTCCTCCGAGCTTAAATCCGATAACGATGGAGAGAAGCGTAATCACCGAATTTAACCCGGTGGCGCGCCGCATTACTTTCGGAATCAGAAGATCATTTTCCAGACGATTCAAAATCCAAAATAAAGCCACGACCATCAGCGCTTTCACCGGCGATTCGGTGAGCCCCAAAATGACGGCCGGAATAGCGCTAAGAACCGGCCCGACATACGGGATAAATTCCAAAAGCGCGGCCAAAAGGGCGATGGCCAGCGCGTATTTTACTCCCAAAATCGTCAAACCGATGTAGACAAAAACCCCCATCACCAGCCCGACAATCAGCTGTCCCTTAACCCACGAAGAAATTTTCTGGCTGATCTGGCTGAAATAGCCGGCCAGATGCGGCTCGTATTCCGCCGGCACGGCAAAAGACACGAGGTCTTTAAGATTTCCCTTCTCGGTCACGAGATAAAAAGCCAAAACCAAAATCAGCGCCAGCGCGACAAACCCGCCAAAAACATCAGCCGCTGTTTTGAAAACCTTTTCAGCCGCGCCGCTTAATCCGCTCTCCACATCGGCAAAAATGCCGGTCAAATCACCGCCAATTCCAAGCCGCTCCGGCAAATTGATGAATGATTCGTAACTTTGCCTGATGACATCCAAACGCGCCGGCAGTTCGCGGACAAAATTGATTGAATCGGAAATAATCGGCGGCGCGAGCAAAAAAATTATCAGCCCCAAAAACGCGCCCAGCAAAAGATAAATAATCAGCACCGCCAGCGCCCGCGGAATGCGGCGCTTTTCAAACCAGTTGGCAAACGGATTGATCACGGCCGCGAGCAGAAGCGCCGCCAAAAAAATCGCCAAAATGTCGCGGAGATAATACAAAAGCCAAACTAAAAGAACCGCGCCGATAATCTTAAAAATCGTGGCAATTTTTATTTCAACCGTGGTTTTTTTATCTTCCATATTTTTAATCGCGGATCTCAAATCGTTTCCGCCCGCCCGCCGACTCGGCGGGCGGGCGGAAATGACTGATTTAATGATACTAAATTTTGGATCTTTTGGCAATTAAATCGAACGTCGGACCCGAGAATCGCCCCGCCTCACGGCGGGAATCCTTACTGTCGGATTACCGTTATCCTACAAGCTTGTAGGATAACGGTAATCCCCAAAGTCCGGAGTTTTTCAACGATCCCGGCCCCCTTGACAAATTCTTTAATGGTGATATAGTGTGATACAGGATGGCGTTCTTTAAAGATCGAGGAAAGGAAGGGGTAATACCCGAAATTTTTCTGAACGGATTACTTTTCCAAGAAGCCGACTCCGACATGGTGTCGGATAAGGCATCAGCAAAAAACCCTTAACGGGCGCGCCGGAAAATTTCGGCGCAAGGAGAAAGCCATGCCGGATGTCA